>JACQUQ010000068.1 GCA_016210175.1 Chloroflexota bacterium | reverse complement strand
GTGAGACGAGGAGGACGGAGACGAGCTTGAAGGGAAGGACGGCAAGGGGAACGGGGGGCCGCTTCGCGGAGCCCCGCAGCAGGGGGAAGGTCTTAACTTCAACTCCTGGTTTTGCTGTCTAGACAACGGGGTACACCTCAATGCTCATGGCAGATGTGGTACTCTTATCTCACCGATGCGGTACGTTTGTCTGTGATCACGGGACAGCTCTCGCCGGTATACTATCCGCGGTGGTATCTGGGCGCGGTCATCGGCCTGGGCCAGAGGGTACGGCAACCCCGTCGGAGCACGGACAGCCGGGAGCGCTTCATGTGGTGGTGCAGCCCCGACCGAGGAGGTGATGATGTCCACGCCGCTGCGCGTCGTGATCATTGCGGATCGCCTGGTCGAGGTGGAAGACCTCCTGCACCCGTTGCGCGCGGCGGGGTTCGACCCCGCCTGGCAGCGGGTGGCGCAGGAGCACGAGTACCTGGCCCACCTGGACCCAGCGCCGGACCTCGTGCTCGCCGACGTCGCGGCGCCGCAGTGTCCTCCGCTGCGTGCGCTCGATCACCTGCGCGAGCGTGGGTTGGACCTTCCGTTCATTGTGGTCAGCGGTGCGGTCAGCGAAACCCTGGTAGCGTGCCTGAAGCGGGGCGCCGCGGACTATGTGCTCCGGAACCGTTTGGACCAGCTTGGGCAGGTCGTGCGGGAGGCGTGCGCGGACCGGGAGCGTCGCCACCAGCAACGGCAGGCGGAGGCCGCACTGCGGGAAAGCGAGGCGCGCTTCCGCGACCTGGTCGAGAACACCAGCGACATCCTGTGGCAGGTGGACCAGCACGGCGTGTATACCTATTGCAGCCCCAACGTGACCCGGATCCTCGGCTACGCCCCCGAGGAGGTGCTCGGCAGGACTCCCTTTGACTTCATGCCCCCGGAAGATGCACAGCGCATGCGTGACCTCTTCGCGTCGCTCGCGGCGGAACGCAAGCCGTTTGCGCTGGTTCCCCACCGTATCTTCCATAAGGACGGCAGCCTGATGGTCATGGAATGCAGCGGGCAGCCGGTGTGCGATGCCGCCGGAGTGTTGCAGGGGTTCCGGGGCGTCGACCGGGACATTACCGCGCGCAAACGGGTCGAGGAGCTGCTGGAGCACCAGGTGCTCCACGATGCGCTGACGGGGCTGCCGAACCGCACCCTACTTCAGGACCGCTTGCAGCAGGCCATCCTGGACGCCTCCCGTTCCCACGCTTCCCTCGCGGTGTTGCTCTTGCGGTTTGATGGTATCCGGGATGTCAACGATACCTTTGGGCACCAGGCAGGCGACGACCTCCTGCAACAGGTGGGGGACCGCCTGCACAGCGCCCTCTGGGAAGCCGATACCGTGGCCCGCCTGGGTGGCGTGGAGTTCGCGGTGGTGCTGCCGACGGCGGGGGACGTGGCCGGCGTCATCCTGGTCGTCCGCAGGCTGCTGCGGGTGCTGGAAGCGCCCTTCACGGTCTCGGGGCTGCCGCTCCATGTCCGGACCAGTATCGGCATCGCCCGCGCGCCAGAGCACGGCACCCATGCCGAAACGCTGCTGCGCAATGCTGCGGTTGCGATGCATGTGGCCAGGCGGTCCGGGAACGGCTATGCCATCTACAGCGCAGCGCAGGACGAGTACAGCCCGGACCGCCTGGCCCTCATCGGGGAGCTCCATCAGGCCATCCGGCAGAACCAGCTCGTGCTCCACTACCAGCCCCAGGTCGATCTCGTCACCGGCAGCATTGCCTGGGTGGAGGCGCTGGTGCGCTGGCAGCACCCACAGCGCGGCCTGGTGCCGCCGGGCCAGTTTATTCCTCTGGCAGAGCAGACCGGCCTGATCCAGCCCCTCACGCGGTGGGTGCTCGGCGCCGCGCTCCACCAGGCGGCGGCCTGGCAGCGGGCCGGGCTGCGCCTGGGCGTGGCGGTGAACCTCTCGGCCCGCGATCCCCAGGACGAGCAGCTTCCTGACTACATCGCCCGGATGCTGGAGCAGTGGGGCGTGGCGCCGACCCGCCTCAAGGTGGAGATGACGGAAAGCAGCCTCATGGCCGACCCCGCGCAGGCCCTGGAAACCCTCAGGCGCTTGCGCGCCATGGGCATCGAAATCGCCATTGACGACTTCGGTACCGGCTATTCCTCCCTCGCGTACCTGCGGCGGCTGCCGGTGAGCGAACTCAAGATCGACAAGTCGTTTGTGCTGGACATGGCGCTGGACGAGGGGAACGCGGCCATTGTGCGGCTGACCATCGAGCTGGGGCACTATCTCGGCCTGAAAGTGGTGGCGGAAGGTGTGGAGAGCCGGCAGGCGTGGGAGCTGCTGGCGGCCCTGGGCTGCGACGCAGCGCAGGGGTACTACGTGAGCCATCCGGTTCCGGCAGCAGACCTGGTGCGCCGCTTGCACAGTTTGCCCTGGAACGCCTTCTACAGCGCGTGAAGCGGAGGGCAGGCGAGGGGAGTTGCTGCTTTGGCCCAAGGGCACGAAAAAACTCCGCCTGGGGCGGAGTTGTGCGGCTTGCAGGGTATGATATGGTGGAGGGGGAAGGATTCGAACCTCCGAAGGCGTTACGCCGGCAGATTTACAGTCTGCTCCGATTGGCCACTCCGGCACCCCTCCGTATCCTCACCGACGCACACCGTGCGAACGTCTGTGGGACTCACATTTCCTAATATACCACGCCGACGGGAGCGGAGTCAAGGCCATTGATCGCCCGGTCGGGGATTTCCCCTGCTGGAGGGGCCGGGACTTCGTACACAGGCGCTTGGAGAAAGGAGCGAAGGATGCCGCGCGTTCCCGCGATTACCCGCCGTGAGGACCTGCCCCCGGAGCACCAGCCCCGGTTCGATGCCATCGCCCAGAGCCGGGGCGGACGCATCGCCGGCCCCTTCAAGGTGCTGCTCAACAGCCCGGAGGTGGCTGCTCGCGCCGCCCACCTGGGGGCCTATCTGCGCTTCGAGTCGAGCCTGCGCCCGGACCTCCGGGAACTGGCCATCCTGAACGCCGCGCGGGAGAACGATTGCCAGTACGAGTTCACGGCCCATGTCCCCCTGGCGCGCCAGCAGGGGGTCCGGGAGGAGGCGATCACGGCTATCGCCGAACGCCGCGCCCCTGAGGGCCTGACCCCCGAGGAGGCCATCATCACCCGCTACGCCCAGGAGATCGTCCGCCAGCGCCGGGTCAGCGAGGAGACCTTTCAGGCGGCCCTGGCGCACCTGGGGACACGCGGTGTCACCGAGCTTACGGCCCTGCTGGGCTACTATACCATGCTGGCCTTTGCGCTCAACGCCTTCCAGGTGGAGCTGGAGCCGGGCGCTGCCCCCCTCATGCCGGAGTAAGCGCCAGGTGCTGGAAAGCGCTCCCATGGTCGTCGTTCGGGCGGCGCGAGCACGCTGCGTCCGGTGGTGGTGCGTTATCATCGTAGGGAACATGCCCCTGGTGGCGGTCGGTTGCGCTCATGGCGCGTGGGGAGGGGGACGATGGCGTGGGCAAGTGAGACGGTGGTGATCGTCGGCAGCGCGCGGACGCCTATTGGCAAGCTCGGCGGGCGCCTGGCCCCGGTCCCGGCGCCGCAGTTGGGGGCCGTCGCCATCCGGGCGGCCCTGGCGCGCTCCGGGGTAGCGCCGGAGCAAGTGGACTATGTCGTGATGGGCAACGTCCTCCAGGCGGGCGTCGGCCAGGCCCCGGCGCGTCAGGCGGCCATCGGCGCTGGGATACCGGCGGAGCGCTCTACCGCCCTGACGGTGAACATGGTGTGCGCCTCGGGCCTCATCGCAGTAGTGCAGGCGGCCCAGGCCATCCAGGGCGGCATGGCCGCCATCGCGGTCGCCGGGGGCATGGAGAGCATGGACCGCGCCCCGCACCTGCTCCCGGCCCTGCGCACCGGTGTGCGCCTGGGGCACGTCCAGATGGTGGATGCGCTGGTCCATGATGGCCTGTGGTGCCCCTTTGCCAACTGGCACATGGGCGACGCGGCCGAGGCCATCGCCCGCCAGAACGGTATCACCCGCGCCGAGCAGGACGCCTACGCGCTGGAAAGCCAGCGTCGGGCGGTGGCCGCCATGCGCGCGGGGCGCTTTGACGCCGAGATCGCGCCGGTCGAGATGGAGGCCGGCCGGGAGCGGGTGCTGGTGGCTGCCGACGAAGGCCCGCGTCCCGATACCTCGGCCGAGGCCCTGGCGCGGCTGCGCCCTGCCTTCCAGGAAGGCGGGACCGTAACCGCCGGGAACGCCTCGCTCATTAGCGACGGAGCGGCGGCGCTGGTCCTGATGGCCGAGAGCACCGCGGCGCGCCTGGGCATCCCGCCCCTGGCCCGCATCATGGGGGCCAGCGCCGTGGGGGTGGAGCCTGTCCGGCTGTTCGAGGCGCCGGTCGCCGCCATCCGCCGCCTTCTGGAGCGCACCGAGTCGGCCCTGGGGGAGTACGACCTGGTGGAGGTGAACGAGGCCTACGCGGCCCAGGTGCTCGCCAATGGCCGGGACCTGGGGTGGGACTGGGCGAAGGTGAACCCGTGGGGCGGCGCCATCGCCCTGGGGCACCCCATCGGGGCCAGCGGGGCGCGCCTCCTGGTCACGCTGCTGCACGCGCTGCGTGCTAACGGGGGACGACGGGGTATCGCGGCCCTCTGTCACGGCGGCGGCGGGGCGGTCGCGCTGGCGGTGGAGCGTGTGGCGTAGGGAGCCAGGTGGCAGGCGCACCAGAAAGAGCGCAGTGACGGCGGACGAGCGCACGCGGCGCAGGGGAGGGGTGGGGATGGACGAGCGGTGTATCGGCATCGTGGGCGCGGGCATTATGGGCAGCGGCGTCGCCCAGGTCGCAGCGCAGGCGGGCTACCAGGTCATCCTGACGGACATGAGCGCCACGCAACTGGAGAAGGCCGTGGCCGGTATTGCGGCCGGCCTGGCCAGCCGGGTGCAGCGTGCCCGCATGACCGAGGCCGAGCGGGCGGCGGCCCTGGAGCGCATTCAGACCGGCAGCGCCCTCTCGGACCTGGCGGACCTGCCCCTGATTGTGGAAGCCGTCTATGAGGACTTCGACGTGAAAGCCGGGGTGTTTCGGACGTTAGACCAACTGGTCTCCCCGGAGACGGTGTTGGCTTCCAACACCTCCACGCTGCCCGTCACGGAGTTGGCCGCCGTTACCAGCCGGCCGCAGCGGGTCGTGGGAATGCACTTCTTCAACCCGGTCCCGGCCATGCGCCTGGTGGAAGTTATCCGCGGCCTGGCGACGGACGACCACGCCGTGGCGCTGGTCACGCGGGTGGCGGAGGACCTGGGGAAGACTCCGGTGGTGATCAAGGATAGCCCTGGGTTCGTATCCAGCCGCCTGCTGGCGCCGATGATCAACGAGGCGGCCTTTGCGCTGATGGAGGGCATCGCTAGCCGGGAAGACATCGACACCATCCTGAAACTGGGCGCGAACCACCCGATGGGTCCCTTGGAACTGGCCGACCTCATCGGCCTGGACATCTGCCTGCACCAGATGGAGACGCTCTACCAGTCCTTCGGCGATCCCAAGTACCGCCCTTGCCCGCTCTTGCGCCAACTGGTGGCCGCCGGCTACCTGGGACGCAAGACCGGTCGGGGGTTCTACGAGTACGCCCAGTAGCCGGGGGCCGTGCGCCACCGGAGCGCAGGTATCTGCTCTCCCCAGTAGGCCGGAGATGGGGAGAGGGAGGAGGTGGCGCCGCTCACCTCTCCCCTTGGGTTCAGGGGCGGGCAGTTTCGATGTGAAGGCAGGTGGTGGCTCCCTCTCCCCTTGGGAGAGGGTTGGGGTGAGGGAACGCTTCCTGGCACCGCCCTCACCCTCATCCTCTCCCAGAGGGAGAGGGAATGGGCAGCGGCGCCACTCCTGAGATGCCATTTCATGCAAACTGTCCGCCCCCTCCCTCGCCCAGGCTTGGGAGAGGTCGCCTGCCCCAGGCGGGCGGGTGAGGGCTACTCCACGCGCCACCCGGCTACCAGTTCTGGTCGCACGGAGCTTGGGCTGCCCTTGTAGCGCCGTGCGCACTAAGGTATAATACGCCCGGAACGAGCGTTCTGACTCTTACGGGGTGGTGTGGATACCCTCATGAAAGTTGTATTCTTGGAAAACGTTCCCAATGTGGCGCGGGTCGGCGAGGTCAAAGAGGTCGCCAACGGCTTCGCCCGTAATTATCTGTTGCCGCGCCGCCTGGCGACGCTGGCGACGCCGGGGGAGTTGCGGCGGCTGGAGCAGGAGCGGCAGGTTGCAGAGCGCCGTGCCGCTCGCCTGGGTGTGCAAGCCCACGACCTGGCCGCCAAGATCGCAGGCCAGCCGGTGGTCCTGAAGGCACGGGTGGGTCAGCAAGACCGGCTCTATGGCTCCATCACGAGCCAGCAGATCGCGGAGGCGCTGAGCCATCTGGTCGGTCAGCCTATCGACCGGCGCCATCTGGACCTGGACGAGCCGCTCCGCAAGCTGGGCACCTACCGCATCCCCTTGCACCTGACCAGGGACGTGACCGCGACCGTCACCGTCATCGTCGAGGGGCCGAAGGGCGAGCGCGCGGCGGAGGCGGCGCCGCCGGAAGAGGCCCCCGCTGCGGCGCCGGCTACGGGCGCCGAGCTGGCGGAGCCGGGAGCGGCGCCGCCTGAAGAGGCCTCCGCGTCCCAGGAGTAGCCGCCTGGACAAGATGGACCATGGCCTGTTTCCTCACTCCCCTGGCGGAGGGGCGTGGCTGCACATCCGTCCCTCCGAACGGCGTCACCCGCGAGCGCATGACCGGGTGGCGCCGGCGCTTCTTGGTGGTATGCCGCTCCCTCCTTCCCCTCGGCGTGGGGTGGAGAGTCGTGTTGCGCACGGTGCTGCCGAACCACGGTCCGGCCATCCCTAGAAACACCCGACCATGTACCCCGAGCGGCTCCCGCCCCACGACGCTGCCGCCGAGGAAGCGGTCTTAGGTTCGCTGCTCATTGATGGCGAGGCCGTCACCAGGGTGGCGCACCTGCTGAAGACCGACGACTTCTTTCGGGAAAAGAACCGCTGGGTGTACGATGCCTGTCTCGCCCTCTACGAGCGGCGGGAACCCCTCAACGAGGTGACGGTCGCCCATGAGCTGGTCCTCAAGAACCGGCTGGACGACGTAGGCGGCCCGGCCTACCTCAATTACCTCGTCACCGCCGTCCCCACCTCGGTCTATGTCGAGTATTACGCCCAGATCGTGGTCCGCACCGCCCTGATGCGCCGCCTTATCAGCGCCGCCGGGGAGATCGCCGCCCTGGCCTACGAGGGCGGCCCCGACGCCGATGTCGTGCTGGACCAGGCTGAAGATATCCTGTTCCACCTGCGGCGGGGCCACAGCATCCGGGATTTCGTCCACATCCGCCAGGTGATCGACGCCTACCTGGAGCAGGCCAGCGCCACCAAGACCGATGCCGATCTTGAGGCCCTGCCCCGTATCCCCACGGGCTACCCGGCTCTGGACGCGCTGCTGGGCGGGCTGCACCGCTCCGACCTCGTCATCGTGGCGGCCCGGCCCGGGGTCGGCAAGACCAGCCTGGCCCTGGGCTTTGCCCACCACGCTGCCACCCGCCAGCGGGCCCGCGCCGCCGTCTTCTCCCTGGAGATGTCCAAGGAGCAGTTGGTGGAGCGGCTGCTGGCCGCCGAGTCCGGGGTGGACTCCATGCGCCTGCGCCTGGGCCGCCAGAACCCGGCGGAGGAGCGGCGCATCCTGGACGCCGCCGGGAAGCTGTCCGACGCCGAGATCTACATCGATGACTCGCCCTTTATGAACGTGGTGGAGCTGCGGAGCAAGGCCCGCCGCCTCCACACCGACCGGCCCCTGGACCTCATCGTGGTGGACTACCTGCAACTCCTGCAAGGCAGCGGCTACGGCGACAACCGGGTGGCCCAGATGAGCGAGATCTCCCGCTCGCTGAAAGCCCTGGCCCGCGAGCTGAACGTGCCGTTGGTGGCCCTGTCGCAGCTCAGCCGGGCGGTGGAGACCCGCTCGCCTCACATCCCCATGCTCGCCGACCTGCGCGAGTCCGGCAGTATCGAGCAGGACGCCGACGTGGTCATGTTTATTTACCGCGAGGATATGTATTACACTGAAGAGGAATGGAACAAACGTTTTCCGACCCAGACCTACCCGAAGGGGATTGCCAAGGTCATCGTTGCCAAGCACCGCAACGGCCCTACCGGCGAGCGGGCGCTGCTGTTCCGGGAGAGCGTTGCCAAGTTCGAGTCCCTGGCCTTTGAGTGGGAGGAGACGCGGTAGGGTCCTGGCCGTCCCCTGCCGCCCCTGGAAGGACGATGGCACCGACGTGTCGCCCTTCTCCGGTTTTCCCAATCGGATGGAGTACACTCCCATCCCCAACCTGTTCTTCACCGCGGTGCTGCCGCACCTGGACGACCCGGTGGAGCTCCGGGCGGTGCTGGTGGTCTTCTCGCTGCTGGCGCGCCAGCGGCACCTGCCCCGGATGGTGCGCCTGGCAGCGGTGGCCGCCTGTGCTGCGGGGTGGCACGGTCACGCGCCGGGCCGGAGCGACCTGCTGGTCGCGCTGCGCCGGGCCGTGGCCCGCGGGGTGCTGCTGGAACTGGCGGCCCAGGACCGGGACGGCCGGGAGGAGTACTTCTACCTGCTCAACACCGAGCGCAACCGGCGGGCCGTGACCGCCCTTCGCGAGGGCCGGATGGCCCTGGCCCCCTCGCCGGAACGCTGGGAGCCGGCGCCGGGACCGCCGCCGCCCCAGCCCAACATCTTCACCCTCTACCAGGACAACATCGGGCTGATCACGCCCATCATCGCCGACGAACTGCGGGACGCCGAGCAACGCTATCCCACGGAATGGATTGCCGAGGCCTTCGCCGAAGCCGTCGCGCGCGAGAAACGGTACTGGCGCTATATCGCGCGCATTCTGGAGCGCTGGGCAAGGGAGGGTAAGGGTGGCCGAGCCGGAACGCACGGGGGACATCCTGCGCCGCATGCAGATCCCAGGGCTTCCCTCCGGGGACCCTACGCACACCTCATCAAACACTAGCGCCGAGGCTGCGGAGCCACCGGCCTGTCCGGTGTGCGGCGGCGCGGGGTTCGTCTACCCCAACGTGCCCCTGGATGACCCGCGCTATGGGACCGCGGTGCCCTGCCGCTGCCAGCAGCGCGGGCTTCAGGACCAGCGCCTGGCGCGCCTGCAACGCTACAGCAACCTGGGGCCACTCCTGCGCCTGACCTTCGCCACCCTCATCCCCCACGGGCATAGCACTCACCCGGAGCGCCAGGCGCGCTACCGCCGGGCGGTGGAGTCGGCCCGGTCCTGGGCGGCGCAGCCCCAGGGCTGGCTGGTCTTGCTCGGCCCCAGCGGCTGCGGCAAGACCCACCTGGCGGCGGCGGTCGCCAACGCTTGCCTGGAGGCCGGACAGCCCTGCTTCTTCATGAGCGTGCCCGACCTGCTGGACCATCTGCGCTCGACCTTTGCCCCGCAGAGCACGGTCAGCTATGACGACCTGTTCGAGCAGGTCCGGACCGCGCCTATCCTGGTGCTGGATGACCTGGGCGCCCAGTCCAGCACGCCCTGGGCCCAGGAGAAGCTGTTCCAGGTCCTGAACTTCCGCTACAGCGCCCAGCTTCCCACGGTCGTGACCAGCAGCGCTGCGTTAGAACACCTTGAGGAGCGGATACGCACCCGGCTGGAGGACCCGGCGGTATCCCAGGTGTGGGTGCTGGAGGAGCCGCAGGGGGCGCTGCACCAGTACCAGGAGATCCTGGACCTGGCGCACCTGCGCCACATGACCTTTGAGACCTTCCAGCGCTCGCACGAGGGGCTGGACCAGCAGCACCAGCACAATCTGGCCGAAGCCTACGAGCTTGCCGCATTCTTTGCTGAGAACCCCAGCGGCTGGCTGGTGATCCAGGGGGTCCACGGCTGCGGCAAGACCCACCTGGCCGCGGCCATCGGCCACGCCCGGCGCCAGGCCGGACAGCCCGTCCTCTTCCTGGTGGTAGCCGACCTGCTGGACCACCTGCGCTCGACCTTTGCGCCCGAAAGCCCCGTCACCTACGACGACCTGTTCGAGCAGGTCCGGACCGCGCCGCTGCTCATCCTGGACGACCTGGGCGCCCACGCCAGCAGTCCGTGGGCGCTGGAGAAGCTGTACCAGATCTTGAACTACCGCTACAATGCGCGCCTGGCGACGGTGATTACGACCAGCATCCCGCTGGAGGAGATGGACGGACGCCTCCGCTTCCGTCTGCTGGACGGGCAGGTGAGCCAGGTCTTCCTGATCACCGCCGACAGCTATATCGTGAACCGGCTGCGCCGCGAGGAGCCACCCCGCCCCAGGGGCGGGACCGGACGAAGGCAACGGCCGTAGCCAGGCCCGTATGGTGCGGCCGTCCCCGCGGCGCTGGCGCGGCGCTCAGCATGCCACTATGCGCCACTCCCGCATCCTGGTCGTTGCGCTGATCCCTATCGGCGACACGCTGTTCGCCACGCCGGTGCTGCGTGCGCTGCGGCAGGGGTTTCCCCAGGCCCACATCACCGCCGTCACCTCCACCAGCAACCGGGACATCCTGGAGGGCAACCCCGACCTGGATGCGCTCCTGGCCCAGCCCACCCGCCAGTACTTTGACCTTGCCCTGGTGCGCGACCTCTGGCGCGGCCTGCGGGAAGTCGGGTTCGACCTGGGGATCAGCCTGAACCCCTTCCTGACCCCGGTCTTCCGGCTGCTGACCCGGACGGCCCGCTGGCTGGCTCTGCCCCTCCCTCCGTGGTGGTGGCTGGTCTCGCATCGGCGGGGGCCGTGGGGCGCCACCCACGCCGTGACCCACTACCTGCGGACCCTGGAGCCCCTGGGCTTGACCGCCGATGACCCGACGCCGCGCGTGTACCCCTCCCCGGAGGAGCGGCGCTGGGCGCGTGCCGTTTTCGCACACCGGGGTGTCCGGGAGACGGATTTCGTGCTGGCGGTCCATCCAGGGGGCGAGGGCTGGCGGGGGCGGAAGCGCTGGACGCCGGAGGGGTTCGCTCGGGTGGCGCAGGAGCTGGCCCGCCGCTACCGGGGCGTGGTGCTGCTGGTGGGCGGGAGGGCCGAGCGGGACCTGACGGAGGACATCGCGGCCCGGCTGGACTGCCCGAGGCTCAACCTGGCAGGGGAGACCAGCCTCCGGCAGACGGCGGCCCTCCTGGAGCGGGCCACGCTGTTCGTGGGCAACGATTCAAGCCCGCTGCACCTGGCCGCCGCCGTCGGGACCCCGGTGGTGGGCATCTATGGCCCCTCCAACCCCGAGCAGTTTGCGCCCCGGAGCCCCAGGGCCGCCATGGTACGGAGCGGGCGCCCCTGCGCGCCTTGCTTCCATTTCGTCGGCACGCAGGCGGTCTGGGACCGGCCCTGGCGCTTCACTGCTCCGTGCATGGCGGAGATCACCCCCGAGCGGGTCATCATGGCGGCAGTAGCCCTGCTGTCCCGGTCGGGCACCCAACACCGGAGCGCATAGCGCGGGTGCTGTCCTGGTGGCCAGCGCCAAAAGCCCTGGGGCAAGGGGACGTGGCGGGCGCTGCACGGCACGGAGGGGCGGCCCGGGAACCGCCCCTCCGCACTTCCGTGGAGGAAGCCCGCTCTACTCGATGGCGTAGGTGGCCTGCACGACCACCCGCACCTCAGTCTGGCCCGGCTCGATGGGGGTGCTCATGGCCTCGTCGGCCATCCTGGCCGCCGGCACCGCGACGCCAATCCTCCCGAAGGGCGGCTGGCTCACGATGGTGTCGGAGAGGTGGATGGGCCGCCCGACGCTCACCCCGGACAGGCGGGCAAGCTGCTCGGCCTTGGCCTTGGCGTCGGCCACGGCCTCGTCCCGGGCCTGCGTCATGGCCGCCTCCGGATCGTCCAACCCGAAGCTGATGCCCTGCATCCGGGTCGCATCGCCGCCCGCCGCGATGGCGCCGTCAACGGTGGTCGTCACCTGCTTCAGGTTGCGGATCTTGATGCTGATCTGGTTGCTGACGATGTACCCGACGATCTCCGGGCCTTCACCGGAATCCGGGAAGCGCTTGTCGCGCCACTCGGGATGGATATTCAGCGCGCGGGTCTGGATGTCCTTCTTGTCCACGCCATTCTTGGCCAGGCTCTGCATCACCGCATCCATCGCACGGGCTGCCTGGTCGCGGGCCTCTTCCACCGTGCGGGCGCGGGCCTCAATGCCCAGGGTAACGAGGGCGATGTCGGGGACGACGCTGACTTTGCCCTCGCCGCTGACGACGATGCCGGTGGGCTGGTTGGCCGAGACCACCACGGAGTTGGTGGTGGCCGCCAGGCCCCGGTTGGTCGTCCCCATCGCCAGCACTAGGGCGATCACGGAGAGGGCGACTGCCGCCAGCCACAGGGGACCGCGTTGCAACATGGGTGTCTCCTTTTCCGCGGGCGCTTCCGGCCCGCGCCGCTGCTATGAGAAAGCCCGCTCGCCCTGGCATGGTCGAAGGATGAGCGGGTCGCCCGTGGTTCGACTAGCTCACCACGAGCGGCGATCCCTGTCCCTGGGGGCGCCCCCAGGGACGTGAGGACCGCCAGAGGATACGCTCAGGGTGCCCGCGGGCGGCCCCACCAGAGGGCCGCTGCCCCGGCCACGACCACGATGCCCAGGGCCACCTCCAGCAGCCGGAGGGGAGCCAGTGGCAGGGCTGCCGGGCGGCGCTCCTGGCCCGACGTGGTGTACGCCCACTCGGTATCGGCAGCGCGCGGGCCTGGGTCGCCAAGCGACAGGCCCGGTCCGGGCGCCGGTGTCGGCGAGGGCGGCGCACCGCCCGCCTCACCGGGCGCCTTCAGGTCGTACTGCCCCACGCCGGCGCCCTCGGCCGGTTGGCTCTGGGTAGCGGCGCGCTCCGGTGCCCCAGGTGCGGCCGCGTCCTGCTCCTGGGAGGAGGCGGGCGGCGCCTGGGCTGCGGTGATGGCGACCCCGTCCTCGGCTTGCTGCTTGGGGTCCGGGGCTGAAGCGGGCGCCGCGAGTGGCATGGCGATGGATGCGTCCCGCAAAGCCGCGCCGCCGGGCGCTACGACAGTGACGCTCACATCATACGTGACGACGCCGATCAGCAGCAGGGCCGCGGCCGCCGTCGCCCAGCGCATACCCGCCCGGAAGGGGCTGCCCGGCCGCAGCCAGCCCTCCGCCGGTGGCGGATCGACCGGCCGGTCGGCCTTCACCGCCACATCCTCCGGCCGCAGGACGAAGCTGCGCGGCGGCGGCACCGCCGGCATACGACGCAGCAGGGCAACGGTCGCCCGCAACTGCGCAAGCTCCTCCCGGCAGCGGGCGCAGCCCGCCAGATGGCGCTCCAGCGCAGCCTGCTCGCGCTCCTCCAGGCGTCCGTCCAGGGAAGCGGAGAGTTGCTCCTGCCAGCGCTCGTGTCCGAATTGCAGTAGGGGTAGCCGCACCCCAGTCCTCCTGTCTGACTCCCTCACCGGGATAGACGATATTCACGGGGCAAAAGTTCCCGGTGCGCCAGCAGAAAGTCCCGCAGGCGCGCCCGGCCGCGGCTCAACCGGGACTTGACCGTCCCCAGGGAAGCCCCCGTCACCGTGGCGATCTCCTCGTAGCTCAGGCCCTGGATATCCGAGAGGACGACGACCGACCGTTGGTCGGCGGGCAGGTGGTCCAGCCCCGCTTGCAGCAGGTGGGAAAGCTCCCCTAGCAGGGCCATGTCCTCCGGGCTCTCCACGTCGGCGGGGATCTTGAGCTCGTCGTCCTCACGGTTGTCGGTCAGCGCGTCCAGGGAGCGCTCGGGGTGGCGCTGCCGCTTGCGCTGCCAGTCGTGGCAGGCGTTGACCGTGATGCGGAAGAGCCAGGCGCGGAAGTTCTGGCCCCGGAAACTCGCGAGAGCCCGGTAGGCCGAGAAAAAGGCCTCCTGGGCCACGTCCTCGGCGGCGGTGGCATCGCCCAACATCCGATAGGCCAGGTGGTACACCTGCCCCTGATAGTGCTCCACCAAGCGGTTGAAGCTCTCCAGATGCCCTTGCTGGCTGCGGGCAATGCAGTCCTGCTCGTCCATGCGTCCTCACGATGTACGCGTTGTCGGCTTCCCTTGACGGTGGGCCGGGCCACCGCTATACTCGCGGTGCTGTTGGTCCCCACTGCTGCCGCGCTGTGGCCCCATTCTACCAAAACTCCCAGACAGTGTGCTGGAGATCCGTCATCCATCCCCCGGAGAGGACCGCCATCCATGCCCCTGGTCACTGGCCGCGAGATCCTGGAACGGGCGTACCGTGAGGGCTATGCCGTGGCCGCCTTCAACGTTATTACCCTAGAAGTACTCCAAGGTGTGGTGGATGCCGCCGAAGCGGAGCGTGCTCCGGTCTTCCTCCAGTTTAATCCGGGGAACCTGCGGCACGTTGAGCTGCACTACGCGGCCGCCCTGGCGCAGGCCGCCGCGGCCCAGGCGTCGGTGCCGGTGGTGCTGCACCTGGACCACGGCGAAAGCTTCGCCCAGGCGGTAGTGTGCCTGCGGGCCGGGTTCACCTCCCTGATGTACGACGGCACCGCCGCTCCCTTTGAGGAGAACGTGGCCGTGACCCGTGCGATACGCGAGGTTGCGGCGGCCGTGGGCGTTCCCGTCGAGGGCGAGTTGGGGCGCATCGCCGGGCGTGAGGAGGAGATCGACGTTGCGCCGGAAGCGGCAGAGCTGACCGACCCGGAGGCCGCCCGGGAGTACGTCGAGCGCACAGGGGTGGACTGGTTGGCCGTGGCGGTGGGCAATGTCCACGGGCAGACGGCACGCGTCGCCCGCCTGGATCTGGAGCGCTTGCGCCGCATTCGGGGGGCGGTGTCCGTCCCCCTGGTGCTCCACGGGGCATCGGGCATCCCGGATGATCAGGTGCGCGCTGCCATTGGCCTGGGAGTGTGTAAGTTTAACATGGCGACCCAGCTGAACCAGGGCTACCTGCGGGCGATGGTGGGCGCCGCAGAGGCCGCGCCGCAGGACCTGCGCTCGCTGCTGATGGCCGCCCGCCGCGCGGTCAAGGCGGCGGCGCAGGAGCGGATCCGGCTGTTCGGCGCCAGCGGCCGGGCCTGATCCGGACCGCAGCGTCCGGGCCTGGGCCGTGCGGTGTGGCGAGAACCCATCCGCTCATGGTGCGCCTACCGACGGGTGAACTGAGGAGAGGACCACGGCACGGGACAGCGCCCGGTCCTGGGACGCCGATCGTGGTGGGGTGCATTCCTGCGGGGATGCAAGTATAATGGTGGGCAGAAGCACTGATGAGTGACCAACGCGCCATGCGTGACGACGATCTTCCCCCTGAGTCTGGAGCCGGGAGGCCGGTTGCCGAGCCGGAAGCCGCGCCCGGCGCTGTCCCACCGCCGCGTTCCGTGGACCCGTGGGACACACCCATGCTCGCGCCTGCGCAGGAGGCGCCCCCGCCGACTGCCCTGGACGGAGGTACCGTCGCGGGCACCGAAGCGGCGCAGGACGGCACTACCGCGGCTCATGGGGATGAGAACGGCCTTGCGCCTCCCGAAGCGCTCCCGGATGCGTCCCTGGGAGCGTCGTCTGAGCGCGCCTCCGGGATGCGGTTGGGGAGCGTCCTCAGGGAAACCCTGGAAACGGTGCTCCTGGCGCTGCTCATCTTCGTGACCGTCCGCTCGGTGGTCCAGAACTTCAAGGTTGAGGGCTCGAGCATGGAGCCGAGCCTGAGCTCCGGCCAATATCTGTTAGTCAACAAGGCGGCCTATGTGGGCATCGATCTGACGTTCCTGCAAGATGCCCTACCGCTTTTCGACAATACACAGGTGCCAACGGTCGTCTATCCTTTCGGCGCGCCGGAGCGCGGCGACGTGATCGTCTTCCGCTATCCGCGCAATCCTGACCGGGATTTCATCAAACGGGTCATTGCCTTGCCGGGTGATACGGTCGAGATCCGTGGGGGGCGGGTCCTCGTGAACGGCGCCCACCTGGAAGAGCCGTATATCATTGAGAACACGGGCTACTCCAAAGAGCCGACCGTGGTGCCGCCCGACCACTACTATGTCCTGGGGGACAACCGCAACAACAGCAGCGACTCGCACGTCTGGGGCCCCGTCCCGCGGGAGAACATCATCGGCAAGGCCTGGCTGTCCTACTGGCCCCTGAGTGACTGGGGCCTGGCGCCCAACTATCCGGTTGCCGCCGTCGGGAATCCGTAGTCTCCTAGAAGGTGCCCTGACCCATGCCCACCCCACGAGCCGACCTCTCCGGTGGCGTCGATGTCGCCGGCATCCTGCGCGCCACCGGCGCCCTGCTGGAGGGCCATTTCCTGCTCACCTCGGGGCGGCACTCGCCCCAGTACTTCGAGAAGTTCCGCGTGCTCCAGCGCCCCCAGGAGACGGCCGCGCTGTGCAGCCTGATCGCCCACGCCTTCCGCGACGCCGGGGCCCAGGCGGTGGCCGGCCCGACCCTGGGCGGGGTGATCATCAGCTATGAGGTGGCCCGGCTCCTGGGGGTGCGGGCCGTCTATGCGGAGCCGGGGGACGAGAAGACGCGGGTCTTCCGCCGGGACTTCGAGACGGTCCATCCCGGCGAGCGCGTCCTGGTGGTTGACGACATCCTTACCACCGGCGGCTCGGTCAACCAGGTCATTGCTGCCGTGCGCCGCGCGGGTGGGCAGGTCATCGGTGTGGGGCTGCTCGTTGACCGCACCGATGGCGCGATTGACTTCGGGGTGCCCTGTTTCGCCTGCGAGCGGCGCAGCGTTCCGAGCTACGCCCCGGATGCCTGCCCGCAGTGTGCGGCCGGCCTGCCGCTCATCAAGCCGGGCGGGGGAGTTAACCTCCCGACATCGTAAGGCATTCCGTTGCGCTTCCCCAGAGCGTGAGTCAGGAGCACGAGGCCGCCTTCTCGATCAAGGCGGCCTCGGCGTATCCGGCCCCTTGACGCCGCGCCGTGCGCCCATCGTTTGCACTGACAGAGCACGCGTGGCCGCGGCCGCGTGGCACGGCGCGCGAGCGTCCACGGAAAGGAGCCACGATGACGGAGCGGTTCGGCGGACATCTCGGACATTCCTCGGAAGAGAGCTTCAAGTGTCGCAACTGCGGCTATACCTACCCGACCGAGGGCCAACAGGAGCGGGTCTGTCCCGAGTGCGGCCACACCTGCACCCGGGACTCCTGTCGGGTATACTACGCTTCGACGGAAGACTTCTAGGGCGACCAGGCCCGGACCTCTCCCCCGGCCCATCGCCGCAGCGGAGGGCAGGGGCAGACCGCTCTGCGCCCTGGCGGTCGAGCCATCCTGCTGTGCTGAGCGCTGGCCCTCCATCCTCCAGCCTCTTCCCCCTCTCTCCAGGTTGGGCGAGGGGGAAGGGCGAGGGCCAGGGTGCAGCGCCCACCAGGAGCGTCGGTCGTCGCCGACATCGGAGGTAGGCGTCGCGCCTGAGCGCGCCCGTGCGCCTCTGTGGTGATGGAACAGGAGAGGAGGTTGTCCATGCTGGTGGTGGCCAGCGCCAACGGGAAGGTCGGCATCCAGGCGGCGATGGAGGTACTGCGGGCGGGCGGGAGCGCGCTGGATGCTGTCGAGGCGGGGGTGCGCGTGGTGGAGAGCAACCCGGAGGACCACACCGTGGGGCTGGGCGGCCTGCCGAACCTCTTGGGTGAGGTCGAGTTGGACGCCAGTATCATGGATGGGGCGACGCTGGCCGCGGGCGCGGTGGGGGCGTTGCAGGGGGTTGAGCACCCCATCTCCGTGGCCCGCAGGGTAATGGAGGAGTTGCCCCACGTGCTGCTGGTGGGGGCCGGAGCCGCCCGCTTCGCCGCAGAAATGGGCTTCGAGCGGCGCGATCTCCTGACGGAGGAGGCCCGGCGGGCCTGGGAGGAGCGCCTGCGGCAGGCCGGGGGCGACCAGTCCCTCCAGCGCTACACCGCCGCGATGCGCCGCTGGGCCAAACTGGCCGCGGACCCGGAGCGCCCCAACGAAACGGTCAACTTCATTGCCCGCGACGGCCGGGGCAACCTGGCCGTGGGGGTGAGCACCAGCGGGTGGGCCTGGAAATACCCCGGTCGTCTGGGCGACTCCCCCGTCATCGGCGCCGGCAACTACGCCGACAACCGCTACGGTGCCGGCGCCTGCACCGGCCGCGGCGAGATGGCCATCCGAGCCGCCACGGCGCGCAGCATCGTACTCTATCTGAAGCAGGGCATGTCCCTGGAGGACGCCTGCCGGGAGGCGTACCGCGACCTGGCGGACCTTGTCGATCCGTATGCTGGGCCGTTCAGCCTCATCGCCGTGGACCGGGCGGGCCGACACCTGGGCGTCTCCAACCGACCGGGCGCGACCTACGTCGCCATGACCGCGGAGATGGACGAGCCGGTGGAAGCCCCGCGACTGGTGATGAACGTGTAGGAGCGTCCTCGCTCCTACTGGTCTGTCACGGGTGAATTGCTGGGTGGTAGGGGCGGGTTTGAAACCCGCCTCTACCGAGCGGTATCCCTCACATCATGGGTGACAGAACACTACGCCAGCCTGGAGTACAGCCCCCGTGCCGTGGCGGGCGCGGTCAAGGCTGTGCTCCACCTTCCCGCCCCGTTCCTCCTCACCTGAGACCAAGCTGCTACCTTACTCACCTATCCTGATCCTGTGCGCTGGGCGCGGTCGGCGCTGGCCCACAGGCCATGGTGGGCAGGAGGAGAGGCGGGGGAGGTACCATGACGCAACAAGCATTCGACTCCCTTGTGAAGCGCCTGGAGGGTGTGGTGGCCGAGCATCCCGGCGCCTATAAGCTCAGGGTGTTCCTGCTGGCGCTCCTGGGCTACGCCTACATCTTCCTCGTGCTGGCCCTGCTGCTGCTCGCCGTCGGGCTGCTCGTGGCGGTGGTAGTCTGGAGCACGGTGGGCAGGGTCCTGGCCTTCAAGCTGGGGGTGCCGGTCCTCGGCCTGGTCGCGCTCCTTGCGCGCTCCCTGTGGGTCCGGCTGTCCCCACCCGAGGGCGTGGCGCTGAGCCGGGAAGAGGCCGGGCCGCTCTTTCAGGTGGTCGAAGACCTCCAGCGCGCCCTGAAAGCGCCAAAAGTCCACCAGATCTTGCTGACCGGCGACGTCAACGCTGCCGTGGTCCAGCACCCGCGTTGGGGCGTGTTCGGGTGGTACACGAACTACCTGCTGGTTGGGCTGCCCCTGATGCAGGCGCTCTCACCGCAGCAGGTGCGCGCGGTCCTCGCCCACGAGCTTGGGCACCTGTCCGGCGCGCACAGCCGCCTGAGCGGTTGGATCTATCGGGTGCGCGAGACCTGGTTTCAGCTGGTAACGGCCCTGGCGCAGAAGCGCCACTGGGGATCTTTCATCTTCCTCCGCTTCTTCGCGTGGTACCTCCCCTTTTTTGACGCCTACTCCTTCGTGCTGCGCCGGGCCCAGGAGTACGAGGCGGACCGCGCGGCCGCGGCGCTGGTCGGAGCGCGCGAGGCGGCGGCGGCCCTGGTCAATGTCCACGTGTACCGAGCCTTCCTCGATGAACGTTTCTGGCCTACCCTCCTCCAGCAGGCCGACGACCAGGCCGACCCGCCTGCCCCCTACCCCGATCTGGCACGGGCGGTCCGGGGTGGCGTCCCATCCGACCAGGCCATGGCCTGGATCGCCCAGGCGGTGCAGGTTCCGACTGGCACCGAAGATTCGCACCCCTCCCTGGCGGACCGGCTCGCCGCGCTCGGTCAGCACGCACGTGCGCCGGAGCCGGTCGCCGAAACCGCCGGGCAGCACTTCTTGGGCGCAGCGCTGGGAGCGCTCAGCGCACGGTTGGACCACGCCTGGCAAAGCACCATTGCTTCCTCCTGGCGAGAGCGGCATGAGCAGGTCCAGGCGGCACGCCAGCGCCTGATGGAGTTGGAGGAGCAAGCCCAGCGCCAACCCCTGGATCACGATGCGGCATGGCAGCGCGCCTTCTTGACCCTCCAGTTCCACGGTGGCGACGCCGCCTTGCCGCTCTGCCAGGCCGTCTTGCAGGAGCATCCCGACCATGCGCCGGCGCTGTATGCCGTTGGTGATATCCTCCTCGCCCAGGGCAACGCCGAGGGGGTGGCCGCCATCGGGCGGGCGATGCAGCTCGATGGCGAGGCGGTCCTCCCCGGGTGTGAGCGCATCTACCGCTTCCTGATAGGCCAGGGCAGGGAACAGGAGGCGCAGGCGTATTATCGCCGTGCCGTGCAGCAGGCGGAGGTGCTGGAGCAGGCCAGGCAGGAGCGTGCCGCCCTTTCTGTGGATGACACCTACCTCCCCCACGATCTCCCGGCGTCCGAGGTGGCGCGCCTGCGCGAACAGCTGGCCCGCCTGCCGGAGATCGCCAGGGCCTACCTGGTGCGGAAGGAGGTACAGTACTTCCCGGAGAAGCCGCTGTATGTGCTGGGCGTGGTCGTCGGGTACTCCTGGCGCCGCTGGTTCGGGAGGAAGAGCGGTGAGCAGATCCTCCAGCAGATCGATGATGCGGTCGAGTTTCCTGGGGAAACGCTGCTCATCGTCACTGATGATGCTCCGCAGCGGCTCAAGAAAGCGCTGGAGCAGACCTCGGGCGCGGAGGTTTACCGGCGTTAGTGTTCTGTCATGCGAGGTTTGCGGGACACCGCTCGGTCGGGGCGGGTTGCCAACCCGTTCCGACCAGCATGCACTTCTCCTGTGACAGGACATTCGCAGGAATTGGGGCAGGGTGTCCGGCGTTAGTCTAGCCCCGTGAAGGTCTCCTCCCGCTCCATCTCGCGCAGGTAGGCCAGGTACTCGGCTTTGGTCATGGCCGGGCGGGTGGCGGCCACCTCTCGCGCGCGCCGCGCCCCGTCCCACAGCAGGTCAATCACCGTCAGGGCCAGCGCCTTGGCCTGGAGGAGGTAGGCGGTCGCCTCGTCCACCGCCACGAAGTCCGGGCCGTGGGTGCTTCCGGTGGACCCGGCCACCGACGGCTGCACCACGGGCAGCACCTGGCTCAGGTCGCCCATGTCCGTGGAGGCGGTCACGTGGGGCAGCGCCACCACGGCCTCCTCGCCGGCCAGGGCCACCGCGTTCTCCCGGAAGGTGCGGACCAGCGCCGGGTGGTTGATGAGGGGCAGGTACCCCGGCAGGGTGGTGATGGTCACCGCGGCCCCCATCGCCAGCGCCCCGGCCTTCAGGGCCCGGTCCACCTTGCGGGCGGCATCCTCGATGGCCTCCCTGGTCCTGGCCCGCACGAAGGTCTCCAGGCGGACCTCCGCCGGGATCGCGTTCACCACATCGCCCCCCTTGGTCAGGATGGGGTGGACTCGCACGTGGTCCTCGTCCCGGAAGGTCTCCCGCTGCGCGTTGATGGCGTCCAGGGCCAGAGTGGCCGCATACAGGGCGTTGATGCCCCGGTGGGGGCTGGCGGCGGCGTGGGAGGAGCGGCCGCGAAAGCGGGCCACCTTGGTCACAAAGCCGTTGGTGGACTCCGGGATGCCCAGCTGGAAGGCGCCGCTGGCGGCGTGGCACAGCATGGCTGCCTGGATGTCGTCGAACTCCCCCAGGTGGATCAGCTCGGCCTTGCCGCCCATGAACGCGATCTTCCCCTGGCGCCGCAGCTCCTGCCGGTACTCCACATCGATCAGCTCTTCGGCCGGAACGGCGAACAGGGCCACGTTGCCATCCAGGTGGCCGATCACCCCGCTGTCGGTGAGCGCCCGGGCCACTCCCAGCATGGCCGCGACCTGCCCGTGGTGGCCGCAGGCGTGGGCGGCGCCCGTGACCGGGTCGGCGTAGGGATGGTCGGGTACGATGAGGGAGTCCATCTCGCCCAGCACCGCCACGGTAGGGCCGGCGCTGCGCCCGCGCAGCGTGCCCTTGACCCCGGTGAGGGCCAGGCCCCGGCGGTGGGGAATATTGCGGGCAGCAAAGGCTGCGGCGACCTGCTCCGCGGTCCGTACCTCCCGGTAGCCGGTTTCCGGGTGGCGCAGCAGGTCGTGCGCCAGGCCGATGATATCCTCCTGGGCCGCCTCCAGTGCAGCCAGGGCTTCCCGCTTTGCCTCGTCTTTGGTCACGGCCGGGCCTCCTTTGCGGTCTCTCCTGGGTCCAGCCCCACCGGGGGCGGTGCCCTCTGTGTATTGTAGAGGGCCGGGCGCAAAAGGCAAGGGGCGCGCAGGGTGTTGCCCGGGACCGGGGCGTTTTTCCGGCGGTCAGGATGTGGTGCGTTCTTCACCCCGCCGTAGGGACGCAGCGTTTTCTAGTTGTCCGGTATCTGATCGGGTGGTAGCGGGCGCGCAGGCCGCGTCCATGGCACTGCGGCTCGTAGGAGAAAGCGCGCCACGATGATCGCTATTATCGCTCCCGTCATTGCCCTAGAGCAGGTGATGGAGGTCCGGGGCCAGGACCTGGTGGCCTGCCACGTGCATCCGGGTGGCCAGGGAGTCCATGTGGCCCGGATCCTCCAGGCATTCGGCGAGGACTGCACGCTGGCAGCCTTCAATGGCGGTGAGCTTGCGCCGGTCATGCGTGCGCTGCTGGACCACTACGGCGTCCGGCACCACCTGGTGGAGGTCCCACTCTCCACCGCGGCGGTCGTCACCGTCAGGCGGGACGCTGGAACGCCGGAGGTCTGGCAGCAGCCGTGCCCGCCGGTCTCCCCGCACGATGCCGATACCCTGCTGGCCCTGGCTACGGCCCTGGTGCTGGAAAGCCGGGCGGTGGTGCTCATCGGCACCCTTACCCAGGGCATGCCGGCCTCCTTTTTTGCCCAGTTGGTGCGCGCTGCCCGCTGCCACGGGGTGCCCACGGTCGTGGACCTGGACCCGCAGTTCATGGATCAGCCCCTGGCCGCCGGCCCGACTATCGTGAAGCCCAACCTGGACCAGCTCCAAGCCCTGGTGCCCCTGGGCCCGTCCCCCTCCGAGGAGGAGCTCCGTCGTGCTGCGGCGGGTCTGCGGGAGCGGGGCGCCCAGGTGGTCGTCGTCACCCTGGGAGCCGAGGGCGCCGTAGCGGTCGCCCCGGAGGGCACCTGGCGCATCTGGCCGCCGCTGATGGACGTCGAGGACACCGCAGGTACCGGAGATTCGATGGTCGCCCTTCTGGCCCTGGGCCTGGCCCAGGGCTGGCCCTTGGAGTATACCCTGCGCGCTGGCACGGCGGCCGGCGCCGCCAAGGCGGTGCGTCACGACCTGGGCGTCTGCCAGCCCGATGTCGCCTGGCGCCTGCTGCGGCGCGTCCGCATGGACCGTGTGGCAGCGTGACGCCGCCCGTCCGTCGCGCCGAGGAAGGAGCAGGCTATGGGAGACGAGCGCGAGGTGGAGCGCATCCGGGAACGCGCCCTGGAGCGTATCGAGAGCGGGCGTATCGCGGGGCGGGATACCCGCCACAACCGGCGTACCAACCTGGAGGCGATCAGCCGGCTGGTCGAAGGCCACCCCCATTACACCTTTGGTATCCACGATGTCCAGCGCTTTACCGCGCAGGAAGTGCTGGACGCGGTGGCCGGGGTCACCAAGTGCTCACGCGACCTGAACTACACCAGCGGCGGGGGCTATATCTCCCCCGCCGCCACGCTGAAGACCCTGGAAGCGGCAGCCCAGCGGACCTACCAGGTCGCCCGCCAGGGCGGCAGCGTCGTGGTGGCGACGGGCCACCCCGGCAGCCTCTTGCTCTACTACATTGAGCTGGTCCGACTGCTCAGGACGTGGGGCGCCACGGTCCTTGAGGTCGAGCGGGGTGCGCTGGTGCCGCCCAACCTGGACCTGGACTACATCGAGGGCGTGGCGGTGACCACCGATCGCTGTAGCCTGCCGCACACCCACGACCACGCGGCCATGGACCACATTCTGGCCGCGGCGGGGCACGTGGACCTGGTGGTCGCCGACCATGGCTATGCCGGCGCAGCGATCAACGCGCGCGTGCCCACGATTACCACCATGGATACCAACGATCCGGCGGTCGCCGTGGCGCAGCGGTATCTGGACGCCGATGTGACGGTTATCCCCCTGGATGATAACCGCCCGCCCTTCCTGTACCTGCCCCTGGCAGAGAGCTTCCGAGAGCTCGCGGAGGCCCACACCGCGGCCTGGGGCGAAGCGCCGCAGCCCGCCCGCACCGCGCAGCAGGACGGGGCGGTAGACGGTCTGGCGGAGGCCGAGCGCATCGTGCGGGAGCGCCTGGGGGATCCCGCGGCGTTGGACCAGTTCGTGGGCAGCTTCCTGCGAGGGTACAAGGACCAGTTCTTGCAGACGCGCTTCCACCCGGAGGACGAGGACGCCCTGATCGCCAACCCGGACGTGACCCTGGCCATCTACGGAGTCCTGCGGGAGGCGATCGACCAGTTCATCATCGAGCAAGTCCACCACAAGAAGGCGGACCTGGCGCCCGCAGCGCGTGACCGCTGTACCCAGCGACTGCTCCGGGCAACCTTCCCTCCCCGCCGCACCTGACCAGGGCTCTGGACAGCCGCTGCCCCCTTCGGGTATAGTGGGAGGAGTTGTACAAGAAGGGAGTCATCCGTTGCCCAACACCAGGTCTGCCGCCAAGATGATGCGGGTCAGCGAGCGTAAGCGGATGCGGAACCGGCCGGTGAGAAGTGCGGTGCGCGGCGCGGTCGCCAGGGCGCGTCGGGAGCTTACCGGGGCGGACCCGGCGCAGGCCTCCGAACTGGTCCAGGCCGCCGTGCAGGCGCTGGACCGGGCGGCACAGAAAGGCGTGATCCATCGCAACGCCGCTGCCCGGCGGAAGTCGCGGCTGATGAAGCGTCTGAACGCTGCCCAGACTGCGGGGTAGGTCCTCCCCCGGCCTTCCGCCGCCAGCCCCCGCGCCGCGGGCGCAACCCTCAGCGTCACCCCGTTGTCCGTGCCCCTCCGGGCACGTCACGGGGTCGTTGTTTTTCTGCCTTCCCTGGTGGCACCTCCCTGCCCATCTCACGGCGAGTACCTGCCCCGCGGCCGCGTCGGTGAGCGACGGTCGCTAGGCGGCGCTGGCCGCAGCGCGCCTCATCCACACGCGTCGGGGCCGCGCGAGGATCGTGGAGCGTTCCGATGCTTCCGCGTCAGTGGGCGACACTGGGGGAAACCCTGGGCAGACGGCACAGTGATTGCAATTGCTTTGCTATTTTCCATGCTCCTCAGGGTACCCCTTCGCGATATTCTTCGCGGTATGCTAAGGGCAAGGGAGGGATTTCCCGACCTGATGACCGTCTCAGTGAGACCCCGGCTTGTCTGCTGAGAACCTGCCTGCGTCCTGCTGCCGTGTAGCGGTCCGCTCACCCCGGAGCCAGGGGACGGCGGGGCCGGACCGAGGAGCCGGGCGAAGAACGATACTACAAAGGGGGTTGAGGAATGCCTCACACCGGACAGAACGCAGATCAGACTGGGCGGTACGCGTGCTCGTCCTGTGGTGCCACCATCACCATGGAGCAGGGTGAACACCTTCCGCCGTGTCCCCGTGAGCGGGCTGCGGTCGAGTGGCGTTTCCAGTCTACCGGGTCCTAACCATACGCTTGCCGGACCTCCGTCCGGCTGCCCGATCCAGGGGGGAAAGCGCCCGGCGCTTTCCCCCTCACCTTGTTTCCGAAGAGGGCGGGCAAGGGGACCTGGCCTGCGCCAGGGAGGCTCAGAGAACGGGCTGGGGGGGACCCCCGGCACGCGAGCGGCGACGGCGCATCAGAACACCGCGATGGGGTTCACGGGCGAGGCCGTTCCCCCGGCCAGGCGCAGCGGCGCCACTGCCAGCAGGAACGCCCAGCGCCTCCGGCTGGCGCACGCTTCGGCCAGGGCCTCCAGATCGCAGTTGTCCAGGAGGTGCAGGCCCATGCCGCAGAGCGCCAGGATGTGTATGGGATCGCGCACCTCGGCCATCGGCGAGGGGAAGGTATCGCTGACGCCATCGCAGCCCAGGACTGCGATCTGGCGCTGGTGCAGCCAGGGCATGCACGTGGGATGGAGCCCGGCTAGGCCCTGGCTCAGCAGGTCCCAGGGACCCAGCGCCTGGTAGCGGCGCCAGCGTCCGGTGCGAACCAGCAGGATGTCGCCCGGCCCCAGGCGCACCCCGGCGGCGGCTTCGGCCCGCTCCAGTTCATCGGGCAGGATCGCGGTGCCCGGCTCCAGCCAGTCCGTACCCCGCAGCCACGGGATATCCAGCACGACGCCCCGGCTGACAATGCCCTCTGCCCCGGCGGTGATGGCGTTGGCCCGCGCTCCCATGGAGGTGATGAGGCTGGCAGGGAAGCCGTTGTACGTCTGCCCCTGGTAGAAGAGATGGCACAGCGCATCCATGTGGGTGTGGGCGAAGCCGTGGGGCGAAATGCTGAAGACGTCCCCCACGAAGCCGTAGAGTTGCCCTTCCTGGACGTCCGCGGTGCGGGTCATGTAGTGCTGGACCGGGCGGGCGTTCTCCGGCGCGGGCGTCGTCGCCAGGGGGCGGGCCGCGCTCACCGACACGCCCTCCTGGACCAGTTGGGCGGCGGCCCGGCGGACCTCAGGGGTCATGTAGTTGAGGGTCCCGCGCTGGTCCTCCTGGCCCCAGCGGCCCCAATTGCTGACCTGCTGGAGCAGGCGGTCCAGGTCGGCGCTGGTCAACTCAGTCGGGGTGGTCATGGGGAGCATCCTCCATACACGAACAGCGTACCCTCACCAGGAACGGCGAACCGACGAAACAGGTGGTGAGCACGGCCACAGGAGAGGTGGCCGCCGTTGCTGGGAGCGTACCAGCGTTCCCGGCCTGCGTCAAGCTCCAGTTCCCCAAGCCCACATCGCGCCAAAGAGCAAGGCCCGCTCCTCACGGGCGGGCCTCCTCGCGGTGTAAAGCGTCGCTATGCTGCGTGCTCCTGACCACAGGCGGGACACGGGCCATGCGCCACACCCACATGGGCCGGGCCCGATTCTACGGCATAGCCCAGCGCCTGCCAGCCTTGGAACCCGCCCCGCAGCGCCTGTGCGTTGGTGAACCCGCGTTCTTGTAGCATGAGCACCCCACGGGCGCTCGACTCCTCAGCCGGTCAGGTTCAGTAGAGCACGAGGCGCCGGTCCCGCGGAAGCTCATCCGCCCGCGCACGCAGGTCGCGCAACGGCAGGGAGAGCGCGCCGGGAACGTGCGCCTGCTCGTACGCGTCCTGCGACCGCACGTCGATGAACACCGCCGCGCCGCGGTCGAACAGCCCTTTGGCCTCGGCCAAGTCGATCCGCGGCGCTTCCTGCAAGGGGAAACGCTGCATTCTCTCACCCCCTTTCGTCTCTCCTGTAGAACGTCTCGGGCGGTGGGATAGCAGACTTTCCCGTACCGTATAGGAGCACGCGCCGAGGCCCCAACGGTACCGTCGGGGCCTCGGCGGGGTGCCGGTATGAACCTGCCTCCGGGCCTCAGGGAGCAGGAGTATCCGGTACACCAGCTGGACGTTTCCATCGGGACGGCGCACCCACGGCGCACGGGAGGGCGTCAGCCGGCGCTTACTCCGTCAGGCGGGAGGGGCGCATCCGCTTGAAGACATAGGTCCCCCCTTCCCAGTTGACCAGCTCCCAGCCCTCGCGGCCGAGGTTGTTGAGGAGGTCGGCCAGGTACTTGTCCCGCTTGATGATGAGGTCGCGGCGCAGTTCTTCGTTCTTGGGATGGCTGCGGTCGAAATAGATCTCTTCTTCTTCTTTGGAGAGGAACACAAAGGGGTCGCCGCCGTTCTCCCGGAAGCTGGCGAACTCGTAGTTCCAGCTAATGACTTTGTATTCCCAGGTCGGCTGCTGCACGACGCCGCGGGCGCGCTCAAACATGGTGGTCTCCTGGTCGGGACCTTTGCCCCAGGATAGCCATACCGGATGTGGCTTGTCAACGACGCCTGCCCTGGGCCGTGTTGGCAAAGGCGTTTGGCCGGTGTTCTGCTGGGAAGACCTAACCCCCCGGCCCCCTTCCCCGCGGGGGAAGGGGGAGCACCCCGCGCCCCTCCCCGTGCCGCGGGGAGGGGCAGCCCGCCGCAGGCGGGCGGGGAGAGGTCCGTCCTCGCCTCCCACCTGATACAACTTCTGGTCACACCCTCCGCGGCGGTTTACAAAGCAGGCGGCGCGTGCGTATGATACCGCGGGATACACGCGACCCGGCGACGTGTCTGCGAGGCTGCGCGACTCCTTGGTGGCGCAGCATGCGGGCCGGGGAGGTGCGACGATGTATGGTGTGCGGCCGATGTGCGAGGACGACATCCCGGAGGTCATGGCCATCGAGCGAGAAGCGTTTCCGGGCCAGCCACCAACGTCCCCCGAGTCCTTCCAGCGGGAGCTCCGCAATAAGCTGGCTAGCTATCTGGTAGCGTATGACGGGGAGGGAACGCCCGGAGCGCGCCTGCTGGGCTATGCGGGCCTCTGGTTCATTGTGGACGAGGCGCACCTGATCAGCTTGGCGGTGCGGGAGGACGCTCGCCGTCGCGGGGTGGGGGAGCTGCTCCTGATCGCGGCGCTGGACTTGGCGATCCAGCGGGAGGCGCAGACCATGACCCTGGAGGTCCGGGTCTCCAACCTCCCTGCCCAGGCGCTCTACGAAAAATACGGCCTGGGCAAGGTCGGCCGGCGCCGGGGCTACTACCCCGACAACAACGAAGATGCCTTCCTCATGACCGTGGAGGCCATCGCTGATGCGGCGTACCAGCGCCGCCTGCGCCAGCTGAAAGCGGCCCACGCGGCCCGCCTCGGCGCCTACCAGGTCGCCCTGCCATAGTGCTCTGTCACTCCTCCTTTGAGGGGTTCCATCCCGCCGCCCTGAAGGGCGGGCCCGCCGTTCATGGCGGCAGTCTCACCCATCAGTCCATGCCTGACGAGGCAGTAGGACGTGTTTGCAAACC
>JACQUQ010000067.1 GCA_016210175.1 Chloroflexota bacterium | reverse complement strand
GGGCATCGGCAACGACTACTCGCTGTTCATGGTCACCCGCTTCCGGGAGGAGCTGCGCCGCACCCCGTCGGTGGAGGAGGCCCTGGTCGCGACCGTCGCGACTGCCGGGCGCGCCGTGTTCTTCTCCGGCATGGTGGTGGTCATCGGGCTGGCGGGGCTGCTGACCTTCAAGTATATGATGCTGCGCTCCATCGGCCTGGGGGGTGCGCTGGTCGTGGTGGTGGCGGTGCTGGCGGCCAACACGCTCCTGCCCGCCTTTCTGGCCCTGGTGGGGCGGCGCATCGATGCCTTCCGGGTCATCCCCCAGCGGGGAGCAGGCTCCGGCTGGTGGCGCCGCCTGGCGGAGGGGGTCGCCGCGCGCCCCTGGCCGGTGTTCCTGGGGACCTTGCTGGCGCTGCTGGCGCTGGGTGCGCCCTTCCTGCGGGTGCGCCTGGGCTCCCCCGACGTGTCGATCCTGCCGCCGCAGGTGGAGTCCCGCCAGGGCTTCGATGTGTTGTGGGAGAAGTTCGGGCCGGGGGAGGTCAGCCCCATACTCGTGGTGCTGGAAGTGCCCGAGGGCAGCGTCTTCCAGCGGGACCGGGTGGGCGCGCTGTACGACTTCGTGCAGGAGATCGCCCGGAAAGAGGGCGTGGTACGGGTCAACAGCATCGTGAGCCTGGACTCCACCATCAGCCGGGGGCAGTACCAGTTGCTCTTCTCCCGCCCGCTCGACGAGATCCCCCTCTCCGGCCTGCGCAGCTCGCTGCGCTACCTGGCCGGGGGCCGGGTGACGGTGGTCCAGGTCGTGTCCGAGTACATGGCGGTGGACCCCCAGGCGCAGCGGCTGGTGGAGGAGATCCGGGCGCTGGCCCCACCGGCGGACATGCGCATGTACGTGGGCGGGGCCACCGCGGAGCTGACCTTTATCGTCACGGAGATGTACACCCAGTTCCCGCGGGCGTTGGCCCTGATTATGGTGTTGACCTACCTGGCGCTCCTGTTCCTGTTTGGGTCGGTGGTGCTGCCCCTGAAGGCCATCATCATGGACTCCCTGAGCATCCTGGCTAGCTACGGCGCGCTGGTGATCGTGTTCCAGGACGGCTATTTCGCGGACCTGCTGCGCTTCTCGCCCCAGGGCTATGTGGACGCGACCGTACCTATCGTCATGTTCTGCGTGCTCTTTGGCCTCAGCATGGACTACGAAGTCTTTATGCTGAGCCGCGTCAAAGAGTATTATGAAGCCACCGGCGACAACGGGCAGAGCGTGGCCCTGGGCCTGGAGCATACCGGCCGCCTCATCACCGGCGCGGCGCTGATCGTGGTCATCGTGGCGGGGTCCTTTGCCTTCGCCGATATCCTCATCATCAAGGCGGTGGGGCTGGGCACGGCGCTGGCGATCCTGCTGGACGCCACGGTGGTGCGGGCGCTGCTGGTGCCCGCGACCATGCACATCCTGGGGGAGAGCAACTGGTGGGCGCCGGCGTTCGTGCGGCGTCTGGTCCCGACGGCGGTGGCACGCGAGCGGAGCAAGCTCTGAGAGGAGCACGGTCATGCCCCTGATCCACATCCAGGGCGTCATCGAGGTGGATGAGGAGACCGGCCACGAGGACTTCATGGAAGCGTTCCTGGCCTGGCTGGAGGAGCACGGCTGGGAGTTCGAGGGACAGACCAGCCTCACGAAGGAAGAGGAGGACTAAGGCCGCGCCGGGCCGCGTGGGGTAGAGGGTGTGCTGCACTCCCGTTGGCAACGCAGACGGGCGCGAGCACCAAGGCCGCTCGTGGTGAGCCGAAGCCTGCCCTGAGCTTGCCGAAGGGAACCACGGGCGGCCCGCTCATCCTTCGACAGCCTCAGGGCGAGCGGGCCTTTTTACTGACCGCTGCACCATGCGCTAAACCTATGGGGGCGATGATGAGTCATGCCGCTACGTAGGGGCGCAAGGCCTTGCGCCCCTACCGCTCCTCCGTGCCTCCTTCAGCGCGGCAGGGTGAAGCAAAAGGTCGTCCCCTGGCCGGGGCCGGGGCTCTGGCACCAGATGCGCCCGCCATGCGCCTCCACGATGCCGCGGGCGATGTACAGCCCCAGCCCCAGGCCCCCGGCGCGGCGCTCCCGGTACAGGCGGGTATAGGGCTCGAAGATCAGGGAGATGTCCTCCGCCGCCATGCCGACCCCGTGGTCCGTGATGCACACCTCTGCTGCTCCGTTGCGGCAGCGGGCAGCGACCTGGACGTCCCCACCCTCAGGGCTGTACTTGATGGCGTTGTTGACCAGGTTGGTGAGGACCTGGGCCAGGCGGTGGGCATCCCAACTGCCCTCCAGTCGCTCCGGGGCCTCCAGGAGGAGCCGGTGCCTGACGGTGGTGGTCTGCTGCTCCTCTACGACCCGCCGGGTGAGCGCGACCAGGTCGGCGGGGGCGGGTGCGACGGTGAAGCGGCGGGCCTCGATACGGGAAACGTCCAACAGGTCGGTCACCAGGGCGTCGAGACGCTGGGCCTGGTCGCGCAGGAGGCCGAGCAGGTGCTGACGCCGGTCGGGAGGAAACTCCTCCCAGCGCGGGAGCAACTGGACCGTGCCCAGGAAGGGGGTCAGGAGGTTCTTCAGGTCGTGGGCCACCGCGGAGATGAAGACCTCCCGGCTCCGGTGGGTCTCCTGGAGCCGTTCGGCCATGGCGTT
>JACQUQ010000066.1 GCA_016210175.1 Chloroflexota bacterium | reverse complement strand
GGCTCCAGGCTCACGTTGGTCATGCGGATGAGGGGGATGCGGCCCCAACCATCGGCGCGGCCGGCGCCGCCGCTGCCGGGCAGCCCCAGCCGGGCCGCGCTCTCCCGGTCGGTCAGGTAGCCCAGGAAGATCCCGTTCCGTACCAGTTCGACCCGCTGAGCCGGAACGCCCTCGTCGTCGAAGCCGAAGGTGCCCAGGCCGCCGGGGATAGTCGCGTCCGCGGTCAGATGCACGAGGTCGGAGCCGTAGCGGAAGCTGCCCAGCTTGTCGGTGGTCAGGAAGCTGGTCCCGGCGAAGGCCGCTTCCGTGCCCAGCACCCGGTCTAACTCCACCGCGTGGCCGCAGCTCTCGTGGATCTGGAGCCCCATCTGCGAGCCGTCCAGCACCACCGTGGTCACCCCGGAGGGGCAGGGCTTGGCGGTCAGCAGGGCCACAGCCTCCTCGGCGATGCGCGGCGCGTTGCCCACCAGGTCCCAGCGCTCCACGAACTCCCAGCCCTCGGTGCCCTGGTGGCGGCCCACGCTGTTAGGGAAGCTGCGCCGCTGCACATCGTCCTCGCCCACCGCGGTGGCCTCAATGCCGCAGCCGGTCTCGTAGAGGTCCTGCTCGACGTAGCTGCCTTCGCTGTTGGCGAAGACCTTCTGCTCCCGCCAGACCTCCACACTGGCCTCGGCCACGGCGATGCCCGGCACCCGCTGCATCTCCTCGCTGGCCCGCAGCAGCACCCCGATCTTGTCGTCCAGGGAGACGGCAAAAGGATCTTTGCGGACGGGGGTACGGTAGCTGGCCTGATGGCGCACCGGCGGCCCCAGCGCGGCCCGCGGACCTCGCACCAGGGCCGAGGCGCGGGCAATGGCGACGGCGTGGGCGGCGACCCGGTCGATCTCCGCGGGCGTTACCAGGGAGCTGGCCGCGAAGCCCCAAGCGCCATCGGCCACCACGCGCACCCCGAAGCCGTAGCTCTCGTTGTTGGTGAGGGCCTCGACGCGCCCGTTCTTCACCACGATGGATTGGGTCTGGCGTCGCACGAACCGGACATCGGCGTACTCAGCGCCCCGCGCGGTTGCGGTATCCAGGGCGCGCTGCGCGAGGTCTCGCATAGTTTCGGTCTCCCTCAAGGGTGTCTCACGACCTCTCCCCGCACGCGGACGGAAACGGCTGCTCCCCCATCCCTGGCCGGGACGGGAGCGATGGGAGGAGTCGCACGTTACTCCGGCCGCGGACGCTGCGGGGGCGTGCGGAGGATGGACCGCCCCAACTGGTTCCGGGCGCCGTCCACCGAGAGGCACTCCCCGGTGATGAACGCCGCGGCATCCGAGGCGAGGAAGACACAGGCCCATCCGATCTCCTCGATCTCGCCCATGCGTCCCAGCGGCACCCCGCCCGCACGATCGGCTTCGGTCGCCCCGGCGCTCAGGCGTCGCACGCCCTCGGTGCCCCGGATCGGGCCGGGGGAGATCGCGTTCACCCGGATGCCGTGGCGCGACCACTCTACGGCCAGGGAGCGGGTCAGGGCCAGCACGCCGGCCTTCGCCGCGGCGGCGTGGGCGTCGTAAGGCGCGGCCTGCCAGGCCCCGGAGAACACGATGTTGATGACAGAGCCGCCCCCACCACGGGCGATCATATGGCGGCCCACCGCCTGCGTACAGTGAAAGGTCCCGTCCAGGTCGATACCCACCACCGAGCGCCAGGCGTTCTCCGACATGTCCTCGAAGGGGACCAGGAAGTTCCCCGCGGCATTGTTCACCAGGATATCAATGCCGCCAAAGCGCTGGATCGCTTCCTCGACCACGTGGTCCACCGTGGGGCGCACCCGCACGTCCATCTGCATATAGAAGCACTCAGCGCCCAGGGCCTCGATCTCCCTGGCGGTAGGCTCCAGGTGCTCCAGGCTGCGGGAGGCGATGATCAGCTTGGCCCCGACCCTGGACAGCTCCAGGGCAATCCCCCGGCCAATACCGGTCCCTCCACCGGTGACGAAGGCAACCTTCCCCTTCAGGGCATCGTCGCGAAAGATCATCGCTTACCCTTTCCTCCTGGCCGTTGGGTAGGCCAAGCCTGCTGTATGTATGCTTCGTACGCGTCGGCGCTCCCTCTGCTCGCACCAGGGCGGCCACACGGAGACGCCCCTGGCGCACCGGACCGGCCAGAGGCGGACGTGCGATAACGGCGCAGCACCGGCAGGCACGAGGCAGGAAACGGCCGGGTCTTGCGTGTCATGCGCCCTCACGGTAGAATCACGGGCGAGGACGCCAGAAAAAGGAGGGCACCGCCATGCCAGTATATGAATACTCCTGCCCAACGTGCAAGTCTACTTTCGAGGAGTTGCGGCCCATGAGCCGCCACGCCGACGTCGCCCAGTGCCCGACCTGCGGCAGCCAGGGGCGCAAGAAGCTCTCGGTCTTCGCCATCAACCGCGACCTTCTGGTGGACACGGTGCCGGTCACGGCGGGGGGTGGTGGCTGCGCCTGCGGTGGCGGCTGCGCCTGCGGGGCTTGACCAGTAACACGCCCTGCTACGCTCGCTTGGGATACCCCGCCGGATGCGCCGCCCGCGGCTGTCCGGTCGGGCCGCGGGCAGGGCGCAGGGAGAGGTCCCAGGACGGCCGGGGCGCTGCTCGCCGGTCCGGTCGGCGCTGCGCGATAACGCAAGGAGGGCAATAACATCTTCGGGGTACGAGATGCCCACGGCGACCGGCGCGGCAGCGTGGGGGAGGTGCTCGGCGCCGCCACGCGGCTGGGACTGACCTCTTTCGGCGGCCCCATCGCTCACCTCGGCTACTTCCGGGAAGAGTACGTCGTACGCCGCAAGTGGGTCGATGAGGAGAGCTATGCCGACCTGGTGGCCCTGTGCCAGTTCCTGCCCGGTCCCGCGAGTAGCCAGGTGGGGATTGCCCTGGGGATCATCCGCGCCGGCCTGCTGGGTGGCGTGGCCGCCTGGCTGGGATTTACCCTTCCCTCGGCCATCGCCCTGGTTGCCTTTGCGTACGGCATCCAGGTGCTCGCGGTCGAGCAGGCGGCGGGGTGGCTCCACGGCCTCAAGGTAGTGGCGGTGGCGGTCGTGGCCCAGGCAGTGTGGGGCATGGCTCGCACGCTGTGCCCCGACCGGGAGCGCGCCACGCTCGCCATCCTTGCTGCGGTGGCCGCGCTCGCCTGGCCGGTGGCGGTCAGTCAGGTCGTCATCATTGCGCTGGCGGGCCTGGTAGGCTGGCGCTTGCTGCCGGCCCTGGAGACCCCGCCCAGCCTGCACCTGCGCGCCCCCGTCAGCCGCCGGCTGGGCCTGGCCGCCTGGGTGCTGTTCTTCGGGCTGTTGGCCGCCCTGCCGCTGCTGCGGCAGGTGGTGCCCAGCCAGCCGCTGGCGGTGTTCGATAGCTTCTTCCGCGTGGGGTCGCTGGTCTTCGGGGGCGGGCACGTCGTGTTGCCCCTGTTGCAGGCGGAGGTCGTTCCACCGGGATGGGTCACCAATGAGCAATTCGTGGCGGGGTATGGTGCGGCGCAGGCCGTGCCGGGTCCCCTGTTCACCTTCTCGGCCCACTTGGGCGCGGTGATGCAGCCCGCGCCCAACGGCTGGACCGGCGCCGCGCTGGCGCTCATCGCAGTCTTCCTGCCCTCGTTCCTGCTGGTCATCGGCGCCCTGCCCTTCTGGGATGCGGTACGCATGCGTGCGGACTTCCGCGCTGCCCTGCGCGGCATCAACGCGGCGGTGGTGGGGCTGTTGCTGGCCGCCCTGTACCATCCGGTGTGGACCAGCGCTATCGCGGCGCCGACCGACTTCGGGCTGGGGCTGATCGCCTTCGGGCTGCTGGCCCTCTGGCGCGTCCCCCCGTGGCTGGTGGTGGTCGGGGCCGCCGCGGGAGGTGCTGCCCTGGCTGCGCTCTAGCCGACCGCCTGGTACCGGCTCCGCGCGGCGCACCCGCCTGGCGTCCGCACGGCGCCACGAGGCTACCGTGAGCGCGGAGCGGCCATCAGGAGCAGTGCCGGGTGGGAGTCCCTCCCCTACGCGGTGAACTCGATGCGCACGGGGAGGGGATGAGCAGCAAAGTGGAAGGTCGGCTTCTGACGGCGGGGCTGGCCTTGCTGCGTGCGCTCGACCACCGCGGTCGCCAGGAGCGGCAGGACGATGGTCGCCTCGGCATACACCGTCGCCGTGCGGGCCTGGTCCAGGTCGTACTTGCCCCAGGACTTGGCCTCCTCGAAGGTGGAGCCGGAGAGACCACCCCACTGCGGGCTGTCCGTGGTGATCTGGATCCCGTACTTATGCATCTTGAACCAGGGCCGGCCAAAGATATCCGCCCCGGTTGCGGTCTGCTGGGCGAAGTTGCGGGGCGTACCGCCACCGATGATGATCAAGGCCGTCCGGCCACCCGCGTCCTCCGTGGCCCCCACGATCCCCACCGTCTCCACCACGTCTTGGACGGTATCGAACTGGACGGTGATCCCATCGGTCACGCGCGCCTGAGCCAGGGCCGTCCCGATGGCGGAATCGCCCAGGGCCGGGCAGTACACCGGGACGCCGGCGGCCGCGGCCGCGGTCAGGATGCCCGGCTGCTGGCCCTCCTGGATCAAGCGGCTGCCCAGGCCCCCCAGGAACTCGCGGGTGGTCACGGGCTGCGGGGACAGGGTTGCCGCGTACTCGGCGATAAAGCGCTCGGCCCGGTCCAAACCGTGATGGCTCCAGAGCACATCGTACATGCGGACGATGTCGCCCCGCCGGAGCACAGCATCGTCGAAGGCTTCGGCGTGGGGCGCCTGGAAATGGTGCTCCCCCAGGCTCTCGCCCAGGTCGTGGAACAACTGCGCCGCGGTGCTCACCACGCAGTCCACATAGCGGTGCTCAATCAGGTAGGCCAGCAGGCGCCCCATCCCGGCCGGGACCATGGCCCCGGAGATGGTCAGATAGATGGTACAGGGCTCCTGGAGCATCTGGCACCAGAGGTCGGCCGCCTGCCCCAGGGCGCGCCCCTGAAAGCCGGTGTGGGCCATCTTCGCCAGCAGCTGCGCCGCGGTATCGGTCGGTTCGATGGTGAAAGGGACGACCCGCTCCCGGAGAAACTCCTGTTCATGGTGCCCGTGGTGCTGTGCCATCGTCTCCTCATCCTCCCCAGCGCCGCCAGGGATCGCGCCGGCCCGACGGGCCATGTCTGGGCACCGTATCGCGCGCTGCCCAGACCCGAAGGGAAAGTAATGGCGATGACACAGAGCAAGCGCTGGCGGCGTGGTATAATGGGTGCAGCCTGCCGAAGGCTGGCAACCGTACGGTCTGGCAGCGTGCGAACGACCGGGGGCCGGTGGCTCGTGGGGAGGCCGGTTCGCCTCTCTCCTCCGGCCCAGCGTTCCAGGATAGGACACGCGCCAGGGAAATGCAAGCCGGCATGCCGCATCTCGATACGGCTGATGGCGTGCCACGGCCACGCTTCAGTCGGTATCATCGCTGGCATTGACCGGCAGGGGATTATCACCTTCCAGCGGGGCTACGGCGTGGGAGACGCCACGAGTTGGGAGTGCGTGTGCGAGGAAGTGGTGCAACCATGACCATGCAACCAGAGGCAACCGTCAGCGAGCCAACCCCGCGCGTGGCCTGGCAAGGGCTTGCCTTCGTGCTCCTGGGCCTGGCGCTGGGCGCTCTCCTGATCTCCGCCGGGAGCACCGTCTATGCGGTCCAGGGCGGTGTTGCGACCTTCGCCTCGCTCCTGCCGCTGGGCTACGCCTTCGGCGCCGGCATGGTCGCCACCGTCAACCCCTGCGGCGTGCTGCTGCTGCCTTCTCTGGTGGCCTACTACCTGGGCCGCGGCGAAGCCGTGGCGCTCTCCGGACCACAGCGGGCGGGCAAGGCGCTCCTGCTGGGCCTGATGGCCACGCTGGGCTTCGTCACGCTGTTCTCCATCGTCGGCCTTGCCATCGGCGCGGGCGGCTATGCCCTGGCCGCGGCGTTCCCCATCGGCGGCCTGCTGGTCGGCATGGGGCTGGCCGGGCTGGGCGTCTGGCTGGCGCTCTCTGGCCGCGGGCTCGGCATCCTGCTCGCCAGTCGGGCCATGGAGCACGTCCACCTGCGTGATGACCTGCGCTCGTTGTTCCTGTTCGGCGTGGCCTACGCCGTGACCTCTCTCGCCTGCACCCTGCCCATTTTCCTGGTCGTGGCCAGCTCGGCGCTGGCTGCGAGCGGGCCGGTGCAGGCCGCCGGACAGTTCGTCAGCTATGCGCTCGGCATGGGGAGCGTGCTGACGGTCGTGATCCTGGGAGCCGCCTTCTTCCAGAGCACGGTCCATCGCTCGCTGCGCGGGCTGGTCCCCTACGTCCACCGGCTGGCGGCCTCCTTCCTCATCGGGGCCGGGCTCTTCGTCATGAACTACTGGCTGACCACCGGCGGCCTGCTCGGCTGATCCTGGCCCTCGTTCCACACGGGCCCATCGGGTGTGCTGCCGCACCGTCTCCACCTGGGGGCCGCCGACGTCGCACCGTCCGGCGGCCCGTGGTGACCATCCCTCCCCACCCCCACCCGTACCAAGGCTGGGCGCACCGGTCATCCAGGATGGCTTGCTACCCTCCGCTCGGAAGAGTACAATACAGGCACCCTGAGGCAAACCCACTCCCTTCCCCCGATGGGTCATCTCCGGGGGCCAGAGTACGTAGGAGCGGACGCAGGTCCATAGAGCATTCCCAGGGCACACGTGCCCCGGCGATGGCGAGCCGTCAGGAAAGGAGAGGCGATGGCGTTCACTCGCATCCACCACGTCGGGATGGTCGCCGGCAATCTGGAGGAGGCACGCCGGGTTTACTGCCAGGGCTTCGGCCTGGCGGTGGATGAACGGCGCACTCCCATTGAGGGGCGGCCCGGTTACTATGACAACGTGACCACCATCGAGCTTCCCATCGGGGAGATGTACATCGAGGTCAGCCGGCCCAACGACCCCAACACCCCGGCGGGGCGCTTCCTGGCCGAGCGGGGCGGCCTGGGCGGGCTGCACTATGTGTCCCTGGCATCCAACGACCTTACGGACGATGTCCAGCAGCTCATCAAGCAGGGCGCCCGCATCTACCAGTACCCAGGCATGCCCGAGTGGGACGGCAAGAACGCCGTGTTCCTGGAGCCGGAGACCACCAAGGGCCTGCTGCTCCAGGTCGCTCCCGAAGATAACTATTTCGCCCACCCGGCTTTCCGCGGGGATGGCACCTTTATCGGCATGGGGCATGTGGGCCTGGCCGCGCGGGATGTGGAAGAGACCCGGCGCTTCTGGGGCGAGTTCTTCGGGCTGGAGGAGGACCGCAGGCGGGAGCGCGGCAACGAAGAGCGCCCGCGTCAAACGGGCGGCCTCGGTCCCCAGGACCCGGTCCACATCGTGGAGTTCTCCCTGGGCGGCAGCGTCATCGAGATCAGCCATCCCACCGATACCACCAGTGGCACCGCGCGCTACGTAGCGCAGCGGGCCACCCTGGGCGCGGCCTACCACCACATCTGCCCCTGGGCGCCCGACGTCCACCGGGCTATCGAGCGGGCGCGTGCCCTGGGCCTCCAGCAGATCGGCGGCGTCCCCCCACGCGAAGTCACCACCCGGGTCGTCGCCTGGTTCCACCCCAAGAGCTGCGTGGGCTGCCTCATGGAGATCTGGAACCGGCCCGAAACGGAGCAGTAGCTGCCCATTCGCCCGCAGGAACAAGGGGGCAGGGAGGGCTGACTCCCCGCCCCCTTCCCATGTGCCGGCGCTCCCGGACCGGGGCACGCGCTCCTGCTGCGTATGTCCGTCCGTAGGGTTGCGCTTCCGGGGGATGGGGGGAGCAGGCCGGGGCGCGGGAGTTGCACGGCCAAGGATGCGGGGAAGGGGCAACGCGACCCGGGCCCGTGGCACCCTAGCCGTAGCTCCTGGCCGCCTGCTCGATAGCCGGCCCAGCCTTCATCAGGTCGTCGGCGTTCATGGCAACGTGGAATTCCACGCTGGCGTTGAACGCTAGGAACCAGGGCTCCGCCAGTGCGGGGATCTGCGAGGAGTCCTGCACGTCGAGGAAGAGGATGGCGGTCCGCTTCCCCTGGTCCTCAATGAAGTACGCTGCCTCAGGCGTCAACTCGGCGAGGATGGCCTGGATCGTCGTCGCCAGGCTCCCATCCTTGATCTTGGCGTTGCCCACCTCCACCGGCATAGTCGCTTTCAACATCATGCGCATAGGTTCCCCCCTTGTTACGAATCCGACCCAACGTGTCGCATTGCTCCCTTGCACGACTATACACCCTTCTCCGGGCTGCGCCAACCACACATCTGGTCCCAGCGGGCGGAACGGAGGGGATTCTCCCTGGAGGGCCGCGCCGGGCACGCCCATGGTCCACGGTTGCCCCCGTCACTGAAGGAGGAGCAGCAGCCGGTACAGGTGCCCGTAGAGCTTCACGACTTCCCGCACGAAGATCCCTATCTCCTCCGTGCGCTGGGGCGTCATGTGCTCGAACAGTTCCACCTCCGTGTACCCGCCCCGGCTCTCCGGGGGCAGCTGCGCCCAGAAGCGCCGGGACTCCCAGTACGGGACAAACTGGTCCCCGGTGTCGTGGAGCACGAACGTCGTGGCCGTGATGCCCGCCACGTGCGCGCTGGGGGAGAGCCGCACCAGATCCCCTTGGACGTCCTCTGGGAACTGGGCCAGGGCGCGGCGGGCGTCTTCGGGTGTGGACGCTGCCAGCAGGTCGTACACGCTCCGACCCGCCGGGCTGAGCGCGGCCAGGCGCTCTGGGGTGGTAGGCTGCCCTGCGAGGAACACCCCCTCCAGGATCTGCCGGTCCCCCGGGTCGTCCACGAACCCGATGACTGCCTGCCGCACCAGTTGCACGACGTGCGCGCTGGGGGTCCAGGGCACTACCTGACCATTGACCAGCACCTCGTGCGTAATGATGGCCAGCAGCAGGTCGGGCGCGTGGTAGTACCCCCCGAACCAGTGGAGGAAGGCCACGTCCTGGCGGATACCGGGGTCGGCGGCGGCGATGGCCGCCAGGGACGAGCCCACGGAGAACCCCAGGAACCCCACCCGGCCATCTGTGACAAAGGGCTGTGCGCGCAGGTACCGGAACGCGTCCGCAAACACCTCGGGCTCGCTGGGGTCGAACTGACCGGACACCACATCGGCATAGGGGACCATGACCACCAGACCCACGCGCGCCAGGGCATCCAACGTCCGGTTGAGAGTAGGGTCCGCGAGGTCAACGTTGAATCCCAGGACGACCACCACACCAGGGTACACCCCGTGCGGTGGGCGGAAAATGTCGGCCGCGATCTGGCGCTGGCGGTGGGGAAAGCTCACCCGCTCCTGAAGGGGCGGGGCGGTCGTCCAGGCCAGGGGATGCACCGGGGCATCGGGAAAAACCTGGAGCAGGAAAAACACGCTCTTGCGCGCCGCCTGCCCCGGCGGGCTGGCCGCCACCAGGAGTCCCAGCAGCACCACGGCCACGACGCCCATGGCGCAGCGCGCGCGCTTGGACATGCGATGCCCTTTCCCGGCGCTCGCGGGGGCCTACGTGCTACCGCCTCCTCGCCGACTGCCCGCCTGGTTACTTATGTAAACTCCAGAGGCAGCGGCGGCAGCAGGCAAGTTCCCGCCCCTTCCTGCTCCTCCGTACCGGATGCGGAGCGGACGACCTCTCCCAGACCGGTCCTGAGCTGGCCGAAGGAGGAAGCGGTACACGGCGCCTCTTCCTTCCCTTCCCCGTGGGTTCAGGGGCGGACAGTTTCGATGTGAAGGCAGGTGGCGGCTCCCTCTCCCCTTGGGAGAGGGCCGGGGTGAAGGAACGCTTCCTGGCACCGCCCTCACCCTCACCCTCTCCCAGTGGGAGAGGGTATGGGCAGCGGCTCCACTCCTTATATGCCATTTCATGCAAACTGTCCGCCCCTGAACCCCGTGGGAGAGGGTCGGGGGGAGGGCAAGCACGCGGAAGGCCTGGTGCTGGGCTTGCCTGCCCTTGACGTGTGTGCGTGCGGCGCGATAATGGCCCTATCGCAAGCTCGAACGCTGAAAGGAGGGATGCCTCGCTATGCCAGAAGGAGTCGTGTACGAAGGGATGCTGGCGGAAACCGTCGGTCTGACCGGGCACAACGGGGAGGTGATCAGCGGCTACCTGGCGCGGCCGCTGGGGGCAGGGCCGTACGGCGGCGTGGTGGTGATTCATGAAGTCTTCGGCCTCGTCGAGCACTTCAAAGAGCTGACCCGCAAGATAGCCGCCCACGGCTATGTGGCCATCGCCCCCGACCTCCACCACCGCGAGGGACCGGGCAACCCTGATGACGTGGCCGCCGTGGTCCGCGCCGCCGGGGGCGTTCCCGACGAGCGCTGCATCGGCGATGTGGAGGGCGCCGTGCGCTACCTGCGGTCGCTCCCCTACTGCAACGGGAAGGTCGGTGCCATCGGCTACTGCTCCGGTGGCCGCCAGACCTACCTCGTTGCCTGCAACATCCCCAGCCTCAACGCCGCGGTGGCCTGCTACGGCGGACGGGTGGTCGCCACGCCCGATCAACTGAGCCCGCGCCAGCCGGTCGCCCCCATCGACATGACCGCCAATCTGGCCTGCCCACTGCTGGGACTGTTCGGCGTCGAGGATGGCAACCCCTCACCAGAGCACGTGGCCCGGATGGAGGAAGAACTCAAGCGCCACGGCAAGACCTACGCGTTCCATACCTATCAGAACGCTGGGCACGGCTTCTTCGCCGACTACCGCCCAAGCTACCGTGTCGAGGCGGCCGCGGACGGGTGGAACCGCGTGTTCGCCTGGTTCGATCAGTACCTCAGCGCGTAAACATTTGACGGAGCGGAGGATCAAGGTCCATGTGTACCGGCGCTATTGAACAGGCAGCGGTGTCCGGCAGCGGCAAGGGGGCCCAGGGGTGGTTCCCCCTCCGGCACGCGCAGGTCTACTACGACCATCCTTTTCACGCGCCCCTGGAAGCGGCGCTGATGATCGACTTCGTGAACGAGGAACAGGGACCCGGAGCGCGGGTCGCGGTCGAACTCAGTGCGGAATCGGCGCGGGAGCTTGTCCAGATGATCCTCACGGCGCTGGAGACCGGCGCGCACCACGGCGCGGGCGCAGCGTAGCGTGCCGTCGCAGCCAGTGCGGGCTCGGGCCTGTCAGCCGTGAAGCAGATGCCGGTCTGAAGGCCGGGCCTGCCGGGGGTGGCCCCAGAGCCTTTCCGGTATTGCCGAGCGGAAGGGCTTCCCCGTTCGTCCTGAGCGTGTCGCAGGGCGGGCGGGGAAGCCCGTTCCTGGTTCCCTTCGGCAGGCCTGTCCTGAGTTTGTCGCAGGGATCAGGACAGGCTTCGGCGCACCACGAACGGCCTGGGCACCCTGGCAGTCTCCGTTGCCACGGGAGTCCCCAACACGCTCTAGCGTTCCCTCTGGACCACCATGCGGTTCCGCAGCAGGTAGGAGACGACCGAGGCCGTCAGGACAATCGCCACGCCGAAGACCTCCAGCAGGTGGGTGCGCAGCCACCAGAGGATGGGCCCGCGGTCGGGAATGACCGTAATCAGGAGGGACAATTCCTCCCGCCCGATGGCGTCCCGCACGACCTGCTGTGGGCCAAAACGCTCGACCGACGGCCAGGGCAGCCACCCATTGCCCCGGACCGGGAGCGTCGGGTCGATGGCCTCGTGGAGCACGATCTGCCAGCGACCTGGCATGGGAAAGGTGATAGGAGCCACCCAAACGCCGCGACCATCCACCCGCGCCGGCTCCGACCAGATGACGAGGTCGGAGGTCAGCTCGCGCGCGCGGGCATATGGCGCCGGGGCGTCCGGGGTCGCCCGCAGCGGCTGAGCATCCTCGCTCATACGCTGCATCGTGACCTCGGCGGGGATGCCCGCGGCGGGTTCGATGGGCGAGAGGGTGAGGCGCCACGCCGTTGGCCCGAGGATTTCCGGTGGCCGCGGCCCCGGCGTACACCCGGCCAGGAGGCCCATACCCAGGAGCAGGGCCGTCGCTTCCCAGGGCGCGCGCCGCGGGCGCAGCCGCCACACGGAGCAGCAGGCCCCCAGGAGCCAGAACACCGCTCCATCGCCCTGCATCAGGCGACGCATCAGCATCGTAACCGCCATCGTGATCATCGCTGCACCATCCGCCTGTGGCCCGCGTTAGTCACGTGCCGGAGGCTGCACCCGCGGCAGATGGAAGCGTAGCCGGAGCAGACCGCGCACGTCCTCCGCAATGGTCTTCGGGATGTTCACCCGGCTATCAGGGTCCTCGATCCACCGGATCGGGACGTCTTTAATGCGGTAGCCGTTCTTCTCGGCAAGCACAAACAGCTCCGTATCGAAGAACCATTCCTGGTTTTGGACCAGCGGCAGCAGCGCGCGGGCTGCCTGGCGGCTGAGCGCTTTGAAGCCGCACTGGGCGTCGGTGAAGTGGACCCCGAAGAGGGCTTGGATCATCAGGAAGTAACCCCGCGAGAGGATCTCTCGCTTGAGAGAACGAACGATGTGCGACCGTTGCATAAGGCGGGAGCCGGTAGCCAGGTCGTACCCTTCCACGGCAATGGCCTGTACCAGCGGCGGGAACGCCTCCAAACCGGTTGAGAGGTCCACATCCATGTAGCTGAGGATATCGGCGTCGCTCGCCATCCATGCGGTCCGAAGGGCGCGGCCGCGGCCCTTTTGCGGCAGGTGGAGGTAGGCCACGTCGTCGGGGTAGCGGGCCGCCAATCCCTTGGCGACTTCCAGGGTGCGGTCGGTGGAGGCGTTGTCGGCGATAAGAATGCGCCACTCGTAGGGGATCTGTGCGCGGAGGAAGTCCCGCAGGGTGATAACGCTGCGCTCCAGGACATGCTCTTCGTTGTAGACCGGGATAACGACGTCCACGCTGGGAACGTGGTGTTCAGTAGGCGTCTGCTGCATGGCCTCGCCGAAGTCCTCCTGCCATCCACCTCATCTTTTGCCACTCCCTGCGTCGGCGGGCTTCGTCCCCTGGGGGCGGAGCGCAGACCCACGCCCGGCGCCGCCGGGAAGCGGCGGCGTGGCTTCTCGCCCCCGGCAGCGTATGGTAGACTGAGAGGTGCGATGATAGAATCCCACACTCACCTGATAGCGCGCGTGCGGCGCGGGGCGCTCTTCCTCGCAGTCGCGCTGCTGATCGTGCTCCTGGACCAAGTGACCAAGAGCGCGATCCGCCTCACCCTGGCCCCCGGCGAGTCGCTGCCGGCCGACGCTCCCATCCGGTTGACCCACGTCATCAACACCGGCGCCGCCTTCGGCCTCTTCACCGGCCAGTCCGCCTTCCTGCTGCTGGCGACGGCGGTGGGAGTCGGCGCGATCCTCCTGTACTACGCGTTCCCGCCGGCCAACAGCCGCCTGCTGGATACGGCCCTGGGGCTCCAGTTCGGAGGCGCCCTCGGCAACCTCATTGACCGGGTACGCCAAGGCTACGTGACCGACTTCATCGATCTGCGGGTGTGGCCGGTGTTCAACCTGGCCGACTCGGCCATCGTGGTGGGCGTCGCGGTGCTGGCGGGGTTCCTCATGCTCTCCCAGCGGGCCGCGTCGCACCAGGAGACCTAGCGGCATGGCCGAAACCCTGACCCTGACCGTTACCGAGGGGAGCGAGCGCTTGGACCGCTTCCTGGTGAGCCACAGCACCCTCTCCCGGAGCCGCATCCAGCAGCTCATCGGCGAGGGCCGGGTCACGGTCAACGGCCAGCCCGCCAAAGCGGGGCTGCGCCTGGCGCCGGGGGATGTGGTACACGCTGAACTCTCGCCAGCCCCGGCGCTCTGTGCGACCCCCCAAGCCCTGCCTCTCAACGTCGTCTACGAGGACGACGACCTCCTGGTTATCAACAAACCCCCAGGACTGACGGTCCATCCGGCCCCCGGCCACCCCGACCGCACCCTCGTCAACGCGCTCCTGGCCTACCGACCGGAACTGGCTTCCCTCGCCGACACCCTCCGTCCCGGCATCGTCCATCGCCTTGACCGGGACACCTCGGGCCTGATGGTGGTCGCGAAGCACCCGGCGGCCCAGGAGCATGTGGCCCGGCAGCTCCAGGAGCGCCAGGTCAGTAAGAAGTACCTGGCCCTGGTGGAAGGCACACTGACCTCGCCGCGGGGGCTCATCGATGCGCCCATCGGCCGTGACCCCAGCCACCGCCAGCGCATGGCCGTCGTCGCCGGCGGCCGCGAGGCCTACACCCGCTACCGCGTGCTCCAGCACTTCCCGGAGTACACGCTGCTCGAAGCCGAACCCGTCACGGGCCGTACCCACCAGATCCGGGTACACCTGGCCGCCATCGGCCACCCCATCGTGGGGGACACGCTCTACGGACGGCCCACCCCCCTGGTGCCTCGCCAGTTCCTGCACGCCCATGGGTTGGGCTTCCGCCTGCCCTCCAGTAACCAGCGAGTGGAATTCAGTGCGGCGCTCCCGCCCGACCTGCGGGCAGCCCTGGATCGCCTCGCGCTCGCCGCCCCCGCCGATCCCCCGGCGCTGGCTTCCCCCTAACGGATCAGGGCTCGTCTCCGAGGATCTCCCGCTCCGCGGTGCTGAAGGCATCCAGGAACTGCTCCAGCCAGATCCGGTCGTCGGGCGAGAGCAGGGTTGCGGCGGTCGCCCCCCAGTTGGGATCGTCGATATAACGCTCCAAGAGGGTCAGGAAGGTCCGCGTGTCCAGCCGGAGCACCGCCGCCATATAGTGGGCCTTGGCGTCCTCTCCCTGCTCGTGGATCAGATCGAGGAAGCTGGTGGTGAGCTTGGCGGCCACGTCCGCAGGCAACCCCGCGATCTCCTCCAGCCAGGGCAGCACCGGCTCCAGGATCAGCCCCTGAAAGCGACGCCCCCGCTTGACCTTCCGCTTCTTACCGGTATCCTGGTCCATGGCCTGCTCTCCCACGCGTAGATTTCCGCCCTGATTATACGTCCTCTTCGCAAGGGTTTCCACCCCGACCCGCTCCGTGCGACGACACGGTGCCCAGGAGGGGAAGCCGGGCAGCCCGCCGCAGCCCTGCCCCGCGTGGCTCCGCAGCTTCCCTTCTCGGCACCGCTGCGCGACAATACGCACCATCACGGACGCAAGCGCAACACCGCTGGCACGGTACCCCGCGCCGGCGAGGAGGTACGGCAATGATCGAGGGCGGGAAGAACTATTTCACCGTCGGGGATACCGAGAACGGTCCCATGCCGCGGCTCATCAAGCTGATCTTGCACCACTACCCTGAGGCCCGCTTCCGGCCCAGCTACTTCGACAAGCAGGAGATGGCCTACGTGCTGGAGACCTTCAGCACCGCGGCTCCCGAGGCGCTGCGTGCCCTGGTCGCCCCCCTGGAAGCCGAAATCTTGAAGGAGCGCCGCCAGGTCTGGAAGGTCAAGCCCCGGACGCTGGAGGAGATCAAGACTCTGAACTGACCGCACCACTCCGGACGCCGCGGCCCTCCATCGCTCCGCTACGGGAGCGCGCTCGGCAGGCGGGCACGGCGCGGGCGCGCCATAGCACGCCAGGAAGTACGGACGCTGCGGCCTGCAGGCCGCAGTATGACCATCGGCGCGCCCGGCGGCGCTCCCAGGCGCCACGACGTGCTCGTGTCGCCTCCCCAAGCGCCCCCGTTCCCGTTACTCGACCCGAATATCCACGCGGGAACGGCGCGTGCTGCGCCCGCCACGCTCGGTCCACTCGATGGCGCTATCCAGGAGGCTGCGGGCTGCCAGCAGCAACTCCTTCTGCGAGGCCAGCACGTGGCTCACCGCCTCCCCGGAGAGTTCGACGCGCGGTGGCCGGAAGGTGATGACGACGCTGCCATCGGCCCGGCGCTCGGCGGTAAACATGCGCTCCTGCTCTGCGGTCATGGTCGTGCCTCCTACGCTTGCGTGCGCGGCCCCCAGTACTCTTCTGTCAATCCTACCTTGATGGGTTCCACCCTGCCGTCCTGAAGGGCGGGCCCGCCGTGTACAGCGGCAGTCTTCCCCATCAGTTCATGCCTGACGAGGCACTCGCCGCCGGCCGGCTCCCGCCATCCACCACGGTCGTGCGGCTGCCGCCTCCTTGGTTGCCTTCGCCCGGTCATGCCTCGGCGATAAAGCGGATCGTCAGCCGCTCTCCCTCGTACCTGGCCCCGCCGACCTGGAGCCCGGCCAGGGTGTTGGGCAAGACGATGTTCCGCTTGTGGCTCCCCACCTGCACCGTCAGTTCGTTGCCGCTCTGGCTCAGGCGCACGTCCTCTCGCCCCACGAAGGGGAGTTGCAGGCTCAGGTGATAGGCTCCGTTCTCCTTATAGACCTGCTGCGGGCTGCCGGTAAAGAACAGGCCCGCCGGATCGTCGGCGCCGAAGATGGCTGCTCCCATGCGACGCAGCATCTCCGTCCCCACCACTTCCTGGTCCATCAGCGGCACCCGCCGGATAGGCAGCGGTGCGAATGCCTCGTGGACCAACTGCTCGTACCGCTCCTGCGTCGCGCGCCAGGCGGCAAAATACGGGTCACTCACCCCGGTCGGCAGGCAGCGGTTGAGGATGATGAGGTCGGTGGCATACCCATAGAGGCTCAGGTAGGTATGGCTGCGCTGCGCCTCCTTGATCACCATCTTCTCCGGGTTGAGGACCAGCCGCACCGAGGTCTCTGCCGGGTTCGCCAGGATCTCCCGGACCCGGTCGATACGCCAGAAGATATCCTCCGCAGCCTCGAAGACCGTTTCGTCGGGGATGGGCAGGTTGAACAGCGGCCGCGCGATGGGGCCGATGACCCGGGCGGCCTTGCGCTCCACCGGAAAGACCCGCTCCATCCACCAGCGTAGCACTTCGGGGAAGCTCAGCAGCCGCAGGGTCTCCCCGGTAGGGGCGCAGTCCACAATGACGGTATCGTATTCGGCGCTCTCGTGGTAGTGGAGCAGATAGAGCAGCCCGGCCAGCTCCTCCATGCCGGGCAGGATGGCCATCTCATCGGCCAGCACCTGATGGACGCCGCGCCAGGCAAACAGTGTCGATACCCACCGCTGGAGCACGCCCCAGTGCGTATCGATCTCCCGCAGCACATCCACTTCCTGGGCCCAGAGGTTGGGGGCGACCTGCCGGGGTGCTGCGCCCAGCGGGAGGTCCAGGGAGTCGCCCAGGCTATGGGCCGGGTCGGTACTGAGGATAATCGTCCGGCGGCCGGCCGCTGCCGCCTGCACGGCGGTCGCTGCCGCCACGCTGGTCTTGCCGACGCCGCCCTTCCCGGTATAGAGAATGATGCGCATGTCCGTCGCAGGAGTTCCTTTCCGCAGTCCGTAGGGGTGTCCCCTCAGCACCAGCATAGCACAGCTCACCGCACCGGGCAAAAGGACAGGCGGGCGGGGCTGCCGACCGCTACGCCGGGGGGAGCGTAACGGGGCCGACCTGCCCACGTTGTTGTTGTGCGGAGCGAGTACATGCAGGACGGCACTGGGCCGGGGAGTTTCGGGAGCCCGGCGTCCCGAGCCCAGGGAGATGGACGGGATGGGGTGCGCGGGCACCGGGTGCGTCCGGCGTAGGGCGGCGGCGGGGATTCTTCCCAAAGGTGGCCAAACGCCGTGCACAGGTGGACCATGGAAGTGCTCTATGATAAGGGGATCTATTTTCCCTACCTTGACCTCTGGATGGACGCCACCCGGGTCAAGGACTTCGCCCTGATCTCCCACGGCCACCGCGACCACACCGCGCGCCACCGCCGGGCCCTGGCCACCCCCGAAACCGCCCGTATCCTGCGCGCCCAGGAGCGCGTGCGCAACATCATCGAGCTGCCCTACGCCACCCCCTGGGAAGGCGATGGCTACCGGCTCACCCTGTACCCGGCCGGCCACTGCCTCGGCTCGGCGCAGATCCTCCTGGAACTGGAGGACACGGGAGAGCGGGTGCTCTACACCGGGGACTTCAAGCTGCGCGCCAACGCGACCACCGTGCCCGCGCCGGTCGTCCCCTGCGATGTGCTCATCATCGACGCGACGTACGGTCATCCACGCTACACCTTTCCGCCCGACGAGGAAGTAATCGAGCGCTTGAGTGCGCTGCTGCAGGCGACGCTCAATGACGGGGCGGTGCCGGTGGTGCTGGCCTACGCCCTGGGGAAGAGCCAGGAGGCGCTGAAGCTGCTGCTCCAGCGCGGCTTTACGGTCAGCGTCCACCCCGATATCTACCGGATGGCCCTGCTCTACCGCGAGGCCGGGGTCGATTTCGGCGGGGCCTTCTCCTGCTACACCGGCCAGGACCTGCACGGCCAGGTGCTCCTGGCCCCGCCGCACTGGCGCACCAGCCCGGAAATCACCCGCATCCCCCGGCGGCGCTCTTTCCTGCTGAGCGGCTGGGCCATCGACCCCCACACGCGCTTCCGCTACCGGGTGGATGATGCCCTCCCTTTCAGCGACCACGCCGACTTTCCTTCCCTGGTGCGGTACGCGGAGGAGGCCGCGCCCGAGCGGATCTATACCGTATTCGGCTTCCCCAATCTGTCTGCTCACCTTCGGGACCTGGGTTTTGACGCCCACCACCTGGCGCCCCAGCAGATGCTGCCCCTGTAGCCTGCGGCATCCCGCCCGGAGGACGGGGAGACGTGACACCGTCACCGCGCCGGTGGCATTTGACGGCAGCAGGAATTTCACAGTATCATAGCTATCCCAATGGAAGGATAATGACTCGCGTACGCGAGTCACTCCAGTCCACGAAGCGCCAGGGAGGAGCAGGGCCATGACCTATATCATTACCGAGCCGTGCGTGGGCGTCAAGGATGCATCGTGTGTTGCCGTCTGCCCGGTAGACTGCATCTATGCCACCGACGAAGACGACCAGTACTTCATTCATCCGGACGAGTGCATCGACTGCGGTGCATGTGTGCCGGAGTGCCCGGTGAACGCCATCTTTGCCGAAGATGAGGTCCCCGACCAGTTCCAGGCCTGGATCCCAGTGAACCACGAGTACTTCAAGGCCGAGCGAGACGAGTTCTATAGCAAGTTCAGGGACTTGATAGCCGCAGCCAAGGAGAAGAACCGCGACAGCGAGCACGCCAACGCGGAGCTGTACAACCGGTAACCGCACGGCCGCCAGGTCCGTTCGCCCTTCGACTGGCTCAGGGCGAACGGACCCACCCGCTGCGCGGATAGGGTATCATCGCTGCGGGCTGTTGCGGTGCGGAGTCTCCCTACGGAAGCTGAAGGGGGCATGACGTGGCCGTGGTTCCCTCCTTCCTGCTCAGGGTAGGCTGCACCCGGCTCAGACCACTTATGTTAAGTTGGACTATTCGGGTGCCAACCCGCCCCTACCAGCCTGGCATACCCCAACGGTCATTCCTCCACATACTGACCGTCCGTTGTACCAGTCGCTCAAGACCGGGACCTGCTGGGAGCGCGGGCACCCCGCCCGCCCCCGTGCAGCCGAGGCGGCTGCGCTCCCAGGGATGGTCGCCTCTGGCGTGAAGTGCTCTCCGCAGCGGTCAGGATCAGCGCGCTGCGACTACTCGCCCCCCAGCCGGGCCAGCAGTTCGTCTTCAAAGCGGAAGTCGAACTCCAAGCGGTCGGCCAACCCTTCCTGCTGGAACCACTCGTAGGTCTGGCGCATACCGGACGCAAAGGTGTAAGCAGGCGCAAAGCCCAGGTGGTCCCGCAGCTTCTGGATGCTGAAGACCACGGGGGCCTTCCACCCGTGGATGTACGGGGCCAGGCGCTGGATGAGGGGGCGCTCCAGGCGAGAGACCCCCAGCGGATAAAGTTCATCCATGACGGGCGCCGGGACGTAGACCTTCTGCGGCGCCACGCCCACCACGGCGGCGATGGTATCCACGTACCCGTCATCGGTAAAGTACTGGTTACCGGTGACGTTGTAGATCTGCCCATAGGCACGGGGGTTGAGCATCATCATCCGCAGCGCCCGGGCCTCGTCCTCCACGTGGCCCACCTGGCCCAGGGTGGTCCCATCGCCGGGGACGAGGATCTTGCGTCCGCGCAGCAGGCGCACGAACATCATCTGCTCCCGCTCCGCGATGATGTTGCGCGGGCCCAGCACCATGGAAAAGCGCGCGATCGTGACGGGGAAATGGCGCTCACGATACCTGCCGATGAGGTACTGCTCGCAGAGGATCTTGTTGCGTCCGTAGTCCTGTTGCAGGGGGCCGAGTTCGACGGGGAAGTCTTCCGCCAGGGGCAGGACCTTCGATGCAGCGTAGACGACGGTCGAACTGGCAAAGATGTAGTGCCCCGCCCTGCCCTCGAACAGTTCCACCATGCTCTGCACGTCGTCCAGGGTGTAGGCGCTGATGTCCTGGATGCAGTCGAACTCCTCCCGTCCCAGCACCTCCGGTAACTGCTGGTGGTCCTTGCGATCGCCGTAGCGTCGGCGGACCTCTGGCGGGAAGTCGGTCGGCGTCAGACCCCGGTTGAAGACCGTGACCTCATGTCCCTGGCGCACCAGTTCCTGGACCAGATAAAACCCGTTGAAGCGGGAACCGCCCATGACCAGAACCTTCACTGCGCGCTCCTTCCTGAGTGGTGTGGCACTGGGGCTGATCTCTCGGGCCCGCCACCGCGCCGGCGCGCGCCCCTGGCGCTTGGCGCAGGCAACGTTGCGGGCAGAGCTCCGCGCTGCTCAGCGGCAGCGGCACGAGCATTTGGCGGGATTCTACTGGGCGCGGTCGGAGGTGTCAACGGGAAGCGGGCACGGCGAGCGTTTTCGTTGTGCCCTCGACGGCAAAGCTGCCAGGGGGCGGCGCGACGTGCGCGCGGGATCACCCTCGGATGGGGCCATGGGAGGGGCGGGCTGGCACCCGCCCCGGTCATCCGTGCGCCCCCGGCCAACCCGCTACGAGAGCGGCGCCAGGGCGCCGTGGCTTACCCATAAATAGAGAGGCGGTCTTCCTCAATGCTGCCGTCCATCGCCGCTTGCAGCGCCTCCAGGGTAGGCAGGTCCCATTCGGCGATGAAGGTCAGGGCAGTGCCGGCCTTGCCTGCCCGCCCGGTACGCCCGATGCGGTGGATGTACTCCTCAACCGACTCGGGGGCATCGTAGTTGATGACGTGGGAGATGTCGGCGATATCCAGGCCACGCGCCGCGACATTCGTCGCGACCAGGAGCCGCAAGGTGCCCGCGCGGAACGCGCCCATGACGCGGTTGCGCTCCGCTTGGGTCATGCCACCGTGGATCCCCCGGGCCGGGACCTCCCGACGCCGTAGCCCGCTGACCAACTGATCGACGCCCCGCTGGGTACGGCGGAACACCAGCAGCCGGGTCAGATCGGCGCGCTCGGCCAGGAGCGCGCACAGCCCGTCGAGCTTATCCCGTTCCGCCACCTCGAAGTACACCTGCCGGATCTCCGGCACCGTGGCGGCCTCGGGGTTGACGCGCACCCAGGCAGGATTGCGCAGGTAACGGTAGATCAGGTGGCGGATGAACGGCGGCACCGTCGCCGAAAACAGGCCCGTTTGGCGCTCCTTGGGCGTCAGGCGCAGGATATCCTCCATATCCTGGGCAAAGCCGATATCCAGCATCTCATCAGCCTCGTCCAGGATGGCAATGCGCACCGCGGAGAGGTCCAGGGTGCCGCGGCCCAGGTGGTCCAGCACCCGGCCCGGCGTACCAACGACGATATGCGCGCCCTGCTCCAGGGCGGCGAACTGCCGGGCGATGGGATCGCCACCGTAGACCGCGACCACCCGCAGGCGCCGGAACTGGCAGATGCGCCCCACCTCGGCGGTCACCTGCTGGGCCAGTTCGCGCGTGGGCACCAGGACGATGGCCTGGGTGCGCTTGAGGGCCGGGTCCAACCGCTCTGCCAGGGGGATGCCGAAGGCTGCGGTCTTGCCGGTGCCGGTCTGCGCCTGACCCACCACATCCCGACCATCCAGGAAGAGGGGGACCACTTCCTGTTGGATGGCGGTGGGTGTCTGGTAGTTCATGCGCTCCAGGGCACGGAGGACCGGGCTGCCGAGGGGCAATGCCCCGAATGCCGGGGGAGATGACTCTTGGGGGACGGAGGCTGCGCTGGATGGAGCAGCGGGAGCCGTTCCATTGCGGGAGCGACCCCAGGGCCAGAGGTGCCGCCAAGAGAACTGTCGGAAGAGAGCCAAAGCAGTCAAGGGAGGAAACGATTCCTTTCTTGAAAGTAATATCGGAGGGGACGCTCCGGCCTAAAAGCAAAAAGGGATACGCCGTGCGGAGACGCATCCCTGGGCAGTCTGGACTGGGGTAACACCGGCCTTCGCATCACTGCGCTCACCGTACCATAGACTCCGACCCTTGTCAATCGCGGCGCGCCGGCGCCCAGGGCGCATGGGCGGCCCTGGGCGGAAGTAGGCCTGGGAGGAGGCAACCCGCGTGTGCGCCCTGGGCGGGGACGGCGGCGCACACCAGTCCCACCTCTCTCTTGAGGGCCACCGGCATCCGTGCTACAATCGAGGCGCTTTTGGCTTCGGCGGGAGGCGACCACGCAGGGAGGAGGTCAGCGGAATGCCCATCTACGAGTTTCGGTGTAACGCTTGTGGACAGCGGGCCAGCCTGTTCTTCCGCAGCTTCGCGACACCCGTAGCGCCGGTGTGCCCTCAGTGTACGAGCACGGACATGCAGCGGCTCATGTCCCGCCCCAATCTGCTCAAGACCGCAGACCAGCGGCTCTCCAAGCTCGATGAGTACGAGAGGTACATGGGCGAGCTGGACAACCCCCACGATCCCGCGGCCATTGCGCGGTGGGCGCGGCGGGTCGGCCAGGACCTGGACGCCGACCTGGACACCGACTTCCGGGAGAAGGCTGCCCAGATCTCCGGGGAAGACCGGCCCTACGACCTGTATGACCCGCGCGGGACGTTGGAGCTTGCCCTCGAGCGGAAGCGCCGCGAGCTTCTGGGGTGGCAGGAGCCGCCCGACCCCTGGGCCCAGACGATGGCGGAGGCGTCCTCCCAGGGAGAGCCGCAGTTCGTCAAGGAAGCGCGGGAGCGGGGGGCGCTGCCTGATGGCTCTCCCTTCCCCGGCTAGGATGAGGGACCCTGATGCCGCTCTATGAGTACCGCTGCCAGCAGTGTCGACGACGCTTCACGGTACTGCTCCGCTCTTTCTCCACCGAGGTGGCGGCGAGGTGTACCGCGTGCGGCAGCGCGGACGTCGCCCGTCTCATCTCGACCTTCGCGGTGCTGAAGTCCGAGGAGAGCCGCCTGGAGCAGATGTCTGATCCCTCCTGGCTGGGGGATGTGGACGAGAACGACCCCCGCAGTATGGCCCGCTGGATGCGCCGCATGGGGGCCGAGTTGGGCGAGGACCTGGGTCCGGAGTTCAGCGAGATGGTGGACCGGCTCGAAGCCGGCGACGACCTGGGAGAGCTCGGCCCGGCGGAGGAGCGCGGCGCGCCGGGCGACGGCGATTTCGACTGATTGCCAGGAGCGCCGCCGCTGAGGTCTTCGGGGTTCCTGACGGTACGGGGTGTGATGCCTCGTATCCCTTGCGGTGTAAGCATATCACCTGAGTACGGATCCTTTGCTACTCTCAGGATGACACCGGTCGCTCAGGATGACTCCATCGCTCAGCATGATCGCCCCGTGAGCCACGGAAGTATGCGGGACGCGAAAACCAGGAAGATCTCCTGCGCGCTCCGTAGCTCCTGCGTTATTTCATAATCCGACACTTCGATATGCATGACCCTCACCCCAGCCTGCTCTCCTGAGAGCGGCGTCCTTTTGGCTGCGCACACGGGAGCCTCCGCGCAGCGATGGCGGGTGGGGGTTCCCGTTGACGGCGGACAGTGTCCCAGAGGACTGCGCGCAGTAGGGAGTGAGCACGGTGTTGCGGCTCATCGACGCCAACCTGAATCGGGCGCGGGAGGGGACGCGGGTGCTGGAAGACGTGGCCCGCTTCCTGCTGAACGACCGCACCCTGACCGAGCGCCTGCGGGTGCTGCGCCATGCCCTGGGGGACATGGTCAGACCACTGACCCTCCCATTGGTCGCTGCGCGCCGGGCCGCCGAGGATGTCGGCGGCCCTTCCGCGATCCGGGCAGTGATCCCCCGTACCGGCCTGGACTCGCTGGTGGCCGCCAACGCCCGCAGAGTGGCGGAGTCCCTCCGGGTGCTCGAGGAGTGCGCCAAGCTCCCGGATGCTCCGGCGGCCCTGGCGGCCGCGACCCTGGAGCGGGCCCGCTTCGAGATCTACGAACTGGAGCGCCTGCTCCTCGGGGGGATCACCCGCCGGACCAAGCGCGAGATGGTCCGCGGCCTCTACGTCATCATTGACCCGGCCATGACCGCCGGCCGCGATCCGGTGGCGATCGCCCAGGATGCCATCGCCGGCGGCGCACGGGTGATCCAGTGGCGCGATAAAGAGCGGCCCAAGGGCGTGCAGCTCACCCCAGCGCGCCGGATCCGGGAGCTGTGCCAACGGGAAGGGGCCCTGTTCTTCATCAACGACCACCCGGACCTGGCCGTGGCGGTGGACGCAGACGGCGTCCACGTGGGCCAGAAGGACTTGCCGTTGCCGGTGGTGCGGCGCATGCTGCGCCTGGACCAGTTGGTGGGTGTCTCCACCGCCACGGGAGAGGAGGCCCGGTTGGCAGTGGCCGAAGACGCCGATTACCTCGCGGTCGGCGCCATTTTCCCCACCCAGTCCAAGAGCGACACCCGTCCCGCCGGACTGGAGACCCTGCGCGCGGTGCGCGCCGAGATAGACCGCCCGCTGGTGGCTATCGGCGGCATTACTCCGGAGAACGTGGGCCACGTGGTCGCCGCGGGCGCCGATGCGGTGGCTGTTATCAGCGCCGTGACCCTGGCGCCGGACGTGCGGGCCGCGGCCCGGAAACTGGTCGAGGAGATAGCAGGAGCGCGTGGACACGACTAGACCGACGACTCCCCTGGATACCATCAGCGAGCAGGCGCTTGCCCACTTCACAGCCAAGAGCGCGGCGCGGGAGACCGCCCTGCGCCAGACCCGCGAAGTCATCCGCACCTCCGCCAACGCCATCCGCGCCGTCCACCGCCGCGAGTTCGTCCAGGCCCGTACCATGCTCCAGCACGCCCACGGCTTGCTGCGGGAGACCGCCGCGGTGCTGGCGGGCCATCAGGACATCTACCACGCCGGGTTCGTCCACGATGCGGCCAAAGAGTTCGCGGAGGCCTCCCTGACCCTGGCCCTGGTTGCGGGCGAGCCGCTACCCGACCCCGAGACCCTGGGGGTCGAGTATCAGGCCTACCTGAACGGCGCCGGTGAGGCGGTGGGGGAGCTGCGGCGCCATCTGCTGGATCTGATCCGCCACGGCGATATCGCCCGCTGCGAAGCGGTGTTAGAGTGGATGGACGATATTTACGCCGTGCTGGTCACCATGGACTTCCCGGAAGCGGTCACCGGCGGCCTGCGCCGCACCACCGATGCGGTTCGCGGCATCCTGGAGCGCACCCGCGGCGACCTGACCACGGCCCTGGCCCAGGCCCGCTTGGAGCGCAAGCTCGCCGAGTGGGAGCAGCGTTTGTGATGCCCGTCACCGGTATTGACGCGGCGCACGCCGCTCCCTTAGACTTGGCATTTTGGAAGGCCTCCTGGTAAGGGGAGGTGGGGAACTCCCGGTCCCTCCCGTGCCCCGGAGATATCCTAAACTAAAGCCAAGGTGGGATCTACATTCCTCACGGTCGGTGTCTGCGAGTTTCACCTTGGCTTTAGTTTAGAGGAGGAAGGAACAGTATGGTACTCATCCCCATCGTTCCCCTGGCCGGGATTGCGGCGGTGCTCTTCGCGCTGTACCTGGCGCGGGACGTGCTGAGCCGGGATACCGGTACGCCCAAGATGCAGGAAGTGGCGGGCATGATCTTCGAGGGCGCGATGGCATTTCTCGCCCGCCAGTACCGGACCATCGGGTACTTATCCATCGTGACCGCCCTTGCCATCGGCGTCATCGTGGCGGTCTTCGATAACAGCACTGAACTCGGCGTCCTCACGGCCGTCGCCTTCCTGGTCGGCGCTGCCGCTTCTGCCATCTCCGGCTACATCGGCATGTACATCTCGGTGCGCTCCAACCTGCGCACCGCCGCCGCCGCCCAGCGGAGCCTGAAGGGTGCTATCGAGGTCTCCTTGCGGGGCGGCGCCGTTTCGGGCTTCCTGGTGGTGGCCCTGAGCCTCCTGGGCGTGGCCGGCATCTTCTTTGTCTACAACACCGTCCTCGGCTACCCCTTCGATAAGGTTCCCTTCCTCATTGTGGGCTTCGGCTTCGGCGCCAGCTTCGTGGCCCTGTTCGCCCAGTTGGGCGGCGGTATCTACACCAAGGCCGCCGACGTGGGCGCCGACCTGGTGGGCAAGGTCGAGGCCGGCATCCCCGAGGACGACCCCCGCAACGCCGCAGTGGTGGCCGACCTGGTGGGCGATAACGTGGGCGACTGCGCCGGCCGTGGCGCCGACCTGTTCGAGTCCATGTCCGCCGAGAACATTGGCGCCATGATCCTGGGTGTGGCTATCTACCAGGTGACCAACCAGCCCGAGTGGATCTGGTTCCCGCTGGTGCTGCGGTCTTTCGGTATCCTGGCGACTATCGTGGGCCTGCTGGGCGTCTCCTGGTTTGCCAGCGAGGAGGGGGACCCCATGAGCGCCCTGAACGCGGGGTACTACATCGCCACGGGGCTTAGCATCGCCGGCCTGGCCCTGGTCACCAATATCATGATGGGCAGCGTCTGGTTCTGGTTCTTCCTGTGCGGTCTCATCGGCATCGCCACGGGCCTGGCCTTCGTGTTCATCACCCAGTACTACACCGCAGGCTCCTGGCGGCCGGTGCAGGAGATTGCGCAGGCGTCCAAGACCGGCCCGGCGACTAACATCATCATCGGCACCGCCGTGGGCTTCGAGACCACCGCCGTGACCGCCATCACCATCGGCGTCGCCCTGGTGCTCGCCTTCTTCCTCGGCAGCCAGGCGGAAGGCCTGCCCAACGCCGGGATCTTCGGCACCGCGGTCGCCACCATGGGCATGCTGATGTCTGCCGCCTACATCCTGGCGATGGACACCTTCGGCCCCATCACCGACAACGCCGGGGGCATCACCGAGATGTCCGGCGCCCCGGAGTCGGCGCGGCGCATTACCGACTCCCTGGACACCGTAGGCAACACCACCAAGGCCCTGACCAAGGG
>JACQUQ010000013.1 GCA_016210175.1 Chloroflexota bacterium | reverse complement strand
TCGAGGGCGGCCCCGCCCACCAGGAAGAAGTCGAAGCGGCCGCCCAGTCGCCGGTGTACCGGTCGGAACAAGAGCCGCCGCACCGGGAAGGGGAGCCAGGGGGCGATGCGGTGCAGCAGTTCCCACTGGCGGCCCTTGCCCTGGCGCTCCACCTCCCGCTCAATGCCCCGTAACAGCAGGCCCAGCACCTGGGGCACACAGAGCATGGTGGTGATGCCCCCCTGCTCCAGCGCCCGGAACAGCAGGCTGGGCTGGAGGGCGGAGAGGTAGACGATGGAGGCGCCGCCCACCAGGGGGCACAGCAGCCCGGCCGTTTGCTCGAACATATGGCTGAGGGGCAGGACAGAGAGCAGGCGCATGGCCGGGGTGGTGGGGACGACCTGCACCGCTTGCTGCGCGTCGCTGGCGATGTTGCGGTGGGTCAGCATCACGCCCTTGGGCAAGCTGGTCGTGCCGGACGTAAAGACGACTTCGGCCAGGTCGTCGGGCTGGACCGGAACCGGCGGGACGCCCTCGGCCGGGAGCAGGTCGTCCAGGGTGTCCAGGAGTGCGGTGGCGATGGCCGGTTCTCCCAGGCTGGCCTGCTGGGGGCCGCCCAGGATCAGCAGCTTGGCCTCGGTGCGCTCCAGCACGGTGCGGACGAAATCGGGCTGGCTGTTGGCGTCCAGGGGGACGACCACCGCGCCCAGGGCCAGGCAGCCGAAGTAGCAGGCCACCCATTGGGGCCGGCTGGTAGCCCAGAGGGCCACCCGGTCGCCCGGCGCAATGCCCTGGCGCTGGAGCCAGGCGGCGGTGCGCCGGACCTGGCGCTCCAGGTCGGCATAGCTCCACCAGGAGGCGCCCTCAGGGGAAACCATGCCCAGGCAGGGCTGGTCGCGGAAGGTCGCCGCCGCCTCTTGGAGCAGATCGTTCAGGGTACGAGCGCGGACCGTCGCCATAACCTCCTCCTCATCTCGCCCGTCGCTTAACACTGGATGCGCTGCGGAATCTGCTCACCATATGGGACCGCCGGACCTGCGCCGCCGGGATAGGGCCTCGCGTGTCCGCTTCCTCGCCTCTACGGCCAACCCCTGCTCGGTCAAGCATACCCCGATGGCACGGTGGCCCCAAGGTGCAAACCAACCGATTTGCCGTCGCCGGGTGTACTACCGCCCACTAGCGCAGGTGTACCAATGCACGAGCATGGGCGGGGCACCGGGCAATGAGCACCCTGGCGCGTTGTAGTTTCCCTAACTCCGGGACGCGGCGAAAGTTGCGGAGTTGGGAGCGCCCTGTGCTACCCCCATCCCCTTCCTCCTTCAGTATCCCACGCCGCCCCGCAGCTGTGGAAGCGCTCGCGCCCTGCGACGGGCGAGGCGCCGCTGCCCCTCCCTCCTCCACCGGCGACGGATGCTACCATTGGGGCCTCTTGACGCGCAGTTTGGTGATATGGCGCTATCCATCTCAATAAGGGATTGACTTTCGCGGCCGTCTCCTCCAGCATTAGTGTCCGTCAGGGGCAGTCTCAGCCCGTCCGGGGCGTGATCTGCCCGCGGAGTTGTGCTGTGTGGAGGTGTTTGATGTTTCGGTCGCCCTTGGCTCAATCCCTTGCCCGCCATCTCACGCGCCGCCGTACCCTCCTGGTAGCCCTCGCCGTCCTCGCCCTCGCCAGCTACGGTTTTCGCAACGCCCCGCCGGCTTCCACCGGGGAGCGTCCACCGACCACCAAGGCGCTCGTCTCCAACGGGATTTCCGCCCCGCACAGCGGCGGCAACGGAGCGTCCGGCGCCGAGAGCGCCGCGCCCGCCGAGAGCGCTGGGGCAGGCCATACCACTCCCGAAAGCGCCACCTCGGAGGCCACACCGCTCACCACGCAGCCGAGCCACCTGCGGATCGTCTCCCTGACCAATCCGGTCCGGCCGGGGTCCGAGGCGAGCCTGACGGCCGAGACCGATCCGGGCCTCGAATGCCAGATCGGGGTGTATTACCGCAACGGGCGCAGCGCCGCGCCCGAATTGACCCGCAAGGCCGCCGACGCGACCGGCCTGGTATCCTGGCGCTGGCGAGTGGAAGAGACCGCCGACATCGACGCTGAAGAGTCCAGCGTCCTGGTGCTGTGCTCTGCAGGGCGAGACCTCTTGAGCCGGGGCGCACCACTGATCCCCGCCACCGATTAGGACGTGGCACGCGATGGGAATGCCGGTCCTCCAGGCCCCTGCCCACAGCGCCCCCTCCCGTTCACCGGAGGGGGCGCTCTTCTCCCCCACGAGGAGAGGACTACCTCTTTCTGTGAACGCCCACGGATGCCCCGAGGTTTTTGTAGAATGATAGCGAAAGGTACCGCACGGCCCCAGTCTATAGTATGATGGGGCTGCTGCCCTGGTCCGGCGTGGCTGCCGTGTGGCAAGGACGGGACGATGCGTGCGGCCCGAGCGCGCCTGCTGGTGCCCTTTCGGTACCCCGGCTTCGGCTTCTACTGGGGCAACACCCTGCTGACCTCCACCGGCCTGTGGATGGAGATGGTCGCGCAGGGCTGGCTCATCGTCGAGCTGACCGATTCTCCCTTCATGTTGGGCCTGGTTGCGGGGAGCCAGGGGCTTGCCACGGTCGTGGTGGGGGCCGTAGGAGGCGTCGTGGCCGATCTGGTGGAGCGGCGGCGCCTGCTCATGCTGGTGCAGGGCTGCCGCGCCCTCATCGCACTGGTCATGGCGGTCTTGGTGGGCACCGAGGTGGTGCAGATCTGGCACGTGGCCCTGCTGGCCCTGGCGAGTGGCGCCGCCAACGCGGTCCAGGCCCCCACCCGGCACACGCTGGTCTACGACCTGATCGGCCGGGAGCACCTGGCCCAAGCCGTCGCCATGAATATGACCGCGAGCAACGTCATGCGGATCATGGGGCCGGCGGCGGGTGGCCTGCTGGTGGGATACTTCGGCATCGCGGGCTGTTACGGGGTCGTCGCCGCCTGCTGGCTCCTGGGGAGCGCGACCATCGGCTTCATCCGGGTCAAGGCGCTGCCCACGCCCAAGGCGGACCGCTCGGTGTGGCACAACCTGGTGGAAGGTTTGCGCTATGTGCGCACCCAGCGCCTCATCCTGCTCCTCCTGGGCACCGAGGTGGTGGCCGATACCTTTGCCTTTTCCCACCGCTTCCTGGTGCCCTTCTTTGCACGGGATATCCTGGGCGTGGGAGCCATCGGCCTGGGCTTGCTCCTCTCTGCCTCCGGCCTGGGCGCGCTGCTGGGGGCGGCCACCATTGGCGCGGTGAGCACCGAGCGCAACCGGGGCCAACTCCTGGTGGCATGCTTGTTCGGCTTCGGCGTGTTCCTCTTGCTGTTTTCGTTCAGCCGCTGGTTTCCCCTGTCCTTCCTGTTGCTGATGGGGGCCGGGGGCATGGGCACCGCCTTTGACTCCTTGATGGCGACCATCCTCCAGATGCTGATCCCCGACGAGTTCCGGGGGCGGGTCATGGGGCTCTACGTGCTGACCTGGGGCATGTCGCCGGTGGGCGGGTTCCAGTCCGGGACGGTGGCGGGCCTCTTCGGGGTGCCCCTCGCCGTCGGCTTCGGCGGGCTGGTGGCGGCCTGCGTCGCGGTGCTTCTGGCCCGGCTGGCGCCCGACCTGATCGAGGCCGGGCGGGCATCCCCTCCCGCCGCGACCCCAGGGCGGGGCGCCATCGGGCCGTAAGGGACAAAGGGAGATAAGGGGAAAGCGCAGCCTTTACTCGGGTGGGAGGCGCTTCAGTTCCGCCTGGACACAATTGAAGCGGTCCGGGCATTCCACCCGCAAGATATCTTTATCCCCCCAGGGATAGGCGCCCCCGAACTGGAGCACCGCGATCCTGGGGTAGATGTCGTGGAAGAAGATGCCGCACATCCCCGCGGTATCGTGGGTGCTCACCTCAAACTGGTCCCCGACCTTGTGCCCCCAACCGCAGTTCCCCTTGATCCCGGTAATGGTGCAACGGACACGATTGCCAACCTTCGGTCGCTCCGGCCGCGTGGTCACGTTTCCTGCTCCTTTCTTTCCGTGGTTCCCCTCGCCTTTCCCCTTATCTTCCCGGAAAGGTAGCGCGCAGGCAACTGGCAGGCGCTCGACGTAGCGCCTGATGGTGGAAGTGAGCCCCGCGGCCGGGCACGGGGTCACACTGCGTCGCACAATGGCGCAGTTCTCTCAGCTTTGCCTCTCGCTTTATACCATAATGGAGCGCGGAAGGGAAGATGGCAGACAGAGGTATGAGGCTGGGGAGAGTAACGCGAGGATCCGGGCGCGGGAAGGCTAGTGCAGGATCAGGAGACGTTTTCGGCATGGACAACCGGTAGGGGCGCATGGCCATGCGCCCCTACCACCGCCCGATTCCCTACGACCTTCCCTGATCCTGCACTAGACTGGCCGGGGGTGCAGCAGGTGGGGAAGGTGGAGCGGGTGACGAAGGAGGGAGGACGGGTCACGACGGACGTCCGCTACCTGATCACGAGCCTACGGGTGGGGGCGCAACGACTGCTCCGGTTGGTGCGAGTACGGTGTCCACGCTGCTCGTCACCGTACTGGCGCGGCGCAACGACTGCTCCGGTTGGTGCGAGGCCACTGGGTTAGCGAGCACCGCTTGCACTATGTGCAGGAGGTGACGATGGGAGAAGACGGCAGTCAGGTACGGCGCGGGCATGCCCCGGAGGTGCTGGCGGCATTGCGGAATGTGGTGGGTGCGTTGCTGTGGGTCGCCGGGTGGACCAACATTGCTGAAGGGCTGCGCGATGTGGCCTGGACACCGGGCCTGGCCCTCAAAGTGCTCGGTCTCTCCCCGCCAGGATAATGAAAAGGCCCTGGGCTGACGAAGACCCGCCCTTGCGAACCGGGAGCACTATCTGCTAGAATAAGATGTGCCGTCGGGGAGTAGCGCAGCCTGGTAGCGCACCTGTATGGGGTGCAGGTGGTCGGAGGTTCAAATCCTCTCTCCCCGACCACTTTTCGGAACGACAGGACCTCGGAAGGGGTCCTTTTTTCGTTCCCTGGCGGTAGTCCGGAAAAGGTACAGCAAAACCCAAGCCGACCGAGTTGCTGTCAGCTGCCGCCGTTCCACCCCGAACAGGTTCGCCCAGAATCTTCGTGGGGGACTGCACCTAACTGAGGCCCGGTCATACATGCTCAGGCGGCTTTGAGCAGGGCCTTGAGCCCAACCCGGAGGTCGCCGCCGGTCTCGAAGCGATACCGTAGGGCCAATTGGTACACCAGTACCGCTCCCAGCACGTAGCGCTGCGTGGTCAGCAACCCCCGAGTCGGGGCTTGTCCTTGGCACACGAAGCTGCCTTTGAACTAGCCGTTGAGATTCTCAATGGCACGGGAGCGCAGTTCGTGAAAGAGCCGCCGCACCTCCACGCCCTCGTCCCTGTGGGGCTACTTCCCCCGCCTGCTGGTGATCAGGATGCGGCCGTCGGTCCAGCACTGCTCGCTCAAGTCAGCACCCTGGTAGCCGCGGTCGCCCAGGATGCAGCGCACCACCGCCGAGAGGCGTCGCAGCAAGGCCGGAGCCTGCTCGTTATCGGCGACGTTGGCCGGGGTCAGTGCGGCGGCCAAGGGAATCCGACGTCGGCCACGGTGGTGACCAGCTGCAATTTCCCGCCGTAGCCCCAGCCATGCCAGTCGGACCTGGTCCAGTGGGCCTCGGTAGCGATGGCAGGGTGGGGCACTTCCCCAGCCTCCCGGTGCTTCTGGTGCCAGACACCACCCAGGGCCCGCAGCACTGTGCTGTCGATAGCGGCTAGAGGACTGCCCGTGCCCCAGGGCTGCACCAGGTGCAGCAGGTGCTGGCCGAGACCGGCGATCGGGGCGGGCAAGGTCTTGGGCCTAGCCCGCAGGCGCCGCTCGAAGGTCCGCCGGCTGGGGGAGCGCCCGTTCTCGTGCAGGAGCGTCCGGAGGGCGCTGCATCTCCGGGGTGGGCTGCTCCAGCACCGTGAGCACCGTATGCACCTTGGCCAACCGATGCACGACCATGATGACCAGCACCTTCAGGAACAGCCGGTCGGAATATCCCTGGGGACGGCCTCGCCCTTGCCGGGGCCGCAGCACCACCGGGATACGGTTCACCAAGTGAATCAGCGCGACCAGGATGGACAGCTCTGCTACCATAAGAGTTGCCTCCGTGCTGGGATGTGGCAACTCTTGGTACGGGGCTGCCGTCCCGGAGGTTGCTCTGGGACGGCAGTTGATTGATGACCGAGCCTCACCTAACTACGTCCTGGCCTGATGAGCGCAGTGCCGGGGCGTATTTTTATGTCGATTATAACGCCCGCGCTCCGGCGGCCATGCCGGGCTACCAAGCCGACCGCTGTCCCAAGCACGTGTTCAAGCAGGCAGGCCAGGGTGTGCGCCCTACCGAGCGCCAAGGTGAAGGCCACACCACCCCCGAGCCCCCGGCAACCCAGGTCCATCGCGTCGTGAAGGGAGTGGCACCAGGAACCAGGGAGTGGGATGCTGGGCTGACGCTGGGTGGGCACAGGGTGCCCGTGGTATACTTGGCACCACCGCCCAGTACCGCAGTGAAGGAGCGTTGAGGTGCAACGGCCACGCCTGGTAGTCTTCGATATGGATGGGGTGCTGGTAGATGTTTCGGCGTCCTATCGCCCGACCATCGCCGCAACGGTCTGGGACTACTTCTCTCTGGTCTTAGCGCTGGCGGCTCCCCCGGTGGACCTGGTGACACCTGAGGAAATCGACCTCCTCAAGCGCGCCGGGGGCCTGAACAACGACTGGGACATGGCCGCGGCCCTCATCGCCTACCTCCTGACGCTGCTGCCGGAGGCCCCCTCTCCCCCCCAGGACGGGTCTACCACCGAGGCGGCGCTGCACGGCCTGCGGCGGGCCGCGGCCGGGTTGACCGTAGATTGGGAGACGGTGGTGCGGCGGAAGGACGTCGCGTCGCTGGCGCAGACTGCGGCGCAGTGGGGCGGCGGGCTGGCAGGCGTGCAACAGGCTGCCAGCGCCACCAACCGCAGCCTGCTGTGCTACCGGGGCACGCTGCGCGATACCGATCTGGTGACCCGGCTCTTCCAGGAGCGTTACCTGGGCGGTGACCGCTTTCGGACCACCTACGGTCTGGAGCCCCGGCTTGTGCTGGAGGAAGCTGGGCTGTGTCGCCGGGAGACGCTCCTGGTGGCGCGAGAGACCCTGACTCGTCTGGCGGAGCGCTACCCCCTGGGGATCGCGACCGGACGACCGCGGACCGAGGCCCTCTTTGCCCTGGAGCACCTGGGAGTGCGTGACCTGTTCCGGTGCGTCATCACCGACGACGATATCCAGGAGGCCGAGGAGCGGACCTGGCAGGAAACCGGGCATCGCCCCACCTACCGCAAGCCCGACCCTTACGGCGTGCTGGCGGCGCTCGCAGGGCTGGGGACGCCCCAGGAGCCCGGCCTCTATGTGGGCGACGTGCCTGATGACATCCGGGCGGCGCGGGCTGCCGGGAGGGTACGGCCGGTGCTCGCGGTGGGGTGCTGCGCGGCGAGCCGGGACCGGGAGGACCTGCGGCAAGCTTTCGCCGTGGCCGGGGCTGACCTCATCGTGAACGATCTGGAGGAATTGGTGCGCTGGCTGCTCGCTTAGCTCGACTTTATCCAATCAGGCGGCCCAGGCAAGGGCGTCGGTGAGTTGCCCCAAGACCTGCCTGGGCAGTTTTACGACATCGGTTGTTGGGCCGGAGGTAGCAAAAAGTCCAGCACCTGCTTTCCAGAGTTCGCGG
>JACQUQ010000004.1 GCA_016210175.1 Chloroflexota bacterium | reverse complement strand
GCTGATCAACTTCGCCCACGGCGATGTGTTCATGCTGGGCACCTTCGGCGCCCTGACCCTGGTGCTGTCCCTGGGCCTCACGCGGGAGACGCCGCTGCCTGTGCTGGCGGCCCTGCTGCTCCTGGCCCTGCTGGGGACCATGATCTTCGGCGCGCTGGTGAACGTGCTCATCGAGCGGCTGGCCTATCGCCCCCTGCGGAGCGCACCCCGCCTGGCGCCCCTCATCAGCGCCATCGGGGTATCCTTCATCCTTATGAATATCGGCCTGTGGTGGTTCGGCCCCCGGCAGGTGCGCTTCCCGGACCTGCTACCCCAGATCGACCTGCTGCGGGATGTAGTGGGCATCCAGAGCGCCGTCACCTTTACCCTCAAGGACCTCTTCGTCATCGGCGTGACGGTACCGTTGCTCCTGGGGCTGCGTCTGTTCGTGCTCCACACCCGGCTGGGGCGGGCCATGCGGGCCACCGCCCAGGACCCCACCGCGGCCGCGCTCATGGGCATCAATGTCAACGCCACCATTGCCCTGGCTTTCCTGCTGGGGGGCAGCCTGGCGGGCGCAGCGGGCTTCATCTATGGGCTGTACAACAACAGCGCCTGGTTCCTGCAAGGGTTCCGCAGCGGGCTGATGGCCTTTACGGCGGCGGTCTTCGGCGGCATCGGCAACCTGACCGGGGCCGCCCTGGGGGGCTTCACCATCGGTATCATCTCGGCCTTCAGCGACTATCTACTGGACCCGCGCTGGACTCAGGTGGTAGTCTTTGGCCTGCTCATCGTGCTGCTGGTCTTCCGGCAGCGCGGGCTGTTGGGGGAGGAGTTGCCGGAACGTGCGTAAGGGGGAATCACAGCCGGACGGAGAGCGACCCGCCCGCGTCGCACGCAAGCGGCGCGGCCTCGGGGGATGGGAGCAGGCGAGCCTGGGGGTATGGCTGCTCCTGGCGCTGGTCTATCCCGTGCTCGACGTGAGCCTGGGCTGGGGCCAGTTGGACCGGGTGGCGCAGATCTTGATCCTGGTGCTCCTGGCGCTGGGGCTGAACATCGTGGTGGGGCTGGCCGGGCTGCTGGACCTGGGGTACGCCGCGTTCTTTGCCATCGGCGCCTACACCGCCGCCTTCCTGACCTCGCCGGTGAGCCCCCTCCCCTTCCGGACGAGTTTCTGGGTGGCCCTGGGCGTGAGCTGGCTCGTGGCCGCCCTGTTCGGCGCGCTGCTGGGCGCGCCCACCCTGCGCCTGCGGGGCGATTACCTGGCCGTCGTGACGCTGGCCTTCGGCGAGATCGTGCCCCGGGTCTTCCTGAACGCCGAAGCCTGGACCGGCGGCTCCAAGGGGATGAACCCCATCGAGCATCCGGTCCTACTGGGGCTGGAGTTCGGGGTAACGCCGGTGCTGGGTTCGGTGGTGCTGCCCTGGTACTACCTGATCCTGGGGGTGGTGCTGCTGTCGCTGGTGGCGGCCGGACGCCTGGTGCGCTCCCGCCTGGGGCGCGCCTGGGTAGCCCTGCGGGAAGACCCGATGGCGGCCGCCAGCCTGGGGATTGACCCGGTCCTCAGCAAGCTCATGGCCTTCGCCCTGGGCGCGTCCTTCTCCGGGTTTGGCGGCTGCCTCTTTGCCGGCATGCTCCAGGTCGTCTCGCCCTCGCAGTTCGACTTCAGCACGTCCATTATGGTGCTGGCGATGGTGATCCTGGGCGGGACCGGGCACCTGGGGGGCGTGCTGGCCGGGGCGTTTGTGGTGGGGGCCTTCGACCGGGTGCTTGCCACGGAACTGACCGGATGGACGCGCCAGCTTGGGGCCGGATTGGGGCTGGCGCCGCTCCAGTACCTCGACTTCTCAAACGCACGTCTTGCGGTATTCGGCCTCTCCCTGGTGGTGGTCATGGCGCTCCGGCCACGGGGTCTGTTCGCCCGGCGTGAGCGGCCCGCGGCGCACTGAGCGGGGCTGCGATCGCGCGCCGCTGGATTCCTGCGCAAGCTGACGGTATACTGTAGCGCAGGTTGCTCAACGGCAGTAGACCGTGTTTGCGGCGGCCTGCGCCGAGAGCAGGAACGATACGACGAGGAGGAGCGTGTGATCCGCAGCTTTGAAGGGAAGTCCCCGAAGGCCCATCCCAGCGCGTTCGTCAGCGAGGCTGCCTACGTGGTGGGGGACGTGGAGATCGGGGAGATGTGTAGCGTGTGGCCCGGTACCATCATCCGCGGCAACGTCCACAAGATCATCCTTGCCCAATGGGTGAACATCCAGGATAACTGCGTCCTCCACTCGGACAGCGAGGCCTACTACGGTGACCACGTCACCCTGGGCCACCATGTCATCTGCCACGCGCGGTACGTAGGCGATGGCACCCTCATCGGCAACGGCGCGGTGGTGAACGGCGACGCCGTCATCGGGAACAACTGCGTGATCGCGGCGGGCGCGGTGATCCTGGAGCGGGCGGTCATTCCCCCCAACACCATGGTCATCGGCATTCCCCCCAACCAGCAGATCCGCCCGGCCAACGAGCGGCAGCAGCAGATGGGCGCGCGCACGGCGGACGCCTATGCCCGCAACGGCCAGAAGTTCAAGGCATCGGGCCTGGAAGACCCCGACCGGGCCAACTTCAACTACGAGGGTCCGATCCCGTCGGTCCCCTACGAGCACCCCACGTTCCCGCAGCCAGAGTAGCGCCCGGCGGCGGAGGTTGCGAAGAGGGCCGGGAGTGTCGCGTTCCCGGCCCTCGTGCTCTGTCCCGCTGGAGCCATGCCGGGGGTTAGACGGCGACATTCAGGAGGGCGGCCCTGGCGTCATGCAGACGCTTGAGGGTGCGGGCGCGGCCCAGCACCGCCATGGTCTGGAACAGGGGCGGCGCAGCCGTTTTGCCCGTGACCGCGACCCGCAGCACGCCGAAGTAGGGGCCGGTCTTCATCCCCAGGTCCTCCGCCAGCCCCCGGATCACCCGCTCCAGGGTGGGAGCGTCCCAGGGTTCCAACCCTTCCAGCGCCGGCAGCGTGGTCTCCAGCGCCCGGCCCGCGAGGTCGGCCGTCAGGTCCTTGCCCAGGAGCAGCCGCGTCTCATAGGCCAACTCCTCCAGGAAGAAGAAATCGGTCAGTTCGGCAACCTCGCCCAGCCGCTTCAGCCGGTCGTGGATGAGGGGCACGATGGCAGCCACATAGGTGGCGTCCAGGGGCCGGGGTACCTGGGGCGGCAGGTCCCGCTCCAGGAAGGGGACCAGGCGCGCGGCCAGGTCATCGGCCGCCAGCCGCCGGATGTACACGCCGTTCATCCAGTCCAGCTTCTCCGGGTTGAAGACCGCCGGCGTCTTGCCCAAACGCTCCAGGGGAAAGTACCGGATAAGCTCCGCGCGGGTGAATAGCTCGGTCTTCTCGTCGTAGGCCCAGCCCAGCAGGGCGAGGAAGTTCATCATGGCCTCGGCCAGGTACCCCCGCTCCCGGTACTCGGTGATAGAGGTCGCCCCGTGGCGCTTGCTGAGCTTGGTCCGGTCGGTCCCCAGGATGAGGGGCAAGTGGACGAACACCGGGGGCGCAAAGCCCAACGCCTCGTACAGCAAGACGTGCCGCGGGGTGCTGGGCAGCCACTCATCGCCCCGCATGACGTGCGAGATGTCCATCAGGTGGTCATCCACCACGTTGGCGAGGTGGTAGGTGGGGAAGCCGTCGGACTTGAGCAGCACGAAGTCATCCAGGGTGCTGTTGTCCACCACGATGTTGCCCCGCAGGTAGTCGTGGAAGGCCGTCTGGCCCTCCAGGGGCGTGCGGAGGCGCACCACCGGCGCCACACCCCGCTCCGCATAGTCGGCACGCTGGGCGTCGGTGAGGTCGCGGCAGTGGCGGTCGTAGCGCGGCGGCTCCTTGCGGCGCGCCTGCTCGGCCCGCACCTGCTCCAGCCGCTCCGGGGAGCAGTAACACCGGTAGGCATGGCCCTCGGCCAGTAGGCGGTCGGCGGCCTCCTGGTAGCGGCTGAGGCGCTGGGACTGGATATAGGGCGCGTACGGCCCGCCCACATCAGGGCCTTCGTCCCAGTCCAGGCCCAGCCAGCGCAGACCGTTGAGGATGGCCTCGGTGGCGCCGGGCACCAGGCGAGCCTGGTCGGTATCCTCGATGCGCACGATGAAGCGCCCGCCGCGGTGCCGGGCGTAGAGCCAGTTGAACAGGGCGGCGCGGATGTTGCCGACGTGGGGTTCGCCCGTGGGACTGGGGGCATAGCGGACCCGAACCGTCATGGCAGCCTCCTTGGGAATGGCCAGAATCTTGGGAACGGCGAGGAGCCCGGAGCGCCCCGGACCCGGCACGTGGCTCCCATCCTGGGGAACTACCCGCCGCCGGCACGCAAGAAGGCGGGCTGCTACGCCCGCCTCCCGATGGTTTCCGCGCCAGACGCCCCGGTGGGACGTCCCAGCCAGAGCTTTAGTGGCCGCCGCAGGCGCAGCCGGCGACATTCGGGTTCTTGACCGTGAAGCCCTTGCGCATGTCCTCGTCAATGTAGTCGATCTGGGCTTCCTGGACCAGCGCCACCGAGTCGGAGTCCACCAGGATGCGGAAGCCGTAGTCGGAGATAACGGTATCCCCCTCCCGGGTCTGGTCGTCGATCCCCAGCCCGTAGTGCACCGCGCCACAGCCACACTGGCCCTGGACGAACACCCGGAGGGCCAGATCGGACTTGTTCTCACGCTCCTCAAAGCTCTTGATGACGTTCTTCAGTTCTACCGCAGCCGTTTCCGTGACTGTTACCACCGACAAACTCCCTTCTCTCGGTACCCTAGCGCACGTCCCCCGCGGCGGGATACGGATGAGGCACGCACCAGTATTCCCTTGTATCTTACGATGGCCGCTCGCGTACTGTCAACCACACCGGCAGCACCCAGCGCCGCGGTGGGGGAAGGACAGAGCAGGGAGGACAACGGCTCAGCGCGGCGCAGGGGACGCTCCCAGGCAGCGCAGCAGGGCATCATGGAGAGCGGCGTTCGAGGCAACCAGGAGCCCGCCGGGTTCCTGCGGAGGAGGAACGGGCACGGGCAGGACGGGCGGCGTGACCCGCCCGCCGGCCTCCTGCACCAGGAGCACCCCGGCGGCCACGTCCCAGGGATACAGCCCATCTACCACAAAGGCATCCAGGCGCCCGGCAGCAACATAGGCCAGGTTGAGCGCCGCGCTGCCCAGGGCCCGCAGCTTGTTGGCCTGCCGGGCCACGCGCACCAACTGGCGCAGCCCGTGGCGTACGCTGGCCTCGGACTTGCCCCACTCCACGCAGATGGCCGCCCGCTCCAGGGTACTCTGGGTGGAGCCTTCCAGCCGCTGGTCCCCCAGAAAGGCCCCGTGGTCGCGGAGCGCATGGAATAGCTCGCCGGTCACGGGATGGTAGACGACCCCCAGTAGCGGCCTGCCGGCTTCCAGCAGCGCCAGGGAGACGGCAAAGAGGGGAATGCAGCGCGAGAAGTTCGTGGTGCCATCAAGCGGGTCCACCAGCCACAGGTAGTCCGAGGCGGGACCCAGCGCGCCGGCCTCCTCCGAGAGCACAGCGTGGTCCGGGAACCGCCGCGTGAGCGCTTCCAGGATGACGCCCTCAGCGGCCCGGTCCGCATCGGTCACGAGGTCGCGCAGGTTGCCCCCCTTCGCCTGGACGTCCAGCGCCGCACCGAAACGGGCCATGAGCGCCTGTCCCGCGGCCCGGGCGACCTCCGCCGCGAACGCCGCGCACTCCGCCGTGGATGGGTTCACTGGTCGCCATCCCTCCCGGAGCGGGGGGCATCGGCGGCCGGCTGCCGGGACCACAGGGGGTGCGGCAGCGTTTCCAGCGGCTGGCGGGGCCGCACCAACCGGTCCGGCTCAACGTCCCGCTCGACGATCGCGCCGGGGCCGATCCACGACCGCGCCCCGATCTTCACGCCCGGCAGCAGCGAGACGTTGATGCCCGTGCGCGCCTCCCGTCCGATAATGGTGCCGAACTTGCCCCGGCCGGTGTCCAGTAGCTCTCCGGCCACCAGGGAGCGCACCGGCCGCTCATCAAAGCGCCAGTTGGCGGTAATGGTCCCGGCCCCCAGGTTCACCGCGTCGGCGATGACCGAGTCGCCCACGTAGTTGATGTGGAAATTGACCCGGTCGCCCACGTAGCTGCGGGCCACCTCGGTGCGGAAGCCCACTACCGTTCCCGCACCGATCATGGCCCCCCGGACCAGCGCGCCGTCTCCAACCACCGCGCCCCGGCCCAGGTAGGCGGGGCCGACCACATGGGCGCCGGAGAAGATGCGCACCCCCTCCTCAATGACAACGTTGCCCGTCACTTCGGCGCGGGGGCTGATCTGGGCGTCGGGCGCGATACGCTGCTCGGTGACCTGCCCCAGGAAGTACTCCATGGCGTCCAGCACGTGCCAGGGGTACTTGATGGGCACCCAGGGGCCGTCATACTCGAAGGCCCGGTAGCCGCCTTCCTGGAGCAGGCGGTCTACCGCCCGCTCGTAGTGGTCGTCCCTGGCGACGTCGCGCCCGTACTCCTCGGCGATCAGCCGGAGCAGGCGTGCTCCGTCGCGGTGCAGGTGGGCGACGATGGTCACCAGGTTGCTGGGCTCATGGCCGGGGCCTGGCTTCTCCACGATCCCCTGCACCATACTGTCCCGCACCCGCAGGTAGCCGCCGGGAAAGTAGCGCTCGGTGCGGTAGCCCACCAGCAGCCCGGCCTGCTCGCCCTCGGCCCAGGCGGAGAGCACCCGGCGGTGGAGGTCCGGCGCCACGATGTCGGTGGGCTGGACAATGTACAGGCTGCGGCCATCCAGGGCGATCAGCGCCGGGCCGGCGCAGAGGAGCGCATCACCCATCCCCCGCGGGACGGTCTGCTCCACCAGTGCCGTGCGCAGTTCGGGCACCTGGGCCGCGACCTGGGCCGCCAGGTCCCGGTTGGCGGGATTGCCGATAATCACCGCCTCTCGCACCCCGGCTGCCTGCAACGCCCGCAGTTGGCGCTCCAACAAGGTCATGCCCTGAAAGCGCACAAAGGACTTGTGCTCCAGGGGAGCGAAACGGTGATTCGCTCCTCCCACCAGGACCAACGCGACCGGCGTCTGCTCCGCCATACCTTCCTCCTCGACCATCGCCCCTACCCCGCCGTATAACGGGCCTCCCCGCAGAAGGTAAAGCCCTCCTGCCCGGACCTGGAGGAGACGTGGCCCGGCTCCGACCTGTCAGCCGTGCCTGCGGGGGCGCCCCCTTCTGCCCTCCTGGGACACCCGCACCCCCTCCAGCGCCAGGAGGCGGGCTTTACGGTCCTCGTACCCGCCATAGCCTCCCAGGCGCCCGCCTGCCGCGATGACCCGGTGGCAGGGCACCAGCAGGCCCGCCCGGTTGCGGCCCAGCGCCTGGCCCACCGCCCGCGGCCCGGCCGGCCGTCCCACCAGCGCCGCCACCTCGCCGTAGCTCAGGGTTTCCCCATAGGGGATGCGGCAGGTCGCCTCCCAGACCGCGCCCTCGAAGGGCGTCCCCAGCCACGCCAGGACCAGCGGCGCATCCAACGCTGCTCCCCGCTCCCCGGCGAAGTAGGCCGTGAAGTAGGCCGCGGCCGCCTCCAGGAGCGCACCGGCAGGCCCTTCGGGCGCGTCAAGCCGGGAGCCGTAGCGCTCCAGCAACCGCTCCCAGGCGCGGGCCGGCTCCGGCTGGGGGAAGCCACCGTAGAGCAGTCCCTCGGGGCTGGCGACCAAGCCCATCCACCCCCAGGCCGTCTCGATAACGTCGGCCGCCAGGGAGCCCCAGGGCCACGGGCGCGCCATCGTGCCTCCACCGACGCTCGTCCTCCCGCTGCCACCGTGCGGGGAGGCGACGCCGGTTACGACGCTACCCGCACCTGGGGAAGGGCCCGCTCCGCCGCCTGCACCGTCGCCTCAATATCGGCGGGGGTGTGGGCGAGGGAGACAAAGGCAGCCTCGAACTGGCTGGGGGCCAGGTAGATGCCCTGCTCCAGCATGGCCCGGAAGAACCGCCCGTAGGCGGCCCGGTCCGCGGTGCTGGCCGAGGCCCAGTCGGTCACCGGCCGGTCGGTGAAGAACAGCGTCATGGCTGAGCCGACCCGGTTGCCCGTGACGGGCACCCCGGCGGCGCGCGCTGCTGCCGCCAGCCCGTCGGCCAGCCGCGCCGAGAGCCCCTCCAGCTGCTCGTACACCGCCCCGCTCTGGAGCGCCCGCAGGGTGGCGATCCCGGCGCTCATCGCCAGCGGGTTGCCCGAGAGGGTCCCGGCCTGGTAGACCGGCCCCAGGGGCGCGATCAGTTCCATGATGTCCCGGCGGCCGCCGTAGGCCCCCACCGGCAGCCCGCCACCGATCACCTTTCCCAGGCAGGTTAGGTCCGGGGTGATGCCGTACAGTCCCTGGGCGCCACCCCAGCCCATCCGGAAGCCGGTGATCACCTCATCGAAGATGAACAGCGCACCCTGGTCGCGGGTGAGCCGGCGCAGGCCCTCCAGAAAGCCCGGCTGCGGGGGCACCACCCCCATGTTGGCGGCCACCGGCTCCAGGATAACCCCGGCTATCTGGCCGGGGTTGGCCGCAAAGATGCGCTCCACCGCCGCCAGGTCATTGTACGGGGCCACCAGGGTGTGCTGGGCATAGGACGCGGGCACGCCGGGGCTATCGGGGAGGCCCAGGGTCGCCACTCCGGAGCCTGCTTTGACCAGCAGCCCGTCGGCGTGGCCGTGGTAACAGCCCTCGAACTTGATGATCTTGTCCCGGACGGTGAAGGCGCGCGCCACCCGCAGCGCGCTCATGGTGGCCTCGGTGCCCGAGTTGACGAAGCGCACCAACTCCACGGAGGGCAGGGCCGCCGTGATGAGCCGGGCCAGCTCCACCTCCAGTTCCGTAGGAGCGCCGTAGCTGGTACCCCGCGCCGCGGCCTCCTGGACGGCCGCCACCACCTGGGGGTGGGCGTGACCCAGAATCAGGGGGCCCCAGGAGCCCACGTAGTCAATGAACTCGTTGCCGTCGGCGTCCACGATGCGGGACCCGGCCGCCCGGCTGATGAAGTGGGGTCCGCCACCCACCGCCCGGAACGCCCGCACCGGGCTGCTGACGCCGCCGGGAAGTAGCCGTTGCGCCTCGGCGAATAGCGCCGCTGATCTCTCCGTGTTCACGAGACCCCTCCTTGAACCTTCCCCGTGAGCGTCGGCGGCGGCTGCGCGCACAGCAGTGTAGGGACCGTCCGTGCCCGGCGGCCGCCACCGCGGTAAGCCCGGCCTGGCGCTCCCGCACCCGCCCGGAGTGCTACGGGGCTCAGGCCAGCGCCATTGTACCATAGGCCGGCCGTTCCTCGTAGGCCGGCGGCGCGGACGCAGGGCTGCTGCACGCTCCCTGGGGGCTGCACGGCCCTCATCCCCCCCGGCCGCGGGAGAGGGGGAACAACCGGAGCGTCCTCTCCTGCCCTTCGTCCAGGAGAGGAGGGACAGGACGCGCCAGCCCTGCCGCGCGACGGGGGCAAGAGACCTGCTGAGTGGGCTACTGCGCCGCGGTGGTGACCAGGAAAACGGGAGTGGGGGGAGCGGAGGGCTACGGCAGCGACGGGAAGCTGCGCCGGGCGCTGGAAGCGCGTGGACACGCCCAGCGATCGGTTACGGGAACACGGCCGGCTGGTCGGGGCGGTCTGGAGGGAAGCCCGCTCCGACCAGTCGGCACCCTGCAAGCTACGGGTGACACCGCGCTAGCGGGAGTAGTATGCCACGATAAGGTCGGCGTTGATATGGGGCTCGAAGTCCTGGGGACCGGGGAGCGTCCGCACGCGTCCGCTGGTATCCAGGCGCTCCAGCCAGACCGGGATGGGGGCGCTCGGGTGGGCCAGGGCCTCCATGACCGGCGTGAAGCGCTGGGCTGCCGCGCCGAGCTGCACCACATCACCCAGGTGCACCTGATAGGACGGGATGTTCACCCTGCGGCCGTTGACCAGGATGTGGCCGTGGTTCACCAGTTGTCGCGCCATGGGGCGGGTGCGGGCGAAGCCCAGCCGATACACGATATTGTCCAGCCGCAGCTCGAGCAGGCGCAGCAGGTTGTCGCCAGGACGCCCCGGCAGGCGGGTGGCCTCCTGAAAATAGCGTCGGAACTGGCCCTCCGGCGCGCCGTACATGGCGCGCACTTTTTGCTTCTCCCGGAGTTGCTCCCCATAGTCCGAGAGCTTGCGGCGGCGCTTGGCGCCGTGCATCCCCGGGGGCTGTTGCAGGCGGGCCTCCAACGAACGGGAGGTCGTGCCGGTGATGTTCACGCCGAAGCGGCGTGCCAGGCGGTGCTTGGGCCCGCGCAGTTTCATGATGGGCCTCCATAGGCGGTGGGGGGATAGGTGAGCGCCGCCCCCGTCACCCCGGCTGCTCGGCTCCAGGGACGCGGGAAACCTTCGTCCCGCAGCAGCGCGAGCCGTGGTGGTGGGTGGGAGCAGTGCTCTCCACTCTCCATCATACGCTACTCCTCTGCGTGGCGCCTCCAGCGGATGGGTAGGAGGCCGCATACCAACAACCGGAAATCGGTGGGGGCGGGTTTGCAACCCGCCCCCACCGCCCGGTAATACTCCCGTGACAGAGCGCTAGGCGGTTGCCCGCTGCTGGGCCGGGGTTTCCTCGGCCGGGGCCCCGCGGGCGCGGCGTCGCCCGGTCACGACCAGCTCGTTGCGCACATCGACGACTCCGGGGATCCACCAGGCATTGTCGCCAGCGGAGTGTTTGATGCGCTTGTTGGAGACCTCGCCCCGCAACGTCACGACTCCCGCATCCGAGGTCACCTCGATGTCGGCATCGTAGGGGATCAAGGGGTCGTCATCCAGCATATCGTAGATCATCTCTTCGACTTCTTCGTCGGTGGGCGTCCCCGTCGCCTGGAACTGCGGCGAGAAGGTGCCGCCCCAGCGCCGCAGCCCACCCAGGCCGTACCAGTGCATGGTCGACCAGGGCATCAGGGCGCCCCACCCAGGCCCGCCGCCCATCGCCTGGGGCCACTGCCCCATCCACGGGGACGGGGCGGCCTGTCCCTGCCAGAACCCGCCGGGCATCGTCGCGGTGGACAGGGTACCGCACATCGGGCAGGCGAAACCCGTGGCACCCATTTGCCACTGCTGCGTCATCGCTGTCCCTCCCGTCCCATCGGCTGGGCGGTAGCAGGCTGGCGCTCCTGTCCGGTGGGGGTGGCGCGTCGCTCCCGCCGCCGCACTTCGAGCTGGTTGTTGACATCGATAACGCCCGGAATCCACCACGCATCGTCGCCGATAGCATGCTTGACGCGCTTGTTGGGCACGGTGCCCCGCAGCGTTACGACGCCGCCGGTGACGTCCGCAGTAATGTCGGAATCGAAGGGAACGAGCGGGTCCGCATCGATCGCGTCATACACCAGGTTGCGGATCTGCTCATCGTCCAGGGTGGGCATGGTCCAGGGCGCCATCCAACCAGACGGGCCCCAGGCGCCCCAGCCCTGCCAGGGCATCATGCCGCCGAAGCCAGCCTGCTGCCCTCCTTGGCCGCCGAAGCCAGCCTGCCGCCCGGACGTCATGCCGCCGAACATGCGCTGCTGCCAGGGTGTCATACCGCCGAAGCCAGTCTGCTGCCAGGGAAACTGGCCGCCAAAGCCAGCCTGCTGCCAGGGGAACTGGCCGCCAAAGCCTTGCCACGGTAGTTGACCGAAGCCGGCCTGCTGTCCCCCCTGGCCGCCAAAGCCAGCCTGCTGCCAGGGCATCTGCCCTACGCCGCCGCCCATGCTCCCGATGGGCTGCTGCTGCATCCCCATCTGGCCCCCGAAGGCCTGTCCCTGCCCGGCATTCGCACCACAGGTGGGGCAGGCCGCCATAGCCCCCGGCATCCCGGTCTGGGTGAACTGCGTCACGCTTCGTCTACCTCCTCTGCGCTACTTCCGTCCTCCCGCCGACGTGCCGGGCGGTCCTGCTTCGCGGGACCGCCCGCACACTTCAAGCTATTAACACCCGCAGCGGCGCGGTCGGCCAACACCCGACCACGAAGGGGCAGCTTGCAATCGCCGCGCGGTCTTGGCGCAGGCGCAGCGCGCCCCATCTGCCCGGCGCTCCCCAGGCCGGGGAGCAGGGCCGGTTCCGGGCTTACAGCCACCAGGTCTGCAGCTCGGGTGGAGTGGTCGGCCCACGCGGAGTAGGCGGGGGGTCGGGGGCCCCAGGAGCGAAGTCGTACTCAAAGGGGTCGGGCATGGCGTAGTCGGGCGACGGCGTCGGCGCTTTCTCGGCGGCGCCGTCGTCGTTCTGGCCGCACTGGCAGTGCAGGCGGGGGAAGGCATCGCTGAACGCAGTCTTACAGATGCGGCAAAGACGGAGAGCGCCTTCCATCATCGCACCACTGGTCGAGGTGTCGCGGCGTCGTGTCCCATGATCACTCCTGCCGGGGGAGGCCGCAGGTCTGCGGGCCAGAGGAGGGCGCCGCCGGAGACCGCACGGTCCGTCCCTTCTGTGTAGTAGAACGTGGCCGACCACAGGACAGTTAGGCGGCGGGGGGGGTAGCGTGCGGCGCCAGCGGCAATTCTATGGAAAAGCGGCTGCCCGTATTGGGGCCTGCGCTCTCGGCCCAGATACGACCGTGGTGTTGCCGGATGATCTCTGAGGAGATATAAAGTCCCAAGCCGAGGCCGCGATGTGCGGTCGCGTCCTTCGTGGCACGGTAGAAGCGCTCGAAGATGCGGTTCAGGTCTTCGGGGGCAATGCCGACGCCGTGGTCGTTGACCGTCAGCCGAGCATAGCGCCGCCCGGCGGTGCCCTGCCTGCGCTGGCGCAACTGCACCGTAATGGGTTGGTCGGGCGGAGAATAGTGTGCGGCGTTCTCCAGGAGGTTGGTCAGCACTTGCTTGAGCCGGTCAGCGTCGCCCTGCACCACGAGGGGCGTACGCCGGCGCGGCGGGTCATAGCGGATGGTGTACCCATCAAGGGCCACGCGGAGGCTCTCTATGGTCTCCGGCACCAGCACCCGCAGGTCTACCGGCTGAAGGTTCAGGGCCAGGCGCCCGGTCTGGATCCGGGAGATATCGAGCAGTTGATCGACGAGGCGTGCCAGGCGGTCGGCCTCCTCCCGCAGGGCGGTGGAATCGTGGAGCGCGCGGAGGAGGTCGAAATTGAACGCCTCTTTCATGGCCTTGGCGTGGGCCGTGACGTTGCTGATCTGGCGCTGCATGATCTGGCTGTAGCCTTTGAGCGTGGTCAGCGGCGTCTTGAGCTCATGGCTGGCGATGGACAGGAACTCGTCTTTCAGGCGCTCAGCGATGCGCACCTCGGTCACGTCGCGGTACAGGACCAGGTAGCCCGCCGGCTCCACGGCGCCGGGAATGGGCGCTACCACACGCTCCAGCACATGGGAGTGGGGCGCGCGCGTTTCGAGCTCGAAACGCTGGATGTGGAGGGGGGCGCTCCGGTGGGCCTGGACCGCGCGGGCCAGGGCCTCGGGCTGGGCCAACGCCTCGGCGCAGGAAGCCACGACTTCGTCCAGGCTCCACCCGATGGCGTGCTCCGGGAGCGCAAACAGCGCGCGGTGGGCGGCGTTGACGTAGAGGAGACACCAATCAGCGTCGTACAGCTCGCAGCCATCTGGAAACCCATCCAACAGCGTGCCCAGCACCAGCGCGCTGGACAGCGTCTCCTGGCCCAACGCGCTGGCGACCGTCTCGGCCAGGAGGCGCAGGCCCAGGCGCTGTTCCTGGCTCGCCTCGGCCGACTCCAGGCCGACGAAGATGACCCCGTCACAGCCCCGGTCGGCCGGGAACGGCGCGACCAGGACCGTAGCGACCCCGGCCGCGGCGACGGCGGGGGGCATGGACTCCGGGGAGACGCCGAGTTCCTCCAGGGTGAGCGGGTGGCGCCCGGCGAGGGCCAGGGGCAGCCAGGTCGCCAGCATCCAGCCATAGAGCTGGCTCGCCACCGCGGGATCGACCGGGCCGGAAGACGCCACCGCCGCCAGCATCCAGGTAGCCGGCTGGCGCCGCAGCGCGCAACCGCCTACGGGCGCCTCCAGAAAGGCGCGTGCCGTCGCCGCGGCCTGCCGGGCTACGTGGGAGGGGCTTTGGAAGAACCCGCTGGCGGATGGCAGCTGGTACCCAAGGTGCCGGGATATCATGGGTTGGTCTCAGGTGGTGTGCCGTTACGGCGGTCAACCGGGCGCTCTCGCACGATACGTTTGCTCGATGGTATAACGCAGCCAGTAGCGTTGCGTTAGCGTGCTTGCCCCGTCTGGCCCCGGTGTACAGTATAGGTATAACGCACCCAGGGCCGTTCCGTCAGTGGCACCGGTTACATTTGCGGGCCGGAGTTGCCCTGACTCCGTGGACACCCAGGCCGGTGTGTGCCTACTGGTCTGTCAAGGATGGTCTGATGGGTTGTCACCCTGAGCGTCAGCGAAGGGTCCGTACTCCGGGGTCAGGGATGCTTCGCCGGAGTTTCCCCTGAGCCTGCCGAAGGGATCCGCTGCGGCTCGTAGAGCGTGTTAGGGACCACAAGATGTTGTATTTCCGGACTTGGCTGCACGTCTGGAACTCTGCTCGGATGTGGAGCCTGACCACAAGATGTGGGAAGTTCCTAACACGCTCTAGGCTCACAGCACATTGACAACAATCCTTTTCCGGTCCATGTGGCCCAACAAGCAGGCCCAGACACCACAGGGCGGGCATCTGGGCCGCTGGGACACCGCATATGGTGGGCGATAGAGGGCTCGAACCTCTGACCTTCCGGGTGTAAACCGGACGCTCTAGCCAACTGAGCTAATCGCCCACTCCCTGTTGTGTCTCCCTGGGGAAATGCCACAACATCTTGTGGCCGGACCGGACCCTCAAAACGCCGTACAGCAGTTGTACATCAATTGCAGCGCCGGGGCAGGGGAAAGGAGCAGCCCATGTCCCGCACCCCGTCCCACTCCGCCGGGCGCCGCTCTGACGGCGAAGGCAGCGTCACGCAACGAAAAAACGGCCTCTGGCAGGCCTCACTCATGGTGAACGGACACCGCCAGTTCGCCTACGGCAAGACCCGTGAGGACGTGGCCGGGAAGCTCCGCAAACTCCAGGGTGTGGCGGAACAGAACGGCCAGTTGCCCCACCCCGGCAGGCTCACCGTGGGCGACTACCTCCACCAGTGGCTGGAGCAGGCCGAACCCCGCCTACGGGCCAAGACCGCTGTGGACTACGAAATCCTCGTCCGGCTCCACATCGCCCCGCACCTGGGCAAGACCCTGCTGAGCAAGCTGTCGGCCCTCCAGGTGGCCCGCCTCTACGCCACCCTGTTGCGGGAGGGGAGAAGCCCTCGCCGGGTGCAGCAGGCCCACGGGCTCCTGCACAAGGCCCTCGGCGACGCCCACAAGTGGGGGCTGCTGGCGAGCAACCCCGCCGCCGTGGTGGACGCCCCCCGTCGGGAACGCCACACCCCCCGCCTGTGGACTCAGGAGCAGACGCAGCGGTGCATCAGCGCCGTCCTGGAGGGCCACCAGGGCGGGCAGTACGGCCCCCTGCTGGGCTTCCTGCTGGCCTCCGGCTGCCGGGTAGGGGAAGCCTTGGGCCTGCGCTGGAGCGATGTGGACTGGCAGCCGCAGCGGGTGCGCATCGAGCGGCAGGTGACGGAAGTGCGGGGACGCCCCCAGGAAGGCCCGCCCAAGACCGAAGCCGGGGTGCGGACCATCGCCCTCCCGTCGTGGGGGATGGCCCTGCTGCGCCAACAGCGGGAGCAGGTAGCCGCCTGGAAGGTCGGGAGTCAAAGGGTGTTCCCCACCCAGGTGGGAAGTGTCCCCCTCCAGGGCAACGTGCGCCGCTCGTTGGATAGCCTCTGTGCGAAGCTGGGGCTGACCCGGGTGACGGTCCACCAACTCCGGCACATCTCGCTGTCGCTCCTGGCGATGGCCGGGGTGCCCGTCAAGGTGGCCCAGGAGCGGGCGGGCCACAGCACGCCCACGATGACCCTGCGGGTCTACACCCACGTCCTGGGGGACGGCGACCGGACGGCCGCCGCTGCCCTGGACGCCCTCCGCCCCGACCCCGCAGCGGAAGGGAGCATCAAGATGTAGGCCATGACGCAAAAGCCGTGCTATCATACAGGAAGCGGCCGTGGGGTGTGGCCTAGCTAGCCCCGCAAGTCCGGCGCCATCACGCCGGGACCCCACGGCTTCCCCTCGCACCGTGATGGAGGTGTGCCCGTGTCCACGCCCGCATAATTATCTTCCCGTTATCTTCCCGTTTTTGGGGTTATTCTTCTCCCGGTACTGCGATGTAACCTCCCTGTAGAAAGCTTCTTCAGGGAGGTTTTGTCATGCGCCTCAAGCTGGACCTGGATGAACCAACCGCAAACCGCCTTATCGAAGTCGCTCAGCGGGAGCGGCGGCCCGTGGCATGGCAGGCGGAGGTCCTGCTGCAGCAAGCCCTGCGCCCGGAGGGGGCGCAGCCCGCAGCATCGCCCACCCTCGGCCCCGCCGAGCAGGGGGTGGGCGATGCGTAACACGAAAGACGCCCGCCCCCCGGCAGCGTGGCGGCAGGACGGGGACCGGGCATGGGGCGGGGCCCTGGGGAGCACCCACCACGATGATTTTACGCCGGTTGCGCTGGCCGTGCATAAGCCGGGGCGGGGCGACGGCTGGCCCATCGTCGCCAAACTCACCATCCTGGTGGGCGACACCGACCCCCTGCTCGCCACGGTTTGGCGCTCCCAGCGGGGGACCACCGACATGATCAGCGTCCCCCAGGCCGTCATCACCTACGCCCGTGCCGCCGGGGCCCGATGGTACTACCTCCGGGATGACCGCCGCCGGGCGATGTATCGCACCCCCCTGGAGGCTCTGGAGCGGGGCATCCTTGGCGCTGGCGACGGCGAGCGGTACGTCCGTCTCGATGACATGGAGCAGGTCCCCTGGCGAGACTGGGCATACGCCGAGCAGGTGGTGCGCCTGGGCGGTGCCCAGCCAGCCCCAGAGCGGCAGCAAGTGCAACAGCTTGCGCTGCCGCTCGGACTGTGAGGCTGCTATGAGCACCACGACCGACCTGGGTATGCTCACGGCGGCCCTGGCCTACGCCAGGCGGGGCTGGGCGGTGCTCCCCATCCACTCGCCCCGGGCCGGGCGCTGCTCCTGCGGCAAGCCCGACTGCGCCAGCGCTGGCAAACACCCCCGGACGCCCAACGGCGTCAAGGATGCCACGGCCGATGAGGGCACCATCCGGGCCTGGTGGCGGCAGTGGCCGGACGCCAACGTTGCCATTGCCACCGGCGCCATCTCCGCCCTGATGGTCCTGGATGTGGACCCCGCCCACGGCGGCCTGGCCTCTCTCATGGCCCTGGTAGACCGCTTCGGGCCGCCCCCGGCGTCGTGGGCCGTGGCGACCGGCGGCGGCGGCCCTGGAAGACGCCAAAGGGCACCTGCTGGACGTGCTGCCCACCACGCCGGACCTGGCAAAGACGCTCGACGAACGGGTGGCGGCCACGCAGGAGAAGCGCAGCACGGTGCAACGGGCCATCAAGGACTTGCTGGCCGAGGGGCTGGCCCAGCAGACCGGCAGCGGCAAGAGGGGAGCCCCCCGCCGCCACTGGCAGGCCATCCCAAGTGACCCCGACTGAAAATGGTTTCCGCCCAAGACCTCTACCCTATAGGTGGGCGGAATCATTTTGGGCAGAAACCGCCCGGCAATGCTTGACCATAACACGAGAAGGGAGCACACCATGAATGGCATGGCCATCGCCGTTGAACTTCGTCTGGCCGGTGACGCCGAACTGCGCTTTCTCCAGGATGGGCGGCCCATCCTCACCTTCCGGGGCGCCGTGGACACCGGCACGAAGGACAGGCCGCAAACGGAATGGCTCAAGGCCACCGTCTTCGGCGACCTGGCCGAACGGCTCAGCGAGGAAGGTCGCCTCACCAAGGGGGCCCCGGTCTATGTGGAAG
>JACQUQ010000064.1 GCA_016210175.1 Chloroflexota bacterium | reverse complement strand
GGTCCCGGTCCCACAACTGCTTCAGGATCCACCAGCAGGACTCGATGTACTCGTTGCGGAAGGTGATGTAGGCGTCCTCCATGTCGATCCAGAAGGCGATGCGCTCGGTCACCGCCTCCCAGTCCTTGAGGTAGCGGAAGACGCTCTCCCGGCAGCGCTGGTTGAAGGCGGCGATGCCGAACTGCTCGATCTCGGGCTTGCTGGTGATGCCCAGCTCCCGCTCGACCTCCAGCTCCACGGGCAGGCCGTGGGTGTCCCAGCCGCCCTTGCGGGGGGCCTGGAAGCCCTTCATGGTCTTGTAGCGGGGGATGATGTCCTTAAAGACGCGGGCCAGGACGTGGTGGATGCCGGGACGGCCATTGGCCGTGGGCGGCCCCTCGTACAGGATGAAGAGGGGCGCGCCCTCCCGCTGCGCCACGCTCTGCTTAAAGACCTCGTGCTCCTTCCAGAACCCGAGCACTCGCTCTTCGAGCTCCGGGAAGTTGACCCGGCTGCCGACTTGCTTGAACATCTATGGCTCCTATGATGCTGCTCGTCAAGCTTCAGAGGGATTGAGTTCAGCGAACAGGCGCTCGCATGTTTCTACGACCTCTTCCGCGTCCTCCAAATAAACTTCGGCCTCATGCTGGGTGAAAATGTCGTTCGGGGGAGTTCCAAGCCTCTCGTTACCGTACCGTGCAAAGATTCGAAGCTGAGAAAAGATGAGAGAGAGCATCACGAGCCTTGGTATCTGCCTCTGAAACCATTCTGGGAACCGATCGTAGACTTCCCTTGTACCTAATACTTGATGGACACCATGGTCGCGTGGATAATTTACTCCGAAGATCATGAGGACAGCCTTCAACGCATATTCCGTTGCTTCCTCCGACCGCGTAATGCTTAAGGTCACGTTTTGGTCAAGGCTCTCTCGCGCATGTTGCAGGGCTAGGCGAGCGCGCTGGGGAAAGTCGCCTGCCGTGTTCATCACTAGCCTGGCTCCTTACCTTCCCGGGGACCGACCAGTACGGCGCGTCGTAAAAGGTCCCGGCTTTACGTTTTTTCCGGAAGAAGCAACCGCTGCTAGCGCCAACATGCCAAGCGTGAAAAGCACGGTACCTCTCGCTTTATCCTGTGCGTCCTTGCTTAACCGCTGATTGTACAGATACCATACGGCCCGGTTGATCGCATCCTGGGGGTTCATCGGGTCGAAAGGGATGTACTCGCGATGTTCAAGCATGCCCACCGGTTGTACGCCATTCTCAACGATAGGCACAATTAAGCGCGGCGGCTGAGTTGCGCCTGCAATGCCGATTTCCTGGTCAACCCATTTTGAACGGTCACCGTTGACGGTTAGGAGCGCCAGGAAGCAATCGCATTCTTGTATTGCCTGTTGCACTTTGGTAGATAGATGAGGAGTACCCGGTCGCAGGTCATCTTGCGCGACATACGCCTCTATCCCGTTCGTTTCGAGCCAGTTCTTGAGTTGTTGGACTAATTCCATGTCGGCTGTACTGTGGCTTATGAAGACCTTATACGCCATTACCAACCTCCATCCGTCAACCCGATGACAAAAAGCCCATCCCCCATAAGGGACGGGCTCGGCCGCGGTACCACCCTTGTTCCCGCGCAGGCGCGGGCGCTTGGTCCGGCACACAGGTATGCCGGCGCCCCGGTAACGGGGGGCGAGTTCGGCCCGGTCTACTAGGCCCCGGAAAGGCTGTTGGGCGGGCAGCTCGGGAGGGATCTTCAGAGCGGTCGGTACGTATCCCCTTCCACCATCCGGGACTCGCTGGCCGCCGTGCCGCCCCTACTCGGCTCCGTCATCGCCGTTCACTGCAAGGGTAGCATGCGCCCGGTTCAGGCGTCAAGTTGCCGTGGCAGCGCGCACCGCGCCCTCGCGAAAGTGCAAACCGCGCTACCGTCGTATGGGGCGCTCCGTACCGCCGCGCGCCGGGTCGTCTGTACGCGACCTGGCTCGTGTCCCGGATTTCCTCTGGCTCCACCGGCCGAAAGAACAGGTTGCAAGTGCTTCAAGGAGCACTTCTGCGCATCTTCTTACCTTTTTCTCTTGCATCTGTTGCGGCGAAGGGATACGCTGGGCGATAGGGCAGATGTCCCGACCGGGAGAACGCTGTCCCTCGTGAAACCTTTGCGGGAATCTCGGCGTATCACCCTCAGGAGAGGCAGGACGATGCCGCCGCAGGAAGGCTCGGACGAATTCTGGGTGGAGGAAGCCCGCAGACGGCCTGAGGCCTTCGCCGAGTTGGTGCGACGCTACCAGGACCGGATCTTCAGCTACGCGCTGCGGATGACCGGAAGTCGGGAGGACGCCCAGGACCTCGCGCAGGAGACCTTTATTCGGGTCTACGCTCACCTGGACCGCTTCCGCACCGAGGAGCGCTTCTCTCCCTGGATCTATCGCATCGCGACGAATTTGTGCCTCAGCCACCTGAAGCGGCGCACGCGCACGGCCGTCGCCACCGCGGAGCCGGACCCGGACGCACTCCCTGGCGGGCCCGAGGCCGCGCTGGAGGAGCAGGAAGCGCGGCACCTGCTCCAGCAGGCGATCCTCGACCTGCCGGAGCACTACCGGACCGTGATCCTGCTGCGCCATGTCGAAGAACTGTCCTATGAAGAGATCACCCGCGTGCTGGGGTTGCCCCTGGGGACCGTGAAAACGCGGCTGTTCCGAGCGCGGGAACTGCTCCAGGCACGCTTGCAGACGTACCGCTACGGAGACCCCTATGGACTGCGCCCACGTCCGGGAGTTGCTCCATCACTCCCTTGACGGCCTTCCAACCGACAGCGCCCTGCGCGACCATCTGGCCCGGTGCTCCGGCTGCCGGACCCAGTTGGCCGATCTGCTCCAGACGGCCCGGCTCCTGGGCCGGTTGCGACCGGTTGTCGCTCCGCCCACCCTGCTGGCCGAGGTGATGGTGGCCGTCCAGGAGCGGCACCGGGCGCGGACGACCGGAACCTGGCGGTACCGGGTGGTGCCCCTGGTCGCCGCGGTGGCGGCGCTGCTGGGCGTGCTGCTGCTGAGCGTGTCGCCCTTTCCGGTCCAGCCGGTCGTCGCCCAGGAGGAGCCTACGCCCATCCTGGTGGAAGGGGTCGCGGCCGCCTTCACCGGAGGCGGCGCGGTCGCCGGGGACCTGGTCCCGGCCACGTCGCCGACTGCTTGGACGGACCTCGTCACTGTCCTTCAGGCGCTGTCGGTCTTGGCCGAGAGCGCCGGCTTCCTGCTGGGGCTCTGCTGTTTGTTTATCGCTGGGGCCGCCACGCTCATCGAGCTGCTGACGCCCGACCCGCGCCGGGCGGTGGTACGCGCTGCCCGGTCGCCATAAGGTCACCGCTGACCCTGCGCTCGGCTGCTTGCTCCCGCATCGAGAGCTTGCCGCAGCCGCTCCCGAGGGACCCGTATGCTCGGTACCGTATTCCGTGAAGCAGGACACCGCCCCGCCTGGCTGTTGCTGGGTGGCCTGGCGCTGGTGTGTGCGGTCCTCGTCGTCCTGAATACCCTGGTCCTGGCCCGCCTCGTGCCCACGCTGGCGTGGGGGCCACAGCCCGCGTGGGCGACGGCGGACCCAGCGCAGGGACCCTGGGGCCGAGGTCGGGCGCTACCGGATGCGACCATGCGCGCCCTGATCCGGCAGGAGATCCTGTGGGCCACGGAGATCCGCGGCGATAGCCAGGCAGCTGAACGACTGCGGCGCGGTTGGCGCGTGCGGCCTGTGGGCGGGGTGTCGGGCCAGACCCCGACCGCGGTAGGACGGGGGACCGCCGAACCAACATCCGGGGAGCGCTTGGCCCCACAGCCCGCCAGCTTCCTCATGCCCTTCGGTATCCACCGCAGCGGCCTCCAGGGTGTCGGGCTCTACGGCGTCGCCCTCGTCTCCTTCATGGCCGTGAGCGGACTGCTCGCCTTCTGCCTCCCGGCCCGGCTGCGGGTCGTCCGGGGCGCGCTCCTGGGCGGTGGCGTGCGGCACCTGGCGCGCTTGGCTGCGCTGGGCGCGCTGGCCTATGGTCTGCTCTTGCTGCTGGGCCTCTTCCTCACGGTGCTGGTGGTGGGTGCCCCCATTGCTGCGCTGCTGCTCTTCGCCCTGGTGCCTGCCACCCTGTTCGGCCTGGTCGCGGTCGGCCTGGCCCTGGGCCGCGGGCTGGTCCGTGCCACCCGTACCCAGCCCGCCACACCCCTCATCGAGTTGGCTGCCGGTACCCTCGCGCTGTTCGCGGCGGGCATTCTTCCCTTCCTGGGCTGGCTGGTCCTGGGCGTGGCGGCAGTGCTGGGCATGGGCGCACTCATCCTGACACGCCTGGGGAGCGGCGCCCCGTGGTCGCTTCACCTCCTGGAGGAGAAGGAGTTCTTATGAGCGTTCTCAGTCGGCAAGAACAGCGGACGGCAGGCAGCCTCTGGCGCGTGCTGTGGCGGCGCCGCCTCCTGGTGGTGGCCGTAGCGCTCGTGGCCGTCGCCGGGGGCATGACCTACCAGCGCCTCACGGCGGCCCCCGGCGAAGCGGTGAGCCTGCAAACGGCGCCGGTGCAGCGCGCCACGGTGCAGGCCAGTGTCACCGGGACCGGCACCGTCAAGGCGCTCCAGACGGCGAACCTCGCCTTCCGCACCAGCGGTCAGGTGGTGGAGGAGGTGTACGTCAAGCTGGGCGACGCGGTCAAGAAGGGCGATCCGCTGGCGCGCATCGATGCCCGGACCCTGGAGTTCCAGGTGCGGCAGGGGGAGATGAACCTCCGCACCGCCGAGCTGAACCTGGAGACCCTCACCGCCGCCGCCCGCCCCGAGGACATTGCCAGCGCTCAGGCTGCGGTGGAGTCGGCACGCCAGAAGCTGACCACCATGGAGGCCCAGGGCCACCCGGCCGATGTGGCCGTGGCTGAGGCCAGTCTTCAGAGCGCGCAGGCCAAGCTGGCGCAACTGCGCAACCCGTCCGCTGCCGACCTGGCGGCCGCCCAGGCCGCGGTGGAGTCAGCGCGGGCCAACCTCCAGAGCGCCCAGACCAAGCTGGACCAACTGAAGCACCCCACCGCGAAGGACCTCCTGGCGGCGGAGAGCGCGGTCGTTTCGGCGCGAGCCGACCTCCAGAACGCCCAGACCAAGCTGGAGCAACTGCGCAACCCGTCCCCCGCCGACCTGACGGCGGCCGAGGCCAATCTGGAGAGCGCCAAGAACAAACTGACCGACTTACAAGAACGTCCTACCACGGCGGTGTTTGAAGAAGCCCAACGCGCGGTTGACAGCGCCAAGGCTGCGCTTTTGGAAGCGCAGCGGCACCTCGCCGGATTTGATAACCAGCTTGCCGACGTGTCAGGGGGCGCTGCGTATCGCTCTGCGTGGTCATCCTTGAACACGGCACGGGCGAAGCTGGAACAAGACATGGCCGGGAACGTCGCGCCCTCCCAGATACAAGCGGATCAGGTAGCGGTCCAGGAAGCTTGGCAGCGGTTAGAAGACGCCCAGCGAGACCTCGTTTGGAGCCAACTGGGGTTCACCGCTGGTGACTACGCCGCAGCCCAACTGGCGGTGACGGCCGCTACCAAAGGCCTCCAGGATACCCAAAAGAAGCTGGCTGACCTCGATCCCGTGCCGACCGCAGGGGAGCTCCGGGCGGCTGAGCTTGCCGTGGAAAGCGCCCAGGTCAAACTCGACCAGCTCAAGAACCCCTTGGCTGCCGACCTCGCGGCGGCGCAAGCTGCGGTGGAGGGCGCACGGTCGCGGCTGCAACAGGCCCAGGCCACTCTGGACCAGCTCCGTAACCCGCAACCGGCGGACCTGGCGGCGGCGGAGAGCGCGGTGACCACGGCCCAGGCCAACCTGCAAAGCGCCCAGGTCAAGCTCGACCAGCTCAAGCATCCCACGGCGGAGGACCTGGCGGCGGCGCAGGCTGCCGTCCTCCAGGCCCAGAACCAACTGGAGAAGACCCGCCTGCCCTATAAGGAGGCGGACCTGGCCGCTCAGCGCGCCGCGGTGGAACAGACCATCGCCCAGTTGGAGCGGACACAAAATCCGTCTACGGCCCAGGACCTCGCCAAAGCGCAGCTCAACGTCGACAAGGCCAAGATGGACCTGGACCAGACCCGAGATAACCTTGCGAATGCGGTGCTGCGGGCGCCCTTCGATGGCGTGGTCAATGCCCTCAATCTCAATCCGGGGGAGACTGCCGGCAGCAGCGCGGCCGTGGTGCTGGTCAATCCCAATGCCTTGCGCATCGACCTGACCATCAGCGAGATCGACATCGCCCGCATTGAGCGGAACCAGCTCGCGCAGATCACCTTCGATGCGGTACCGCGCCCCTACACCGGCAAGGTCATCGCCGTGGCCGCCGACGCCACCGTGCAGCAGGGGGTGACCACCTACCTGGTCACGGTCGAGGTGAACCAGCCGCGGGGGCTGCGGCCGGGCATGACCGCTTCCGCCAGCATCGTCTACGCCAGCCGCGAGGAGGTGCTGGTGGTCCCCAACCGGGCCATCCGGAACCGGACGGTGCAGGTGCTGGTGGATGGCAAGCCGGAAACGCGCCAGGTGCGCCTCGGCCTCTCAGATGAGCGCAACACGGAGATCCTGGAGGGGCTGAACGAGGGCGACCAGGTGGTGACCAATGCCCCGACCGCCAGCAGCACCGGGACGACCCCACAAGGCCAGTTCCGGCCGGGCGCGGGCGGGTTTGGCGGCGGTATCCCCGGTGGTGGCGGCTTCGGTGGAGGGCGGCGGTGAGCACCAACGGAGTCCCCCCCACGCCCGTTATCGCTCTCCACGGTCTCACTAAGATCTACCGCATGGGCACCGTCGAAGTCGCCGCGCTGCGGGGAGTAGACCTGGAGGTGTACCCCGGGGAGTTCGTCGCCATCATGGGGCCATCGGGGTCGGGCAAGTCCACGCTGATGAATATCATCGGCTGCCTGGACCAGCCGACCAGCGGCAGCTACCGACTGGACGGGACGGAGGTCAGTCAGCTCAGCGACGACGAGCTGGCGGGGGTCCGCAACCGCAAGATCGGGTTTGTGTTCCAGAGCTTCAACCTGCTGCCGCGCACCACGGCGCTGGAGAACGTGATCTTACCGCTGCTGTATGCCCGCGCCCCCAACCGTCGGGAGCGGGCCCTGGCCGCGTTGGAGCGGGTGGGGCTGGCCGACCGGGTACACCACAAACCCAACGAGTTGTCGGGCGGCCAGCAGCAGCGGGTGGCCATCGCCCGCGCGCTCGTGACCCACCCGGCGCTCATCCTGGCGGACGAGCCTACCGGCGCGCTGGACACGCGCTCCAGCACCGAGATCATGGGCATCTTCCAGGAACTGAACGACGAGGGGCGCGCCATCGTCATCGTGACCCACGAGCGGGATATCGCCGAACACGCCCGCCGCATCGTCCACATCCGGGACGGCCTGGTTGAGCGGGAAGAGATCGTGACCGACCGGAGACTGGCGCGCGAAACGCTGAATCGGCTGGTATCGTCCGATGGTGCCCAGGCGCTACCGGCGCAGGTTCCGGAACGCTTCATCAATGCGCAGAGCGCACCTGGCGCGCCACGTGCGGAAGGCGAGGTGTGGCGATGACCCTGGCCGAAAGCATCCGGGTGGCCCTGCGGAGCCTGTCCGCCAACAAGCTGCGCACCCTGCTGACCATGCTGGGCATGATCATCGGCGTGGCCTCAGTCATCGCCGTCATGTCCATCGGGCGGGGCACCCAGGCCTCAGTGACCTCCCGCATCTCGGAGATGGGCTCCAATCTGGTGTTCGTCCGCCCCGGCAGCACCACCCAGGGAGGCGTCCGCACGGCGCAGGGGACGGCCAACACGCTGACCCTCCAGGACGCCGACGCTATTGCCGCGTCGGTGCCGGGCGTGGTGGCGGTCGCGCCGGAGAGTACGACCGGCGGCCAGGTGGTGGCCGGCCCGTCCAACACCAACACGAGCATTTACGGGGTGACCGAGGGCTACGACGTCGTCCGGAAGTACACGGTGGAGTACGGCGAATTCGTGAACTTTCAACAGGTGCAGGCCCGCTCCCTGGTGGCCGTCCTGGGCAGCGCGGTGGCCGAGCGGCTCTTCCCAGAGGCCGACCCCATCGGCCAGGCCATCCGGATTAATCGCACCCAGTTCCGGGTCATCGGTGTGCTCAAGAGCAAGGGCGGCTCCGGTGCGGCCTTCCAGGACGACCTGGTGATGGTGCCCCTCACCACGCTCCAGACCCGCCTGATGACCCAGCGCGCCACCGGCGGGCAGCAGACCGTCAGCCTTATCAACATCCAGGTGGCCTCCGAGCGGGAGGTGGACCGCGTGAAGGCCGATGTCGCCGACCTCCTGCGGGAGCGCCATCGCCTCTTCGGTGAGGACGATTTCACCGTCACCAGCCAGGAGGACACCCTGGAAGCCCTGAACCAAGTCGCGACCATCTTCACCCTCTTCCTGGGCAGCATCGCGGCGATCTCTTTGGTCGTGGGCGGCATCGGCATCATGAACATCATGCTGGTGTC
>JACQUQ010000062.1 GCA_016210175.1 Chloroflexota bacterium | reverse complement strand
GGCCTGCAGGTACTCGAACCCGGCGCTTCGCACCACCTCGAACTGCTCTACTACCAGCAGAGACCCGGCGATTCAGCCGGTCCAGAGGTCGATGTCCTCCTTGGCGTCCTGGGGCACCGGCTTCTGGACCACCACGTCGGCGATCTGGATGCGGCCCCCCGGTCTGAGCACCCGGTAGATTTCCCGGTAGACACGTGCTTTGTCCGGGCACAGGTTAATGACGCCGTTGCTGATGACGACATCAATGGAGCCGTCCGGGACGGGAAGTTCCTCAGCCAGCCCCTGCCGGAACTCTACGTTGGTCAGCCCCAGGAACCTGGCGTTGGCGCGGGCCTTCTCCAGCATGGCCGGGGTCATGTCGACGCCAATGACCCGCCCACGGGGGCCGACCATCCGTGCGGCCATGAAGCAATCGAAACCGCTCCCTGAGCCGATGTCCAGGATGGTCGCGCCTTCCGCGAGGGTACCCATCGAGAAGGGGTTACCCACGCCCGCGAAAGACTCGACCACCGCGTCCGGCAGGCTGGCGACGAGATCCTCCGGGTAGGCCAGCATCCGGGCCAGGGGACGGCCCACGTGGAAATGGAAGCCTTTCTCCGGTGCGGTTGCCACCTCGGTATACTTGGCCTGCACCTCGGCACGCAGGCGAGCCACGTCAACCTGTACGCTTGAACTCACCAGGAACTCTCCTTTCTGCGGCTTCCGCCGGGATACGCGACGCGGTCCGGTGTTCCTTGCGGAAAGGACGGGGGAGAAGGGGCGCTTGCCTATCCGTCGATGAACGACCGTTATGAGCAAGGCATTCCGCCGGCCTCGCGCAGGTGTATGACCACACCTTACTCCCCCAGCCCCCTCCCCCCTCGGCAGGCTTGTCCTGAGTGTATCGCCGGGCTCAGGGCAGACCGAGACACGATGGGGCAGGCAGTGCCCCCGCTCCGCTGCGGAGTAGGGGCCAGGGAGAGAGGTTGCCAACCACCCGCTTAAAACGACATCGTATGGGTATGCTCAGCGATGAGGTTCGCCGTATCCTTGGGCGTGGTGAACTGTGCATGCTTTCCGGCCAAGTCCTGGTCGGTCACCCCACGGGCGCGCGCTCACCCGCCTCAGACGTGGATGGGGATGCCGTTTTTCACCGCGGTGGCGATGTGTTCCTTCAGCACCGGCCAACCGACCGGGGTAATATTCTCCGCGATGACATCCTTCATCACCAGGGTGGCATCGCCCAGCAGAATGATAGTGGCCTGGTGCCCGCCCTCGACCGCGCCGTTGGCGAACACAAAAGGCAGGGCCGCCCGCGTGGGGTCTTCGGTCCCGTGGGTACTTACGACGGCATACCGTGCCATGGTTCCTCCTTCCCCCTTCTCCCCCGCCAGGACAAAAAGCGATGATTGACAGAAGCTCTACGCTCCTCTTTCTGGACGATCCGCTTCACTTTCTCGCCGGTACTGTCTCATACATCCTGATAGCTGCTACCGTGCCCGACAGGAAGGTCAGCCCGCCGATGGCGGCGATGGCCGCCGCCAGCCCCAGGCTATCGGCCAGCGCCCCGGCCAGCACCGCGCCCAGGGCATAGCCACCATCCCGCCAGAGCCGGTACACGCCCACCGCCGAGGCCCGCCACGCGGGATCGGCCACATCCGAGACCGCCGCCAGCAGGGTGGGGTAGACCATCGCGGTCCCCAGCCCCAAGCAGGCCATGGCTACCGACCAGGGGAGCACGCCTTCGGTCAGGGAGACCAGGAGGATGGCAGCCGCCTGCACCCACATCCCGGCCACGATCAAGCGCTTGCGCCCCAGGCGGTCGGAGAGCGCGCCGGTGACCAGTTGCGCGATGCCCCAAACACCAGGATAGATGGCCGCCAGGAGCCCGATCTGGGCGATCTCCACACCGGCGGCGGCGAAAAAGAGGGGGAACAGCCCCCAGGCCATGCCGTCATTCAGGTTATTCACCATGCCGGCCTGGCTGGCCGAAAAGAGCGCCCGGTCCTTCCAACTGGTCAGGAGGAGCACCTGGAGGAAGGACTGCGGGCGGAGGGCCGGGGATGCCTCCCCCAGCCCGGCCTCCTTCGTCCGCTGCGCGGCCTCAGCGCGGGCATGGCCGTGGGTCTCCTGCACGAAGCAGAGCGAGAGGACGAGGCCGGCCAGGGCGAAGGCCACGCCCAGCAGAAAGGGCTGGGGTCGCAGCGCGTAGCTGGCGGCCAGGGAGCCCGCGGCCAGCGCAGCCAGGGAGACGGCCAGGTAGCCGGCGAACTCGTTCAGGCCCATCGCCAGCCCCCGCCGGTCCGGACCCACCAGGTCGATCTTCATGATGACCGTGGTGGACCAGCAAAGCCCCTGGTTGACCCCCAGCAGGACATTGGCGCATACCACCCAGGACCAGGAGGGGGCCAGCATGATCAGCAAGGGCACCGGCAGCCCCACCAGCCAGCCCGCAACCAGGACCCGCTTGCGCCCGAAGCGGTCGGCCATGCGCCCGGCGGCGAGATTGGACAGGGCCTTGACCACCCCGAAACTGAGAATGAAGGAGAGGATAGCCGACGTGGAGGCCAGCCCAAAGTCCTGCTCGGCCAAGAGGGGGAGCACCGCCCGCTCCAGGCCTACCATGCCCCCGACGAAGGCATTGACCACGACCAGCAGCGCGAACTGCTGCCAGTTGGCCCACAGTCCCAGGAGTGGCGTCCCCTCCTCTTTGGAGGAACCTCTCGCGGCGGGTGCGCAGCGCGCCGCGCAGGGGAGCGTACGGTGCGGTCCAGGTTGACGCTCATCTTCTTGCATCGCCGCGCCTTCTGCGCGCTCCACCGTGCCATCGTGCCTGGAGGGAGGGTTAGCTGCGGCCGGGCGCGGCCGGGGTCGCCTCGGTCGGGCGCTCCACCGGGAACCCAGCACCCGACCAGGCGGTCCAGCCCCCCCGCACCAGCCGCAGGTCGGTGAAGCCCAGCCGCTCCAGCACGGAGAAGGCCGTGGTCGCCCGCTGCTCTACGCCGCAGTGCACCACAATGGGCCGGTCTTTGGGGAGCGTCTGCCCTTGCTCCGGCAGCGCGCCGCCCTCAATGTGGACCGCGCCGGGGATGTGTCCCGCTTCCCATTCGGCGTGCAGGCGGACATCCAGCACCACCAGCGGTTCCCCACGCTCCAGTCGCTCCCGCACCTCGGCCACGGTGGTCGCCTGCGCGCGGGCCGCGGGCAGCCCGGCCGCGCTCCAGGCGGCCATACCCCCGTCCAGGTAGCCGGGCAGGTCGTCGTAGCCAATGTTGACCAGTTGCCGCACGGCCTCGTGATGGGCCTCGGGCGCCGCCGACACCAGGATCAGCGGGGTGCCAAAGGGGACGACCCACCCCACCCAGGAAGCGAAGGCCGGCCGCAACTCCACCTGGTAGGCGCCGGGGATGTGCCCGGCCAGGTAGTCGTCCACCGGGCGCAGATCGACGACCGCCTCCCCCCGGCGCAGCCGGTCGGCCACCGCCGCCGGGGAAAGCGGGGCAAGGTGCGGCAGGCGCTCCAGGACCCGGGGGCCGCGCCGGTTGATGGCGGCCATGTGCCGGTAGTAGGTCGGGTAGCTGGGGAGGCTGCGCGCCAGCGCGTCGGCAAGGGCGTCGGCCGAAGGGAGTTGGACAAAGAGGTTGGCCTGCCGTTCCCGGCCGATGGTGGTGGACCGCTCGGCGCTGGGGGGCGCGGCGCAGAAGGACCCCGCGCCGTGGGTGGGGAAGACCGCGACGGTGTCGGGCAGCCGCAGGATTTTCTCGTGCAGGGAGCGGTACAGGTCGTGGGCCAGCCCCAGGGTGTGCTCGTGGCCCAGGAGGTCGGTGCGGGCCACGGCCCCCACCAGCAGGCTCCCGCCGCTGAAGAGGACCGGCGGCTGGTCCAGGGCACTGCGGTCCTCCGCCAGGTAGCTCACGTGCTCCGGCGTATGGCCGGGCGTCTCCAGCACCCGGAGGTGGACATCCCCGACCACCACGACCTCGCCCTCGCGCACGGGGTGGTAGTCGAACGCCAGCCCGGCGGCGGCGCTGGCGGCGATGCGGGCGCCGGTCCGCGCCGCGACCTCGCGGCTCCCGCTGATAAAGTCGTTGTGGACGTGGGTCTCCAGCACATAGCTGATGCGCACGCCCGCCGCCGCGGCGGCGTCGAGGTACGGGTCCACGCTCCGCAGCGGGTCGATGAGGGCTGCGACCCCGGCGCGCTCGGAGATAATGAGATGGGCTGCGTTGCCCAGCCCTTCATCGACGAACTGGCGAATCTGCATAGCGATCCCTCTCCCCTTCCGAGAGCCATGCGTGCTCTCGCCCCGCTTCCCGCCGGGAAGACTCCTGAGGTCCGGACGCCGCGGCAATGGGATAGCCATCGGCTTGCCATTCCGGGAAGCCGTCCTGAAGGCGCTGCGCCTGAAACCCGTGGCGGCGGAGGATCTCGACGGCCTCATCTGCAAAAACGCAGTAGGGGCCGCGGCAATAGGCGACGACCGCCCGATCGCGCGGCAATTCGGCCAAGCGTTGCTCGAGTTCAGCGACCGGGATGGAACGTGCGTTCAGGATATGGCCCTGGTGGTATTCGGTGGCAGGGCGGACGTCGAGCACCGTCACCGCATCCGCGGCGATCTGGCGCAGCAATTCCTCTTTATCAATGGATACCAGCGCACTCCGGTCGGTGAAGAAGCTTTCCGCCAGGCGCTCAACTTCCGCCAGGCGCGCTCGGCCCAGGTCGCGCAGCGCGCGCCAGAGCTGGAAAACCTCGGGGGCCGCCAGGCGGTAGACCACGTGGAGGCCACGCTTCTCCGCCTCCACCAGCCGCGCCCGGCGGAGCACCTGGAGGTGGGCGGAGGTATTGGCGAGGCTCTGCGCTGTCTGCTGCGCCAGCTCCTCGACACTGCGCTCGCCTTGCGCCAGGAGGTCCAGCAACTCCAGCCGGTGCGCGTTGGCCAGGGCTTTCCCCACCACGGCAAACTCGGCGTACAGGGCATCCTTGAAGGTGCGGTGCTGCTTGCTCGTGCGCATACCGGTTTCCAGTCCAGCGTAGGCTGCGGCGGTCGCGCCACCGCAGTCGCCAGCCTTGACGAAACATCATTCAATAATTCTATTGAGTATCCTACTACAGGGCGGCGACGCTGTCAAGAGGGAAACGCGCGCCGGCTTGCGGTCGCGTACCCTTTGGGGAAGCTTTCCCTTGCGAGTGCAGGATCGGGGGGGTCGGAAGGAATCGGGCGGTGGTAGGGGCGCAGGGCCCTGCGCCCCTACCACGGTTGCCAATGCCGAAACCGCCTCCTGATTCTGCACTAGTGGTCTGTCAATCCTGTTTTGATGGGATCCACCCCGCCGCCCTGAAGGGCGGGCCCGCCGTTCACGGCGGCAGTCGCACCCATCAGTTTATGCCTGACAGAACACTAG
>JACQUQ010000061.1 GCA_016210175.1 Chloroflexota bacterium | reverse complement strand
CTGTCAGCCGTGAACTGATGGGTGAGACCGCCGCCGTGAACGGCGGGCCCGCCCTTCAGGGCGGCGGGGCGGAACCCATCAAAGTAGGATTGACAGAGCACTAGTGCCCTGTCACGGGCGAATTGCAGGGTTGTAGGGGCGGGTTTCAAACCCGCCCCTACCGAGCGGTATCCCTCAAATCACAGATGACAAAACACTAGCCCGTGGTGGCACACCCATTCCTTTCGACACGCTCAAGGAACGGGCGTTGCCTGAGCGTGTCGCAGGGGCAACGCCCGTTGCCCACTGACCAGAGCCCGGCACCGTAGGGCAGGTGCGGACCCGCTGGGCGGCCGATGCCGACCCTGGCGGCCGTACCTGCGTCTGGGGCGGGGTGCGCCCGGAGGAGGAACTATGGCTCAGGAGTACGACATTATCATCATTGGCGGCGGCGCAGCCGGGCTCACCGCCGGACTCTACGCCGCCCGCGCCCGGCGCAAGACCATCCTCTTCGAAAAGGCCGTCCCCGGCGGCCAGATCGCCACCACCTCCCTGGTGGAGAACTACCCCGGCTTCCCCGAGGGCATCGATGGCCCCGACCTGGCCGAGCGCATGGAGGAGCAGGCCAAGAAGTACGGCCTGGAGATGGTCTTCGCCGAGGCGGAGGGCCTGACCATCCAGGGCGCCCGCCGGGTCGTCCACACCTCGGAAGGGGAGTTCGTGGGCAAGGCGGTCATCATCACCAGCGGCGCCGAACACCGCAAGCTGGGGGTCCCCGGCGAGGCCGAGCTGACCGGCCGGGGCGTCTCCTACTGCGCCACCTGCGACGCCGCCTTCTTCAAGGACCAGGTGGTGGTGGTAGTAGGCGGCGGCGATGCTGCCTTGGACGAAGGGCTGTTCCTCACCCGCTACGCCGCCAAGGTCATCGTGGTACACCGACGGGACCAGCTGCGGGCCAGCAGGGTGCTCCAGGAGCGGGCCTTTGCCACCCCCAAGATGGAGTTCGTGTGGGACACGGTCGTGGAGGAGATCCTGGGGGAGAGCAAGGTCGGGGGCGTGCGGGTGCGCAACGTCAAGACCGGCCAGGGACGCACCATCGCGGCGGATGGGGTCTTCGTGTACATCGGCCTGGTGCCCCAGAGCGACTTCCTGAAAGGGCTGTTGCCCATAGACGGCGGCGGGCACCTGGAAGCGAACCTGTGGATGGAGACGGCCATCCCCGGCGTGTTTGCAGCAGGGGATGTCCGGGTCAACGCCGCCCGGCAGCTGGTCTCCGCGGCGGGCGACGGCTGCACCGCGGCCATTCGTGCCGACCACTACCTGAATGACCTCATCGCCCAGGAGCAGGCCACAGAGCCGGAACGCGCCCGCGCCTGACCCGCCCAGGGGCCAGCCCGGAGCGCACGACCGCGCCAAGGCCGATGGCCTGAAGAGGGCTATCGGCCTTGGCGCTTCTGGGCGCCCCGATTGGGGGGGCTCCTCCACGGTGCGGCGATGTTGTGCCGACACGTACCCCAACGGCTCCGCCGTCGCCCCCGTGCTCTCCTCCTGCTGTCCAGGGCGCGGCATACCCCAACGCTGCCTCGGGAGCATAGCTCAGGATGGACAATTCCACCCTGCTCGTCAATCTGGCCTTCGCGCTGGGAGCAGCGCTCATCGGCGCGACCATCGCGGCGCGGCTGGGGCAATCGGTCGTCCTGGGCTATATTCTGGCCGGCATCGCCATCGGCCCGTTCACCCCGGGGCCAGTGGGTGATATCGTCGCGGTCCAGGCCCTGGCAGACATCGGCATCATCTTTCTCATGTTCGCCATCGGCGTCCAGTTCTCCATTCGTGATCTCCTCCGAGTGGGCAAGGTCGCCAGCGTGGGGGGCACGGTCCAGGTGCTCGCCACTATCGGGCTGGGGTACCTGGTGGGCGTCGCCCTCGGCTGGCGACCGCTGGAGGCGCTCTTCTTCGGGGCGGTCATCTCGAACTCGTCCAGCACGGTCCTGAGCAAGGTGTTGAGCGAGCGGGGCGAGGCCGATGCTGCCCACGGGCGCATCGGCCTCGCCTGGTCTTCGGTCCAGGACCTCGGCACCGTCGTGCTGGTCGTCCTTCTGTCGGCGCTGGCGACGGGGGGCGACGGGCTGCTGGGCGATCTCCTGTGGGCTCTGGGCAAGGCGGGGGTCTTCCTGACCGTCTTCATCCTCCTCGGCTCGCGGGGCCTGCCCTGGCTCTTCGACCGGCTGACGGCCCTGCGCAGTCGGGAGATCTTCGTCCTCGCGGTCGCGGTCATTGCCCTGGGCACCGCCTATATGGCAACCTTCTTCGGGCTCTCGCTGGCGCTGGGGGCCTTCGTGGCCGGGATGGTGGTGAGCGAGTCCGATCTTTCGCACCAGATCCTGGGCGAAGTGATGCCCCTGACCGACATCTTCGCCGGACTGTTCTTTGTTTCGGTGGGGATGCTCGTCGATCCCATCTTTGTCGTGGAGCACCTTCCGCTGGTGGCCCTGACCCTCGCGCTCATCGTCCTGGGCAAGGGGCTGCTCACGGCGGTTATCACCGCCCTCAGCGGGTATCCGGTCCGCACGGCCCTGCTCACCGGCGTGACCCTGGCGCAGTCGGCGGAGTTTTCGTTCCTCCTCGCGCGCTTGGGGGCCGACCTGGACGCGGTGACGCCGGCGGTCTTCAGCTTGATGCTGGCAGGGGCCGCGGCGAGCATTGTCCTCTCTCCCTCCCTGCACCGCGTCGCCCTGCCCGGCGTCGCCTGGGTAGAACAGCGGCTCCCCCCTTCCGCCCTGGCGACGCACCCTGCCCTTGGCAAGGATACGACGGAAGGACCGCGGGGGCATGCCATCATCTGCGGCTACGGGCGCGTGGGGCGCGTCATCGGGACGGCCCTGCGGCGGCGTGGGTTCACCTTCGTGGTGATTGACCAGGACCAGCGGGTGGTACGCCAGTTGCGCGAGCACGGGATCATTGCGCTCTTTGGGAACGCCGCCAACCCGGTGCTGCTGGAGCACGCGAACCTGGCACGGGCGCGTGTCCTGGTGGTCGCGATCCCCGACCCGATTGCGGTGCGGCAGATCGTTGATGACGCACGCCGGGTGAACCCACGGCTCGATATCGTGGTGCGCACCCATAGCGAAGCGGAGGCAGCGTTCCTCCAGGAGCGCGGGGCAGGGGAGGCGGTGATGGGCGAGCTCGAGTTAGCCCTGGAGATGACACGCCATACGCTGCACCGCTTCGGTGTCGATGCCCGCGGGATCCAACTGACGATCACCAGCCTGCGCGGGCAGGGCGACATCGGGACACCAAGGGATCTGCTGGATCTGTAGATAGGCGCGGTGGGCGCCTGGCCGGACGCTGTGCCGGGAGCCTGGCTGACCGGGCCAACGCTCCGGCGCTTCGGGGGATCGCTGGAGACCCTGGCTCCCCTGGGGTGGGCTGGCAGGGTGTATGCGTTCTCGCGGTCCAACGGGAAATCCGCTCGTGGTGAGCGCCGTCGAACCATGAGCGGATTTCCTGCTCATCCTGAGCGTGGTCGAAGGACGAGCGGGAAACCCCCGGTGCCCCCAGAACGCCTACCCCTGGGGCGGGCTGGCGTTGCTGGTTGTGGGCGGTGGGGTGCCTCGCTATACTTAGGGGGCAGGCTCGGTGGAGACGAACCAGGGGAGCGAGGAACAACTATGGCGAAAGCGGTCTATGACTTCAGCCGCTATCTCAACGTGCGCAGCGCCTACGGCGCCTCCTTCTCCCCCAGCGGGCGGCGGGTGGCCTTCCTGACTGATGTCACCGGAGTGCCCCAGGTGTGGTCGGTGGGCGTAGGCGGCGGCTGGCCGCAGCAGCTTACCTTCACCGATGAGCGGGTGAGCGTGGCGGCCTACGCCTGGCATGCCCGCCACCTGGTCATCGGCATGGACAGCGGGGGCAACGAGCGCCAGCAGTTGTTCCTGCTGGCCGAGGACGGCAGCCGCCTGACCCCCCTCACCCACAACCCGGAGACTATCCACGCCTTCGGCGGCTGGGCCCACGACAATCGGCGCATGGCCCTGGCCTCCAACGAGCGGCACCCGGCCTACTTCGACGTGGCGGTGCTGGACACGGCTACCGGTGAGGCCCGCCGGGTGTTCGAGCACGACGGCACCAACTACGCGGTCGGTTGGTCCCCTGACGACCGCGCGCTGCTGGTCAACCGCTACACGACCAACCTGGACAATGACCTGTTCCTGCTGGACCTGGCCTTGGGCGAGGTCGTCCACCTGACGCCCCACGAGGAGGAGGCCGAGTACAGCAGCGCGGCCTGGGCTGCCGATGGGCGCGGGCTGTACCTCATCACCAACCAAGGGCGGGACTTCACCGGCCTGGCCTACCTGGACCTGGCCTCCCGCCGTCTGGAGTACCTGGCGACCCCGGACTGGGACGTGGAGACCCTGGCCCTCTCTCGCGACGGCCGCCTGCTGGCCTACGTGACTAACGAGGACGGCTACAGCACCCTGACCATCCGGGAGACGGCCACCGGCCGGGAGCACCGGCCGCCGGGCATCCCTCGCGGTGTGATCGCCGACCTGGCCTGGTCGCCCGATGCCCGTCGCCTGGCCTTCACCTTCCGCAGCGGCCGCTACCACGCCGACGTCTGGCTGCTGGACCGGGAGTGGGGCCGGGTGCGCCGGCTCACCCATAGCGCGCGGGGTGGCATCCCCCAGTCGGCCTTCGTGGAGCCGACCCTGGTGCGCTACCCCTCGTTCGACGGGCGGGAGATCCCGGCCTTCCTCTACCTGCCGCCGGGCGCCCGGCCCAACGGACAACTCCCGGTGCTGGTGTCCGTCCACGGGGGGCCGGAGGGCCAGGAGCGGCCCACCTTCAATCCGCTGCACCAGTACTTCGTGGGGCGGGGCTACGCCGTCTTCGCCCCCAACGTGCGCGGCAGCACCGGCTACGGCAAGGCCTACACCCACCTGGACGACGTGCGGTTGCGCATGGACTCGGTGGCCGACCTCAAGGCCGCGGTGGAGTGGCTGCGGTCCTCCGGCTACGCCCACCCCCGGCGCATCGCGGTCATGGGCGGCAGCTACGGCGGGTTCATGACCCTGGCGGCCCTGACCACCTACCCCGACCTGTGGGCCGCGGGGGTGGACGTGGTGGGCATCGCCAACTTCATTACCTTCCTGGAGAACACCGGTCCCTGGCGGCGCAGGCTGCGGGAGGCGGAGTACGGCAGTCTGGAACACGATGCCGACTTCCTCCGGGAGATCTCCCCGATCCACCACGTGGACCGCATCACCGCGCCCCTCATGGTCATCCATGGGGCCAACGACCCCCGTGTCCCGGCCGGCGAGGCCGAGCAGATCGTCACGGCGCTGCGCTCCCGCGGTCGTCCGGTGGAGTACCTGCGCTTCGAGGACGAAGGCCACGGCCTGGTCAAGCGGCACAACCGCATTGCCGCGTATACGGCCGTGGGCGACTTCCTCGACCGGTACTTGCGCTGACTTCTTGAGAAGCCTGGCGGAGCGCGGCCACGAAGCGTTGGAACGTGCTACATGGACCTCAGACCGTTCGAACAGAGCCCGAGCGGCCGTCTGGTAAGATCCAGGTACGAAGGGACAGAGTATTGGGCGTTCGTACCTGATCCGTTGCCTCCGGCGTTGGCCTTTGATCCTGAACTGGTACGAACACTGTCCGATGCTGACCGGGCGCTCGGAGAACTCGCCGGGCTCGGGCGTACGCTCCCAAACCCGCATCTCTTGATCCGCCCCTTCATCCATAGAGAAGCGGTGCTCTCCTCACGCATTGAGGGTACCCAAGCGAACATCGCCGATCTGTATGCCTACGAAGCTGGGCAAATACCGTTACCGGGCTTCAGATCTACCCCGCTCAAATCCGATGTGCGAGAGGTGCTCAACTACGTACGCGCGCTGGAGTACGGATTAGAACGGGTCGAGGCGCTTCCTATCAGCTTGCGCCTCATGCACGAACTGCACGAGCGTCTGATGGAGGGGGTACGGGGTGAACGGTCGCATCCCGGCGAGTTTCGTCGCATCCAGAATTACATCGGCATCGATGTGCCGAGCGCTACGATGCACGAAGCCCTGGATGCCTTTGAACGCTACTTACATACGGACGATTCGTATCCACCCCTGATACGAATAGCATTCATCCACTACCAGTTCGAAGCCATCCATCCCTTTCTGGACGGCAACGGACGTATCGGCCGGCTGTTGATTTCGCTGCTGCTGGTACACTGGAACTTACTCCCTCTCCCCCTGCTCTACTTGAGTGCATTCTTTGAGCGCCACCGACAGGACTATAATGATTTGCTCTTTGCCGTGAGCGCTCGCGGGGCCTGGCGGGAGTGGCTGCTGTTCTTTCTGCGCGGTGTCGTGGAGCAGGCGCGAGACGCGGTGCAGCGGGCCAGACGCCTCCAGGACTTGCAACAGGAGTGGCACGAACAGCTTGCCCAAGCGCGTGCGTCAGCACTCGCGCTCCGGCTGGTGGATAGCCTGTTTGCGTCCCCTATCTTGACCATTCCGCTTGCACAACGCGCCCTAGGGGTCACCTACCCCACGGCACAGCGTACCGTCCAGAAACTGGTCGAGGAAGGTGTCTTGCGACCTGAGGCTGGCGTCTCGTACGGGAGGTTATTCTTCGCGGACGAGATCTTGCGGGTTATTGAATGGAAAATATAGCAGGAATTCTCGTTTTTCTGAACCGCCCCGGGTTTGATGGAGAATTCGTTTATTGAGTCCCGGCTCCGGCCGGGGTGAGTATAGCACCGCTGCTGGCTTCATACTCTGCCGGCGGCAGGTAGCCGATGGCACTGAAGAGCCGCCGGTTATTGAACCAG
>JACQUQ010000060.1 GCA_016210175.1 Chloroflexota bacterium | reverse complement strand
GTCCAGGTTTTCACCACATCACCCACTCCAGCGGGCATGGTGGAAATCCCCCGCTCCTTGTGGGACCGCCTCACCGCCACCCTTGCCTATGCCGCCTGATTTGGACAAAGCCTAGCTAAGACCCTCACGTCTGGGTCAGTAACTGAAGAGAATGCGGAGCAAGTACTGCTCGTCCCAGCCTGCCGTGAGCCGTTTGGCCTTGATGCCCGCCCTGGTCGTGGTCTCCAGCCGCAGCAGGTTGAGCGCCAGCCGGCGCAGTACCCCCAGGTTCTAGGCCGCATGCCCTACCTGCACCCGGCTCTCATCTTCCCGGAATGCGATATCCAGCACCCAATGTTCCCGGTTCTCGATCCTCCAATACGCCCGCACTGCGGTCCCCAAGCTGCGGGCATCCCCGGGCAAGGTGCTCAGGTAGTAGTGCGTCTCCTCCGTCATCTCTCCCTGCTCCTCCCGCCGCCGTTCGATGCGCCCGATGCTACGCAGACCGGCCCAGGCGCCTGCCGCCTGCAGATGGGCCAGCCATTGCGGCTCACTGATGGTGGTAATGCGCCGCGTTGCTATCCGCCCGTGCCCCTGCTCCACCGTCCGCTGCTGGTCATGGGCCACCCCCACGAAGCGGTCGGCCCCTGATTGGCTTTGAGCGTCAGCACCGCGTCCGCCCCCTGCTCCACGATCGTGCGGGCGATGGCGGTCTGGCAACCCATGGCGTCAATGGTCACCGTGCAGCCCTGCAGGTCCCACAGCTCCAGCAGCAGGGGAAAGGCGGTGATCTCCGTTGGACTTGGCAGCGACCTGCCACCTGAGCGAGCACCAGCCGGTTGGCGCTGGCCCAGGCGCTGACCAGATGCAGCGCGCCTGCCGCTCCGCCGACTGGTCGTGCGAGCGCCGCAACGTCTTGCCGTCCAGGGCCAGCACGTGCCCCGCAGTGCGCTGCGCCAAGGCCTCGACCCGCCGGCCAAAGCTCTGCTCGAACTGCTCCGGGTCCAAGGCGCCGAACACCCGCCCGAAGGTGTCATGCGAGGGGATGCCGTTCGGCGACTCCAGGAAGCGGCGCGGCCACGGGAGTGTGGCCTTCCCCAATTCCTCTCCCCGACTTCCACCCATCCAGCTGCCCCGCAGATGACCCCGCACAGAGCAATCGTGATAATGTCCAGCAACTGCTGCCGTTTGCTCCACTCGATACGGGGATCCTCGACCTCACCAAAATGGTCACGAATGCGGCAGGACGGTGCTTGCTGCCTCGCGGGCCTCCTTGGTGTGCTCCCCAACAGACCTGCTCCGTATCCCACTCCCTCGCCTCGCCTACTACCTCCCCCCCTGCAAGATGCGATTGCCCGACAAGCATGGCACTTGGCTGAACATGGCGGAAATCGAGTTAAGCGTGCTGGCCGGGCAGTGCCTGGACCGGCGGTTACCGGACCGGACGACGCTGGAGCGGCAGGTAGCGGCGTGGGAGGCGGAGCGCAATGGGCAGCACCGCACCATCGACTGGTGCTACACCACCGCCGACGCTCGCATCAACCTCAAGCGTCTCTATCCGGCAATTCACGATTGACAGCCTCCTAAGTAGGGTTGCAAAAGTTCATTCGAGTTTTCAGGCAGCCAGCTGGAGAGCTGCCTCGGGGGTGAAGGAGCCAAAGAACTCGTGGACGGCTTCGACCAGGGCCTCGATAGAACCGTGCAGCCGGTTGGCCGCTACCCGGTCCTTGAGGCGCCACCACACCTTCTCCACAGGGTTGTGCTCCTGCCCGCTGTAGCAGGGCAGGAAGAGCAAGTCCAGACGAGGATGGTCGGCCAGCCACGCGCGCACGGCTTTAGCGGTGTGGATGCTGGCATTGTCCAGGATCACCAGCACCGCTCGGTCGGGATAGGTCAGCAGCACGCACTCCAAGAAGGCGATGAACTCGACCGCCCGTTTGCGCTGGGTGACCTGGTAGAGCCAGCGCCCGGTGGCCGGTTCCAGGGCCCCGAAGACCGCGCGCTTGCGGTTGGTGCCGGGCGTGGGGATACGTGCCTGCTGGCCGCGGCGCATCCACATGGCCCGCAGCACCGGCAGCACGTGCACGTCGCACTCATCCTGGCACAGCAGGACGGTATCCTGCGGGGCCGCCAGCACCCGCTGGCACAAGGACCACCTCTTGCTCGCCGCTGCCGGGTCATCCGGCAAGACATGGCGGGGACGGCGCCAGCAGAAGTCCAGGGCCAGCAGCACCCGGCGCAGGGTGGCGCGGCTCAGCTTCAGGCCGAAGCCGGTCGCCAAGTGCGCTGCCAGGGTGACCACGGTCCAGAAGCCGCAGGCGTAGCCTGCGGCCGATGGTGGTGTCGTCACCTGCTCCGCGATGGTTTGGCGGGCGGCCGCGTCCGCTTTGCGCGGCCGCCCCGGTCTAGGGCGGTCGCGCCGGCCCTCCATGCCCTGGGCGTCGAAGCGAGCGATCCAGTGCCGGACGGTGGCTTCAGCGCACTCGAAAATCGCGGCGATTTGGGGTACGGTGTAGCCCCGGTTGGACAGCAGGATCATGCGGATGCGTTCACTCACCCGGCCCACTTCCTGGCGGGTCAGCCGTCGCAGTTGCTGTCGTTCCCGGTCATCGAGCGGTCGGACAAAAACCATGGCTATGCTCCCCCCTGAGCAGAAGGGAGCATACCCGCTCGCCTGGAAAAGTGCAAAAGACTTCTGGAATCCTACTTAGGTGCTCGTGCACCCGCTGACCATGCTGACCAGCCGGCCTTGCCAAGCCGTGACCGTCCGCTCCTCCAGGCCGAAGGCAGCGATGATGGCTTGCAGCGGACAGCCGTGGCACAGCAAGGTCACGACGATGACCATCAGATCGGCAGTCCGGTGCAGGCGCTAGCAGGGCGTGCCCTTCGTGGCGGCGAAGGTCTGGCCGCAGGTCAGACACCGGTAGCGCCGCTCCTTTTGGCTTTGGATGCCGATGTTGCCCCGTCCGACCTGTCCCCTGGCAGGACAGCACGGGTTATGGCAGAATTGGGCCTGCGGGTCCATAGTCAGCGCCCCCGGATGCGAGGTGGAAGTCACATCTGTCAGGTTGCCCTCTGGACCTGCCATTTTCAAGGTGCTCCTACCCCACCACGGTTCCGTGGGGTGCTACCCCGGCGGCAGCCGGGACCCAATAAACGAACCCTCCATCAAACCCGGGGCAAACCCGGGGCGGTTCATTCCACGCCGCAGCATGATATCCTACAGATGGAAGACTGAGCACGGGGGAACATGCTGACAGGGGAGACGATTATGAGCGCAGGCTATGCCCGCCTGGACCTGCTGGCAGAGGTCGCATGGCTCGCTGAGCATCTGAATGCCCCCGCGATCCGGATTGTGGATTGCCGGTTCTTCTTTGACGGCAGGGACGGCCGCGCCGCGTACGCTACGGGCCACATCCCCGGCGCCGTGTATGTCAACTGGGCCACGGACCTGGCAGATACCACGGCCGCGGTGCGCAACCTCATCCCCACGCCGGACCAACTTGCCGCGGTCATGGAGCGCCTGGGCATTGGCAACGATACCCTGGTGGTCGGCTACGATGACGAGGGCGGCCATTTCGCCGCACGCCTGTGGTGGGTCCTCACCTACTACGGCCACGATGCGGTGAAGATCCTCAATGGGGGTATCCAGGCGTGGCAGGCAGCGGGGCATTCCCTCAGCACCGAGCCGCCCCAGGCGCGCACGGCCAGGTTCACGCCGGGGCCGCCACGCACGTCCCGGCGTGCCCTGGCACACGATGTGCTTGCCCACCTCGCGGACCCGGAGACGGCCCTGGTGGATGTACGCCGTCGGAGCGAGTACCTCGGCACCGAGGTCCGGGCCGCGCGCGGGGGACGTATCCCCGGCGCGCGGCCTGTCTTCTGGCAAGACAACCTGGGGCCAGATGGAAAGTTCCGCCCGGCGGAGGAGATCCGGCAGCGCTTCATGGAGGCAGGGGTCACTCCGGAGAAGCGCGTCATCACCTACTGCCAGGGTGGGGTACGGGCCGCCCATGCGGCCTTTAGCCTGGCGCTCATCGGGTATCCCCACGTGGCGATGTACGACGGCTCCTGGGCCGAGTGGGGGAACAGGTCGGACTTGCCCATTGAGACGGGCGAGTCATAGCGCTACACGGCGCGCCTTCCGCTTTCCCTGACCAAGGCATGCGTGTTTTTCTTCCAAGGATGGATATGGTAGAGTAGCCGCGTGCCGTCCTGAAGTGCCCAAGCGCTGTAGTGCGAAGGGGAAACTCACTATCGTTGGTTGGGTAGGGCCGGTGTCCTGTGCGGGCAGGCCCTACGGAACACCGGGGACCGCGCGGGTGCCAGCGGCAGGGAGCAGGAGGTACACCTGGTGAAGGCGGCACGTGTTCCGCTGATGGTCGCCCTGTCGGTCCTGGGGCTGTCGAGCAGGGTGCGGCGCTGGTGGCGCGGGCAACGGCGGATGCGGCGGCGTGTCCGGGAGAGCGCGGGGCTGGCGCAGGTGGCGCGGGCGATCCTGGCTGCCTCCGGGGACCTGGCCCCGTTCATGGATGTGGCCGAGTCTGTGGCGAAAACCTTCGGCTACGACCACGGCGCGGTCTTCTTGACCCAAGGCGGAAGCCTGGGGTGGGTCGTGGGCTATGGCCGGTTTGCCGCATATGACCCCTGGGAGGCTCCCCGGTCCGGGCTGGCGGTCATGCGCAAGATCGTCGCGAAGAACGAGAGCTTCACGGCGGTGGGGCGGCGTTCCCGCACGCCCGTGGCGGACCTCCCGGTGCCTGATGCCCTCTGGCAGGCGTGCCTTCCCCTGGCCCTGGGCAACCAGGTCCTCGGCGTCTTGGTGGTTGCCAGGGATACGTCCCAGGATGACCCTGAGCAGGCGTTGATGACGGCAACCTCCCTGGCTGCCCAGATTGCCCTCGGTGTACACAACGTCACCCTGTACCGCGAGCGGGAGGCCCTGGCCGCGGCGGCCGAGCGCAACCGGCTGGCGCGGGAGATCCACGACGGGATAGCCCAATACCTCTATATGCTCACCCTCAACCTTGAGACCTGCGTGGAGCTCGCTGAGCGCGGCGACCCCGGACTGGCAGCGCGGCTCCTGGACTCCTTGCGGCTTTCGCGGAACGCGTTGTGGGAGGCCAGGCAATACCTGTTCGACCTGCAACCGCTCTTTTCCGAAGAAGGGAAGCTGGCCCAGGCCCTGGAGAGCCAGATCCGAGAGTTTGGCCGGGTGGGTAAGGTGACGGTGGACTTTACGGTGCAGGGGCAGGAGGCGGGCCTTCCGGTGGAGACGCGGGCGGCGCTCTACCGTGTCGCGCAGGAGGCGCTGGCGAACGTCTACAAGCATGCCCAGGCCCAGCGGGTGCGGGTAGCCCTCAGCTTTGATGGGGGCTACGTGCGTCTCGATATCGCTGATGACGGCGTCGGCTTCCCCCTGGACGATGGGACGGCACCCGAGATGTCCGGCAGAGCCGGGCGGGGACTGCGCAACATGCGCCAGCGAGTGGAAGAGATCGGCGGGAGCCTCCAGGTGCGGAGCGCACCGGGCCGGGGCACCCACGTTTCTGCCACAACCGGCCGCAGGGAGGAAGCGTCGTGAAGCGCTTTCGCATCATGATTGTCGATGACCACAAGGTGGTGCGCGAAGGGCTCAGTGTGATCTTGCAACTTGAAGAGGATATGGAGGTCGTCGCTGAGGCTGGGGACGCCCACGAGGCGCTGGAACGGGCGCAGGCGCTCCGCCCGGATGTGGTGCTCATGGATGTGCGGTTGGAGCACGACAGCGGCATTGAAACCTGCCGGGAGATCAAGGCCCTGCTCCCGGAGACCAAGGTGTTGATGCTCACGTCGTACAGCGACGAGGAAGCGATCTTCTCCTCGCTGATGGCGGGCGCATCGGGCTACCTCCTCAAGAACACGGGGAAGGCCGAGCTCCTGGGGGCGATCCGTGCCGTGGGCCGCGGCGATGCGCTGCTGGACCCGACGGTGACCCGGAAGGTCATCGAGCGGGTGCAGCAGATCCCGGCCTGGCAGCGGGAAGGGCAGGGCGAGGCCCTGTCGGAGCGTGAGCTGGAGGTCCTGGCCCTGGTCACGAGGGGGCTGACCAATAAGGAGATCGCCGAGCGCCTGTACCTCAGCGATCACACCGTCCGCAACCACGTGAGCCGCATTTTGCAAAAGCTCGGGCTTTCCCGGCGGAGCGAAGCCGTGGCGTTCGCGCTCCGCAACAAGCTGGTCGGGACCGAGTAGCCCCCGCTCCATCCCGCCCGCGTCGCGGCTGCCTGCGGTCAGGCATGGGTACCGGAGAGCGAGGACTATCGTTGCACCCAACGGATGAACGCCACCGCGACGTCGGGCAGCGGGCGTCGAGTGTCGTAGACCAGGGAGAGCACCCGCTGGAGGCGGAGTTCTGCCAGCCGGACTCCGGCGAGGCGCCCGGCGCTGCGGTGGTCGAGCGCCAGTGAGGAGACCCAGCCGATGCCATAGCCGCTTTCCACCGCGGACACGATGGCCTGCGTGGTGTTCAGGACCATGACCGTGCGGTGGGGAGGCAGGCCCAGCCCCCGCACCGCCAAGGCCCGCTGGACGCTGAGCAACGTCCCCGATCCCCCCTCCCGCTCCAGGAACGGCTGTCCGGCAAGCTCTACCAGGGGCACCTCCCCACGGGCCGCGAACGGGTGGCCTGCCGGCACCGCCAGCACCACCTCATCCTCGGCGACCGTGCGGTAGCGCAGGCCGCGCCGGGGCAGCCGCGCCCCCACAAAGCCCACGTCCCACCGCCCTTCGGCAAGCTCCTCGACCACCGTTGCGGAATCCGTGATGAAGACCTGCGGCTGGACCTGGGGGAAGCGCTCGGTAAACTGGCTCACCAGCCCCGGCACGAGGAACTCGCCCGGTGTGGTGCTGGCGACGATGCGTAGCTCCCCGGCCAGTGCGGTCCGCTTCCCGCGCAGCTCCTGCACCACCTGCTGGTAGTGCCGCAGCGCCTCCTCCGCATACCGCTGGAACTGCTCTCCGGCGGGGGTAAGGTACACGGTCTTGCCCCGCCGTTCGAGCAGGGCCACCCCCAGTTCGCGCTCCAGCTTCTGGATCTGCCGGCTGGCCCCCGGCTGGCTGCAATGCAGGTCCTGGACGGCGCGGGTAAAGCTGCGGTGTCGGACCACGGCGAGGAACGTTTCCAGCCAGGCGATATCCACGCTCCCACCTCCTTACTATGACAATTCGGCATAATCCTTGCCAAGATATACCGATGCGGTATACCTTGGCAAGGGTCTCCATCCGACGGCAATGGCCGGCAGTGGTACCTCACCCTCGTGCAAGGAGCGGCAGCGATGGCGCATGCGGTGCGGCGCCGGCCCGGAGCGGGGCGCGGTCCGTGGTCGCCGGCAGCGTGGCTGGTGGTCCTGTCGGTGCTGGTGCTGGCGGCGTGCGGTCAGGCGGCATCAGGTCCCGGCGGAGCGAAGACTTTTACGATCAGCGCCATCCCGGACCAGGACGTGGCCGCGCTGCACCGTCAGTTCGGTGCGATGGCCCGGTACCTCAGCGAAGCGACGGGCCTGAAGGTCGAATACGTCCCCATGGTGGACTACGCTGCCCTGGTCACGGCCTTCGAGCGCGGGGAGATTCACCTGGCCTGGTTCGGCGGGCTGACCGCGGTGCAGGCGATGGCCGTCGTCCCCGATGCCGAAGCCTTCGCACAGCGGCCCCGCGACGCCGAGTTCCACTCCAAGTTCATCGTCCGGGCCGGTCTGCTGGTGCAGAGGCTGGAGGACCTGAAGGGCCTGACCTTTACCTTCGGCAGCGAAAGCTCCACTTCCGGCCACCTGATGCCGCGCTACTTCATGCTCAAGGCGGGCATCACCCCAGAGCGGGACCTCAAAGGCCCGCCCAACTTCGCCGGCTCCCATGACAAGACCATCCAACTGGTGGAGTCGGGGGCGTTCCAGGCCGGAGCCGTGAACGAGGCCGTATGGGAGGCGCGGCTGAAGGAAGGCAAGGTGGACACCAGCAAGGTGCGGGTCTTCTTCACCACACCGGCGTACTTTGACTACAACTGGACCATCCGGGGCGACGTGGACCAGACGTTCGGCAGTGGCACCAAGCAGCAGGTGAAAGCTGCCATCCTGGGCATGGGACCATCGCACGAGGAGGTCCTGAAGCGGTTCGCCACGGAGCAGTTCATCCCGACCCGGAACGAGAACTACGCCGCAATTCGGGAGGTAGCCGAGTCCATTGGCATCATCCGCTAATGCCAATCTCATCCGCACAGCTGCGGCCCCTGGGGCGGGGACGTCTGCCAACCCCATGTTTGCCCTGGAGGGGGTGAGCAAGGTGTATGGCGGGCTGGTGGCCCTGGCTCCCCTGTCCCTGACCATCGCGCCCGGTGAGCGGGTCGCGCTGATGGGGCCGAGCGGCAGCGGCAAGACCACCCTGCTGAACCTGCTGGCCGCGGTCATCCGGCCCGACACCGGGCGGCTGTCTCTGGCCGGGCAGCCGGGAGAGGCCCTGCGTCCGGGGCGGGACCTGGCCCGGCTCGTCGGCATCATGCCCCAGAGCTTCGATCTGGTGCCGTCGCTGGCGGTGGCGCACAACGTCCTGGCCGGGCGGCTGGGGGAGTGGGGTTTCTTCCGGTCGCTGCTCTCCCTGGTCGTGCCCCAGGAGCTGGAGCGGGCGCGCGGCGCGCTGGCCCGTGTCGGTATCCCGGAGAAGCTGCACGAGCGCACGTCCCACCTCTCCGGGGGCGAGCAGCAGCGCGTGGCCCTGGCGCGCCTGCTGGTGCAGCGCCCGCGAGCCATCCTGGCCGATGAGCCGGTGGCCGCCCTGGACCCGGCCCGGGCCGAGGACCTGGTGGCCATGCTGTCCCGCATCACCCAGGAAGAGGGGCAGACCCTGGTCGCCAGCCTGCACTCGGTCCCCCTGGCGCTGCGGTATTTCTCCCGCATCATCGCGCTGCGCCGGGGACGCCTGGTCTTCGACCTCCCCGCCGATGCGGTGACGGAGGAGGAGATGGCCCGCCTCTATGCCCTGGAGGACGGCGGGCCATCGTAGGGGGAAGCAAGAGGGGCGCAGGCCGAAGCGCGAGGCTGGTCCCTCAGGAGCGGACAGGATGGGGACTCCGTCCTCCTTTGGTGGGTTCCACCCCGCCGCCCTAAAAGGCGGGCCCGCCGTTCACGGCGGCAGTCTCACCCACCAATTCACGGCTGACAAAATACGAGCTTATCCCTCAGTTTCGTCCCTGGTTCAGTTTGGCGCGTTAGGGAGTACGATGGCGATAGCGGAGCACACCGATACGGGCCGTGGCTGGGCGGCGCCCCGGATGGGGAACCGGGGCCTGCTCACCGTCATCCTGGTGGGGGCGTTCCTCTGGAGCCTGCTGAACGTCAACTGGGGTGAGCCGCTGCTGCACGACGGCGGGTTGGCCGCTGCGGCCCGGCTCCTGGGGGCCATGCTCCGCCCCGACCTGGCGCCCGACCTCCTGTACCTGGGCCTGGTCGCGAGCTGGCGCACCCTGGCCTACGCCACCGCGGGCGTCACGCTGGCCTTCGCCCTTGCCCTTCCCACGGGCATTCTCGCCTCAGGCGTGTTGGTGCGCCAGCCGCGCTTGCGCCTCATAACGGCCACGGCCTGCCGCGCGTTCCTGGGCAGCTTGCGGGCCATCCACGAACTGGTGTGGGCATGGCTCCTGGTGGCCGCCCTGGGACTGTCCCCCCTGGCAGCGGTCCTGGCCCTCGCCCTGCCCTATGCCGGCATCCTGGGCCGCATCCTGGCCGAGATGTTGCACGACGTGCCGGAAGCCCCTCTGCGCTCCCTCCGCTCCAGCGGGGCGAGCGAGTGGCAGGTCCTCCTCTATGGCCGTCTGCCGCTGGTCTGGCCCGACCTGGCAAGCTATGCCCTCTACCGCTTCGAGTGCGGCATCCGCTCCGCGGCCATCATGAGCTTCGTGGGACTGGGTGGCCTGGGCTACCAGATCCAGATCTCCCTGGATGACCTGAACTACGCCCAGGTCTGGACCTTCGTGTATTTCCTGGTGGCTCTGGTGGTGCTGGTGGACGCCTGGAGCAGCCTGATCCGCACGAGGCTGGTCGCGTGATCATCCCCTCCCCCGCCCATCGGGAAGGCTGGGAGAGCGACGCCGGGGGGCGCCTGCGGTCCACCGGTGGGCCGCAGCCCGCCCGCTCCCGCCTGCTCCGGCTCTCCGCCTGGGGCTTCCTCCTGCTCACCCTCGGCTCCTGGGGCTTCGTCCTGGGCGAGCAGCACACCCGGTACGTCAGCCTGCTCACCCCGGAGACCTGGGAGCACGCCCAGCGGTTCCTCTCCCGCTTCCTGGGCCTGGATAGCCCGGCCCGTCCTGCCTTCCTGCTCCCGGAGCGCTGGGCCGAGGCCGCGGGCCTGGCCTACCACACCCTTGCCATGAGCGTGCTGGCCATCGGGATCGCCGCCCTGGGGATGCTGGCGACCGTCATTCCTGCGGCGCGCATCACGGCTGATGGTGCCCTGACCCGCACCCGCCACGGGATCGCGCCGGTGCTCTTCGTCGTCATCCGGGCCGCGTACATCTTCTCTCGTGCCGTGCCGGAACTGGTCTGGGCCATGCTCATCGTGTTCATCTTCTCGCCGGGCATCCTGCCGGGAGCCATCGCCCTGGGTATCCACAACTTCGGCGTACTGGGAAAGCTCTGCGCCGAAGTGGTGGAGGATCTCGACCTCCGCCCGGCGCGGGCCGTGCGGGCCGCGGGGGCCAGCAGCGCCCAGACCTTGCTCTATGCGGTGCTGCCGTCGGCGCTGCCGCAATTCTTGACCTACATCCTCTATCGCTGGGAAGTCATCATCCGCACTACCATCGTGGTGGGCTTCGTGAGCGCCGCCGGCCTGGGGCGGGAGTTCCGGCTGCGCATGAGCTTTTTCCACTATACCGACGTCGCGCTCCTCCTCCTGGTGTACTTCCTGCTCGTCCTCAGCGTTGACCTGCTCAGCACGGTGTTGCGGCGGCTCGCCCGGTAACGACCGGGCCAGGATGTCGCGCGGGACCGGCCGCAACGCGTGGCGGCTCTCCTGCACGCCGTTGCCCCGGCCATTCTTGCGGGCGGGAAAGCCGATGGCGCTACGGTTCCCGGTTCAGGGCGTGCATCTCGGCGTGGAGTTGGGCGTCCATGCGCAGCAGGTGGGCCTCGGCCCAGGGGTAGATGAACCACACCCAGCCCACGGCGAAGAGGGTGCCGGTGACGGTGCGCAGTTCCCAGGTGCTCTCCCGCCAGCCGAAGAGCTGGGTGAAGCCGTCTACCGCCATCGGGAGGGCAAAGAGGAAGAAGAGCTTCCAGGACAGGGGCCGCAGGCGGCGGCGGAGCGGCACGAAGGCCAGGCCCGCGAGGAAGGCCGCGCCAAAGATGGCGGTGTTGCGCTGACAGAAGGCCATCTGCTCCCCGAAGAGGAAGTAGCTGCGCTCCGGCATCTGGTGGCAGGTGATCTTGAGGGCTACGTAGATGGCCCGCGCCGGGGCCTCCAGACCGGCCGCCAGCAGCAAGGGGGCCAGGGCCGCGGCCAGCACCACCGCGGCGAAGAAGAGGTTCGCCAGGGCCAGCCAGTGGTGCGCCACGAAGTGCGCGACCGCCAGCGCGCCCCCGGTGGCGGCGCGGTCGAGGGCCTGACGCCGGGTGGAGACGGCCTCAGCTTGGGACGGACGCGGTGCGGTCTCCATGGCAGCGCCTCAGCGACCGGCCGCGGCGGCTTCCAGGGCGTCCCGCAGCAGGTTGGGCTTGATGAACATGGCGCTCAGGGACAACCCGTCTTCGATGGCGATGACGGGGATGGCCTCGCCATATTCCTCCTCAAGCTTGGGGTCGGTGGTGATATCCACCTCCTGGATGTCCAGCGCGAAGGGGAGGCTGCGGCTGACCTGCTCCAGCAGCGCCAGGGCCTGTTCGCAGAGGTGGCAACCGGGCTTACCGTAGAGTATCACCTTTCGGGTCATAGGAACCTCCCGGCCAGTGGCGTGAGGGTAAATCACTTATAATGTGGAAAGATGCGCTCTGTCTGTCATGCTGAGCGCAACGAAGCATCCGTACTCCTGGTGCCCTAGCTTGCAGGGGCTACGGATGCTTCGGCCTCCGGCCTCAGCATGACAACATGCGCGCCCGGCCTATCTCCAATGTGCAAACACGCACTAGTGGCGTGAGGGCGCCATACGGCGGGTCGTAGCGGAGGTCAGGCTCAGATAGACCAGCGCCGGGACGACGACGGCCAGCACCAGCAGCGAGATAAGGTGGGCCTCCTGCAAGCCCAGGAACAGAATGCGCTCCTGGCGCAGGAAGGTCAAGAAGAAGCGTCCTACGGCGTAGGCGGCCAGGTAGAGGAGGAAGAGCATGCCCTCAGGCCGGACCCGGCCCATGAGCCGCCAGAGCAGCGCCAGGGTCAGACCACTCCACAGGATCTCATACACCGGCCAGGGGTGGGTCGGCACGCCCAGGGGAGCAAAGGCCCCCGGATGGGTGTAGACCACGGCCCAGGGCACCTCCGTGGGCGCGCCGTAGGCGTCGCCGTTGATGAGACAGCCGACCCGCCCGATGATCTGGCCCACGAGCAGCCCAAAGGCCCCCAGGTCGGCAGCCTGGCCCACCGGCAGGCCCTGCCGTTTGACATAGAGCCACGCCGCCAGGGAGCCACCGAGGACCGAGCCCCAGATGGCCATGCCCCCCTCGGTGATCGCCAGCACGCTGGCGGGGTTGCTGGCGTAGAAGTCCCAGCGGTCGACGACGTGGGCCAGGCGTCCCCCTACGATCCCGCCGGGAACGGCCCAGAGTGCGATGGCGGAGATAGCGTCGTCGCTGAGCTGGTACCGCAGGCGCTTGCCGATCTGCGCTGCGACGAGCACCCCGGCCAGCACCCCCAGGCCGATAAGCAGCCCGTGCCAGGCGAGCACCAGCGGTCCCACCACCAGAATATTGGGGTCCACCCAGGGCAATCGCATTATGAGCCGAAGAGGACGCTCAGCAGGTAGTGCTCATCCCAGCCGGCCTTGAGGCGCCTGCCTTTGATGCCCACTTTGGCCGTCTTATCCTGCCGCAAGAGATTGAG
>JACQUQ010000063.1 GCA_016210175.1 Chloroflexota bacterium | reverse complement strand
CCTCCAGTAGCCGTCGGTTCAACTCGGCTGGGGCAACCGGGCATCGCACGACGAACTCCTTGAAGAACGGGCGATCGAATGCTAGCTCGAAGCCCGGCAGCTTGGCGATCAGCGCCGCGGCGTAATGGGCCTTGTGGTAGCATAGCTCGGCTATCTGCCGGAGGCCGCGCGGGCCCAGGCAGGCGAGGTAGACGGTTGCTGCCAGCGCCACCAGGGCCTGGCTGGTGCAGATGTTGGAGGTGGCCCGCTCCCGCCGGATGTGCTGCTCGCGGGTCTGGAGGGTCATGACGTAGCCGGTGCGGCCCTCGGCGTCGGTGGTGCGGCCCACGATGCGACCGGGCATCTGGCGCAGGAATTGCTCCCGGCAGGTGAAGATGCCCAGGTACGGCCCGCCGAAATTGGGCGCGTTCCCCAGGGCTTGCGCCTCGCCCACCACGATGTCGGCCCCGTAGTCGGCGGGCGGCCGGAACAGGCCCAGGCTGATCGGGTCCACGGAGACCACCAGCAGCGCGCCCGCGGCGTGCGCGGCCCGGCCCCAGGCCCCCAGGTCTTCCAGGTAACCGAACGCGTTGGGCTGCTGCACCAGCACGCAGGCCACCTCGCCCCCGACCTGCGGGGGCCCGCCTGCGGCGATCTCCCGGACCGCAAGCTCCGGGCCGGAGCAGTAGGTCGCCACCACGTCCCGGATATTGGGGGCGACGGTGGAAAAGACCGCCACGGCCTGCCGCCCGGTCAGGCGGGCGGCCATGAGCGCGGCCTCCCCGGCGGCAGTGGCCCCGTCGTACATCCCGGCGTTGGCTACGTCCATCCCCGTGAGCTGACACAGCATGGACTGAAGCTCGTAGGTGTACTGGAGCGTGCCCTGGCTGATCTCCGGCTGGTAAGGCGTGTAAGCGGTGTAGAACTCGGCCCGCGCGACGATGCTGCCGACTACGCTGGGGATGAAGTGGCGGTACACGCCCCCGCCCAGGAAGCTGGGCATCCCGCCGAAGCCATCGAGGGCGGCGTTGCGGGCTGCGATGCGCCCGAGCTCCCGCTTCAGCTCCAGTTCGGAGAGGGGCGGCGGCAGCCTGAGGGCCGGGTCGCGGTAGGCGGCGGGGATATCCGTGAACAGGTCGTGTGGTGCGTCAACGCCGATGGCCCGCAGCATCGCCGCACGGTCGGCGTCGGTGTTGGGGATGTACGACAGGGGCATGGGATCACTCGCCTCCCAGGGCCTGGCGCTCCAGTTCTTTGAGGTAAGCCTCGTACTGGGCGGTATCCATCAGGGTGTTCAGCTCGTCGGGGTTGCTCATGCGCACCCGTAGCAGCCAGCCCTTGTCTGCGGGCGACTGGTTGACGACTTCCGGCGCGGCGGTCACCTGCTCGTTGACCGCCACCACCTCACCGCTCACGGGAGCGTAGAGGTCGGAGACGGCTTTGACGGACTCGATCTCCCCGAACTTCTGGAGCTGCTGGATGGTGCTGCCCACCTCCGGCAATTGGACGTAGACGACATCGCCCAGTTCCCCGGCAGCGTAGTCCGAGATGCCGATGACGGCGTAGCCCTCCTGGTCCAGGGCGACCCACTCATGTTCTTTGGTGTAGCGCACCTGCTGCGGGCGCTGGGGGGATTCCATCCGCCGACCTCCAGGAGCTAGACCGCCGCCCGCGGGACCACGGCCGAGTGCTGAGGGATGAGTGCTGAGTATGCTGCCCTCAGTCCTCAGTCCTGCACGAGGGCATGGGCGTTGCGCTCCATGACGCCGAGCAGCTGGCGGAGGAAGAAGGGGGTGAACACGCCCTCGGCGATGCCCCGCTCCAGCAGGGCGACGAGCTGGGCTTCGGACAGGCTGGCGGGCCGGGGCACCATGCGCCCGTGCTTCCACCAGGACAGCCGGATCTGCTCTTCCGCGCTGCCCTTCACCCACTGGCGCTCGGCGCGCACCTCCTCGTCCGGGGCGATGGACAGCCGGGCTTCGGCGCACAGGTCGGCGTAGCGGGTCTGGCGCAACGCTGCGGACATGGGGCCGAACTCCCTCCTTGCGCGCTAGACGGGGCTGGTGCCTCTCCGGTGCGGCCGCTGGGCCTCCAGGTACTCGAGGCAGCGGCGGTGGATATCCTCCGAGATGCGCCCGGTGGACAGGTAGTAGTTCAGCATCACTTCCAGGTTCAGGATGGAGAGCAGGTGGTAGCCGTGCTGGTGTAGGCGCTCCCCCGCCCCCGCGTCCCGGTCGATGAGCACGACCGCATCCTTGACGACCAGGCCGGCCTCCTCCAGCAGGCTGGCGGTCTGGAGGACGCTGCCGCCGGTGGTGATCAGGTCGTCGATAATCAGGACCGTCTGCCCCGGCTCGTAGCGCCCCTCAATGGTGTGCCCGCCGCCCTGGTGGGCCGGCCGCTCGTAGGCGTAGACCATCGGCACCTGCGTCAGCAGCGAGAAAGCCGTTGCCAGGTGCAGTCCGCCGAAGGGCACCCCGGCTACCAAATCGAAGGACGACACCTTGGGGCGGCGTCGCAGCAGCTCGAACCGGGTTTCCTCCATAATGACCTCGGCTGCCCGCCGCAGGTGCGAGGGTGAGCTGACCAGGAGCCGGACGTTCACGTAGACCGGCGAATTGACGGTGGAGCGTCCAATGGTAAAGTTCCCGAACTTGATCGCGCCCATGTCCCAGAGGACCTGGGCCAGCCAGAGGTTCCCAAGGTCTTGCTCCGCCTCCTGGCGGGCAGGCTCCGATGACTGGGGAAGATGGAGCGGGTCGGGTACTGTGGTCATTATGGCTGCCTACGGGTGAGATTATCCGAACGTCGTGGCGCGAGCCGGACCGCCCACCGCGGCGGTCCTGGGCGCTGCACTGCTGCGGTGGACGGCGCAGCGGATCAGGTGACCGGGCCGGACTGTGCCGCTTCCCGGCGGCGGTAGAAAGGCCGCCGCACGACGCGGGCCGGGACCTGGGTGCCCCGGATGTCGATGGTCAGCTCGGTACCGGGCTGCGCCAGGGCGGCGGGCACATAGCCCAGCCCAATGTTCTTCCCCAGGGTCGGCGCGGGGCCGCCGCTGGTGACCCGCCCCACTTCCGTGCCGTCTCTGAGGATGCGGTAGCCCGCCCTGGGGATGCCCCGGCCGGTCATCTCGAAGCCCACCAGCCGCCGCGCCGGTCCGGTCGCCTTGATCTTGACAAGTTCATCGTACCCCAGGAAGGGGCCTTTGTCCAGGTGAACCACCCAGCCCAGGCCCGCCTCCAGTGGTGACGTCTCCGGGCTGATGTCGTGGCCGTGGAGGGCCAGGGCCGCCTCCAGGCGCAGGGTATCCCGCGCTCCCAGGCCGCAGGGGGTCACGCCCTGGTCCCGCAGCCGCTCCCACAGCGCCGGGAGGTCCTGGGCGCTGGCGATGAGCTCAAAGCCGTCCTCTCCCGTGTACCCGGTGCGGGCAACCAGGGCCTGCCGCCCGGCGACCGTCGCCTCCTGGCAGCCGAAGTACGGCAGCGTCTCGGCCAAGCGGGGGCCGTCGTCTCCCAGCAGCGCCAGGTGACGGGCCGCCTCCGGACCCTGGAGGGCGACCATCCCCGTGGCCTCGGTCACGTCCTCCATCTGGGCGTTGAGGAAGGAGTACAGGTAGCGCCGCAAGCAGGCGACCACGGCCTCCCGATTGGCCGCATTGCACACCAGATGGAAGCGCTCGGTCGCCAGGCAGTAGAGGATGACATCGTCCAGGATGCCACCCCCCTCGGTGCAGATGACGCTGTAGCAGCCGTGGCCGGGGCTGAGCCGCCGCACGTCGGAGGCGACGATCCACTGGAGAAAGGGCGCGGCATCGGGGCCGGTGAGGTTCAGCCGCCCCATGTGTGACACGTCGAACATCCCGGCGCGCCCGCGCACGGCACGGTGCTCCTCCAGGATGCTGGTGTACTGGAGGGGCATGGCCCACCCGGCGAAGTCAACGATGCGCGCCCCCAGGGCGACGTGGGCCTGGTAGAGCGGGGTCTTCTTCAGGTTGGCAGCAGTTACCGGCTCACCCATCACATGCTCACTTCAATCAGGTCGGCCCAGGCTTGCGGTTCGGGAATCGGTTCATGCTCCAGGCGTAGTCCTTCAAGGTGAAAAGCGATCGCTTCTCGGATGTTGCGCTCCACTTCCTGGCGGGTCGCCCCGGTGGCTATGCACCCCGGAAGGTCTGGGACGTAGGCAGCATAATTGTTCGGTGCCTTTTCGTAGACGACGACGTATCTCATCGCTGTTCCTCGTCTTTCAGCCCCGCCTGTTTCACGATGCTGTTCCAGGTACCCGGTGGGAGGTCATCATGCAGATGCCCCGCTGCCGTGACCAGCCCCGGCCGCGAGGGATGTTTCCATTGGCGGTGGCTCCCCCGAGTGCGTACGTGAACCCAGCCGTTCTGTTCCAGAAGACGGATCACATCCCGAACCTTCGGCATACCCCGGCTGCTCCGCGGGTCAACTCAGCCGCCGCACCTGGGGGCTCACGCGCACCATCGCCAGGGCCATCACCAGGACGAAGCTGCCCCCCAGGCCCACGGCGAAGGGCGTCCCGGCCAGCACCGCGACCGCGCCGCCCACCATCCCACCCAGGGGCATCAAGCTCCAGGTCAGGCTGTAGAGGCCCATGACCCGGCCGCGCAACGCATCCGGCACCAGGGTCTGGAGTGCCGTCTGCATGGTGGTCATATACAGCGCTTGGACGCCGCCCATGAGGAACAGCAGCCCCAGGGAGAGCAGGTACCAGCGGGAGAGGGAGAACAGCAGGATGAACGCGCCGAAGGCAGCCGCCCCACCCAGGATGAGCCAGCCCTTGCGCCGGAAGTTCCCCAGCGCGGCTACCACCAGGGTCCCCATCACCGCCCCGACGCCGCCGGCCCCCATCAAGAAGCCGTAGCCCTCGGAGCCTACCCCGAGCACGTCGCGGGCCAGGGCCGGCATCAGGATAACGTAGGACATCCCGAACAGGCTGTTAAAGAAGGTCATCCCGATGAGGGTCAGGAAGAGCGGCTGAGTCAGCACATAGCGCACGCCCTCGAACAACTCCGCGACCGCGTTCCCCGTCGCGGCCGGCGCCAGCACCTTGGGCACCCGCACCGCGATCAGCGCCCCCACCATGACCAGCATGCCCAGGGTGGTCAGCAGGAAGCAGGCCGCCATCCCCACCGTCGCGATGAGCACCCCCGCGAGGGATGGCCCCACGACCCGGCTACCCTGCCACACGATGGACCCCATCGCCACCGCGTTCATGAGGTCGTCGCGGGCGACCAGGTGGGGGACCAGCGCCATGCGCGTCGGCTGGTCGAAGGCCCACACCGCGCCGATGAGGAAGGCGATAGCCAGGATGTGCCAGACCTGCACCAGTTCCGTGGCGACCAGGAGGGTCAGCACCAGCATCAGCAGGCCGGTAACGGACTGGGTAAAGATGAGCAGCTTGCGCCGGTCTACCCGGTCGGCCACCACGCCGCCAAACAGGTTGAGGAGGATGGTGGGCACCGCCTGCGCCATGCCCACCAGGCCCAGCATCGCCGGGTCGCGGGTCAGGTCGTAGACCAGCCACCCCTGGGCCACGAACTGGATCTGCCAGCCGATGATGGCCACCAGCATACCGATCCAGTACAGGCGGTAGTTGCGATGGCGCAGGGCGCTGAACATGCGCCACCAGCTCCGGCGTGCCTGAGGCGTCAGCGCCGGGGCCGGCTGCGCGCGTGCGACCGGCGTGTTGGTCTCTTTCATCGCCTATCCTGCGCCACCGGACCGTCATCCGGGGGGAGCGCCGCTGCGGGCCGTTCACTCAGACGCTCGGATTATACCATCCGGGTTGTCCGTCCTGCCACCCGACCCGCGCCAGCCCCGCACGCCTCCGCTCGGGGCGCTGGGCGCGCCGCCCCGGATGCCCTTCTGCTACCGTATGCAGGTGCTAACTTTGGCAAATAGGTGCATGCACCAGCACAAGGCCACGCGGTCAACGACGATAGCCGTCGGGTCGGTGCGGGAGTTGGCGGTAGTCAACGATGTCCTTGACCGTGCTACAAGTGACTTGTTATACTGGAGTGGCTGACGTCGGCCCCGCCGCCAGTCGGACCGGGGGCGAGCGGCACCACCTCCAGCAGGTAGCACCACGTCCACCCGGCCGCGCGGCCGGGTGGCGAGTCCACTAGGCAGAGAACCACGTGATTGACGAGCGAGCGATTCAGCGGGCGGCCAGCGCCATTATCGAGGCCATCGGCGAGGACCCCTGTCGGGAAGGCCTGCGGGACACGCCCCGGCGCATCGCGGAGATGTATGCCGAGGTCTTCTCCGGGCTGCACGAAGACCCGCTCGCGGAGCTGACGTCGGGGTTTGAAGAGGGTCACCGGGAGATGGTGATCCTGAAGGACGTTCCCTTTTACTCCTTGTGTGAGCACCACTTTCTCCCCTTTTACGGCGTGGTCCACATCGGGTACATCCCCAATGGCGGCCGGGTCGTGGGCATCAGCAAACTGGCCCGGGTGGTGGACATTCTGGCACGCCGCCCGCAAGTCCAGGAGCGCTTGACCAGTCAGATCGCGGATACCCTGGTCCAGGCGATGGCTCCGGACGGCGTGGCCGTCGTGGTGCAAGCAGAGCACCTCTGTATGACCATGCGTGGCATCAAGAAACCCGGCAGCAATGTCGTCACCTCCGCGACGCGGGGGCTATTCCGTGCCAACGCCATCACGCGCTCGGAGTTTCTCGCGCTGGTCCAAGGAAAGTAGGGCTATGGGCATGACCGTCCAGCGGGAGGACTTTGCCAGCCTCTCCGAGGAACACTGGCAGGACCTCCTGGCCGAAAGCGCGACCGATACCATCTTCCTGACCCATGCCTGGCAGCGCCTCTGGTGGGAGCACTATGGCGAGGGGAAAGCGTTGCTGCTCCTCTCGGTGCGCGCCGAGGACGGACGACTGGCGGGCATCGCCCCCCTGGTCCAGGATGGGTGCACCATTCAGTTCGGCGGCGGCGCGGACGTCTCCGACTACCTCGACGTGATTGCGCGGCCCGAAGACACCCGTGCGGTGTGGACCCAGGTGCTGTGCTACCTCCAGGGTGAAGACTGGACGGTGCTGGACTTCCGCTGTATCCCAGCCGCCTCGCCTTCGGCGGGCGTGCTCCCGGAGGTGGCGGCGGATCTGGGCTGGCAGGCGTCCACGGTGGGGCAGGATGTGTGCCCCATCCTTGAGCTCCCCGAGAGCTGGGACGCCTTTCTCGCGCGCTTGCGCAAGAAAGACCGCCACGAGCTCCGGCGCAAGCTGCGCCGTCTGGAGGCCGCCGGCCCCTTCTGCGCCGCCGCCGCCGCCAGCGACGGCAACTCCGAGGCCCTGGCGAAGGACATGAGCGATTTCTTCCGGCTGCACCGGCTGAGCCGGGAGGAGAAGGCCGCGTTTATGACGCCGGACATGGAAGCGTTTTTTCGCGCGATCGCGGCCCACTTTGTGCCCCTGGACCAGCAGCGCACCTTCTTTCTGGAGTTCCAGGGGGAGCGGGTGGCCGCGGTCATCTGCTTCGACTATGGCTCCGGCCGGTACCTGTACAACAGCGGCTACGACCACGCCTACGCGCACCTGAGCGTAGGCCTGCTGCTCAAGGCCCTGTGCATCCAGGACACCATCGCGGCGGGCAAGCCCCTCTTCGACTTCCTGCGGGGCAATGAACCCTATAAGTATGATCTGGGCGGGCGGGATGTGCCCATCTTCCGGTGCGTCGTGCAGCGGTAAGCGCAGCGAGCAGGCGCCCGGGGTGCGAGGTCGGTGGCCGCCGCAGGTCCCCCGGCGGCCGGTCACGGGCCACCGCAGGGGTGGCGCCGGGGCCGGGCTTCAGCGGGGCCGAGGGATCGGTACCTGATCACTGGGAGAGCAGAGTGCAAGGTCTGGCGTGTGCGATTCCGGCGCTGCTGCCGTCCGCTCCGGACGGTCCCTACCCTGAGCGGGGGCTGCACCCAGCCGGGCCGGGAGCGCGCCCCCGGCGTATCGCCGTTATCAGCGTCCATGGCTGCCCGCTGCTGCCCGCCGGTGGCCGGGAGACCGGCGGCATGAACATCTACCTCCGGGAGCTGAGCAAAGCGCTGGCGCACCGGGGGCTGGCCCTGGACATCTACACGCGCTGGCACGACTACGCTGACCTGCCCTTGGTCGAACTGGCCCCCGGGGTGCGGGTGATCCACCTGGAAGCCGGCGCGCGCGGGCCACTCCCCAAGGAGGAGGTCTACCCCTATCTCTCCGAGTTCCTCTGCAACCTCGCAGCCTTCCGCGAGGCCCAGGGCCTGGAGTACGACCTGGTCCACAGCCACTACTGGCTCTCCGGGTGGGTGGGTCACTTCCTGCGCCGGCGGTGGCGGGTGCCCCACGTGACCATGTTCCATACCATGGGCGAGATCAAGAACCGGGCGCGGGCCGGGGAGCAGGAGTCGCCCCTGCGCGTGCGCACCGAGCGGCGCATCGTCGCCCGCGTGGACCGCATCGTCGCACCCAGCCCGCAGGAAGGCCAGCAGGTGATCAGCGTGTACGGGGCGCCGCCAGGCCGCGTCACGGTCATCCCCTGCGGCGTGGACCTGGAGACGTTCCGGCCCCTGGACCGGGCAGCGGTCCGCCGCACCTTGGGACTGCCCGAGGGACGGCTGCTGCTGTTTGTGGGACGCCTGGAGCCGCTCAAGGGGCTGGACATTTTGCTGGGGGTGTTGCCCCTCCTGGAGGAGGCCCGCCTGCTGGTGGTGGGCGGCGATGCCCAGAGCGGCCCCGAGCTCCGGCGGTTACAAGCCCTGGCGCGGGAGCTAGGGGTGACGGAGCGGGTGAGCTTCGTGGGCTCGGTGCCCCACGAGCGTCTGCCCCTCTACTACAATGCGGCGGATGTGTGCGTGGTCCCCTCGTACTACGAGAGCTTCGGCATGGTCGCCCTGGAGGCCATGGCGTGCGGCACGCCGGTGGTGGCGGCGCGGGTAGGCGGGCTCCAGAGTACGGTGCGGGACGGCGAGACCGGCTTTCTCATCCCCTGGCGTTGCCCCGAGGCCTACAGCGAACGGCTGGAGCAGCTGCTGCGCCACGACACCCTACGGGAGCACTACGCCCGCGCCGCCCGCGCGGCTGCCCAGGATTTCGGCTGGTCCGCGATTGCCGACCGGGTGCTGGCCCTGTACGATGAGGTGCTGGCCCCTGCCGCCACCCCGGTGGCGACCGCGCGGTAGATGATGAAGGCCGAAGTGTATGCAAACTTCACATTGACCGGATCAGACTTTGATCCAGACCATATTACTGCGGTAGTAGGGATTATACCATCGAAAATCTGGAAAGCCGGAGACCTCGTTTAATAAACGTGCGATCATACGCTACAAGCAGAATGGATGGCTGGTAAAGTCTGACTTGCCATTATCCGAGGATCTCGAAGAGCATGTCAGGTCCGTTCTCGAACGGCTCCAACCCGGCTGACAGCCTTTAGTAGAGTTGTGCGCTCGCTACCATGCCGAAATTGATTGTGTGGTCTACAGCTATGGCGGGGCTCGTCCGGCAATTATCTTTTATAGAGACATCATTAAGCGAGCTGCCGAATTATATGCAGAAATTAGTGTCGATTTGTTCGTTTTCGATTAATTTTGAGGTGTAGGTTCCATACTTCTCCATGAGATACTATGTAGGAGGACAGCATGGCGGAGACCGATGCCCAGCGTATCCTGGTCGTCACCGCACACCCCGACGACTCCGAGTTCATGTGTGGCGGAAGCGTCGCCACGTGGGTGGCGGAAGGGCGGGAGGTCTTCTACGTCATCTCCACCAATGGCAACAAGGGGTCCAACGACCCGGAGATGACCTCCGATCGCCTCGTCATCATCCGGGAGCAGGAGCAGCGGGAGGCCGCCAGGGTGCTGGGAGTCAAGGAGGTGGTCTTCCTGGGCTACGGCGACGGGGAACTGGAAGACACCAAGGAGTACCGGGGCCAGATCGTCAAGATGATCCGGACCTTCCAGCCCGACCGCGTGGTGACTATGGACCCCTACCGACGCTACTTCCAGCACCGGGACCACCGCACCGTGGGCCTCGTGACCCTGGACGCCTGCTACCCCTACGCGCGGGACTACCTACACTATCCGGAGCACCTCCAGGAAGGGCTTCAGCCGCACAAGGTCGCCGAAGTCTTCATCGGTGGCTCGGAAGACGCCGATGTTTTTGTGGACATCAGCGAGACCTTCGAGCGGAAGATCGATGCCCTGCGCTGCCATGTCAGCCAGATCGGCAACGGGACGCGTGAGGAGTTCGTGGAGCGGATAAAAGGCGTCTTCTCCCGCTTCGGCTCCCATACCGTCGAGGCCTTCAAGCGGGTGGAGTTCCGCCGCTAGGGCCGCGCCGGTCCCCTGGAGGTTGGGCTTCCTCTCCACCTGATATCATTTCCACCCTTCGTGTCATCCCTGGCCGGACTTTGTGGGAGATGGTCCCCGGACCACCGTCTCCCGCGGCGACGCTTGCCACCGGGAACGTGCCGCCCATCGCCGGAGTCCCGCACGTTATTACAGGGAGATACCGCAGGGGCATCGCCCCCTCCTCCGGCGCCAGCGCCGCCCACCGTGACGCTGGCGCCAACGATCCCATCCTCAACGGAGCTGCTCCCCGCGCGCTGGCGGTAATGGCGCGTCTTTACAGCAGGAGCGCGGCGAGGTAGCATAGCTCACCAAGTACGGTGCGCGCGGCGGCTTGTCGTTCCTCCTAGGGTGGGTGTCCTATGGCTCGCTCTCCATCGCGGTTCCAGCGTGTTTCAGCCGAGATTACGGCCAGTTCGTCCCTGCTGCGGGAGGTCTTCGCGGCGTCTGCTCCCCTGCTGGAGCGCCAGCTCCCGGCAGCGTCGCTGGCGCTCTGGGCTGAGGCCGGGGCCGCGCTGGTACGCGGCGGCGCCCCGCAGCGGGAGGCCGCCGCCGAGTATTTTCGCACCTCCCCGGCCATGGCGCAGGTGCTTACCCCACGCCGCCTGCTGCGCTGGGCCCGGACCGGCTGCACACTGGCCGAGGTGTCGGGTGGGGCGGCCGCGGCGTACTATCGAGTCAGTCCCCACGTCGCGCAGCAGCTCCCCCACAGCAAGCTGGGCGCCTGGGCCAGCATGGGCCAGCGCCTCTGTACCACCATGGACGCCGCGGAGACCCTGGCCCGCCGCTTCTTCGATGCCAGCCCGCGCCTGGTGCAGGCCGATTCCCTGGAGGCCCTGGACCTGCTGGTGGACCTGCTGGCCCGCGTTGCGCCCCGGTCCCTGGACCTGGCCGTGGACGTCCTCGCCCTCTCGTCCCGGCTCTTCTCTGAGCTTGACGCGGAGGACCTGGCGGACTTCCTGGGCATGGGACAGCAACTCGTCCACGCCAACCTCTACGCGCTGCGGTCCTACCTCGACGCCGGCTCGTGCCTGTACGTGCGCCTGAGCGCCACCGAGCGACCAGTCTTCCTGGACCTGGTGCACCACCTGGCCGTGGCTTCGCCGCGGGGTGTGACGACCTACCTGGCCGAGGCCGCCCGTCACCTGGCGCCCATCATCGCGACCCGCGGGGTGGAGCCCCTGGCCCTGGCGGCCCGCATTGCCGGGCTCTCGACGCCGGCGGGGCGCGAGTTCATCCGCAACATGTCCGTCCTCACGGCGAAGCTGAGCAACCCACAGCTTGCCGACTGGTGCCGCCAGGGTGAGCAGCTCCTCGCCGTGCATGAAACCTCCGGCATCGGCTATTTCCAGCTCCAATCGCGGGAGGCCCTGGAGGCCATCGCCCTGCTCTCCCCTGTCGTGGAGCTTGACGAAGTACGGGAAGTGCTGCGGCTCTACTGCCAGGCGCTGATGGGCCGCACCATCACCATCCTGGCCGCGGAGGACATCACCGACCGGGGCGTGAGTTGGACCTCCGCCGAGGAGGTGGACTGGGAGGGCACCGCCATCTTCGTCCCCTCCCGCATGCAGGATTTCGATGTCAAAGCGGGCAATTTCGAGGCGTACAAGGTGCTGGCCACCCATCAGGCCGGGCATCTGGAGTTCGGCACGTTCGACTTCGCCTTTGACCGCCAGGGAGATAGCTTTTTCCCGCTACGGAGCGCCATCGCCACCATCCAGGCCCGGGACCGGAGCTATTTCACCGAGTTCGAGCGCTTCTTTGACCTGTTCGTGGACCGGCGCTTGGCCCACGACGTTTTCACCATCGCCGAGGATACCCGGATCGACCGCTACATCAAAGATGAGTACCGGGGCATCCGGCGTCCGTACCGGCGGGTGCAGGAGTACGCGGCCGCCCACCGGCCCGAACTCATGGCGCTGCCCCTGCGGGAGCACATCGTCGAGATCCTGGTGCGTATGAGTCTGGAGCAGCGGCCGGTCTATGCGGTGCCGGGCTCCGTCGCCGACCGGCTGTGGGTGGCCGCCGGGCTGGTGAACCTGTTGCGCAGCCGCACCGCCGCGGTCGAGGACGCCGCCGAAGCGACCATCCGCCTCTATACCCTGCTGCGGCAGGTGCCCAACCGCGACCCCGAGGACCTGCTCCACGAGGAGTGGGTAACCCTCGATCTCTCGGACGCCCGGTACGACCCGTCGGCGGAGGACCCCAGGGAGATCCTCGAAGCCTTCCTGCGGGTGAACCAGGCGCCACCCAGCCAGGACCGCCCGCAGGACCAGGAGCCGGAGGAGCCGCGAGGCGAGCAGGAGCAGGACTACCGGCCGTTCGTTCCGGTCCCCCACCGCGGCGACCTGAAACCTGAGCTGTCCCAGGCTATCCAGAAGCTCCAGCGCCAGGCGCGCCGCGAGGGCGGCCAGGAGGACGACCGCGAGGGCCAGACCAGCGAGCAGGCCGCGTCCCTGGAGCTGCTCCAGGATTGGGCCGCGAACCTTGAGGACCTGTTCCAGGAATGGGGCATGAACAGCGATGCGTCGGAGACCGTGTGGCCCAGCCTCCTCATTGGGAACCTGCTCCGGGGCTACCCCGGCCAGCGGGAGGACCGCAAGCGCCTGGTCCAACCCGAACTGCCCCACCTGGGTGAGCCCGATGTGCAGGTCTTCACCTACGACGAGTGGGACTACCGGGCTAAGGCCTACCGCCCCAAGTGGTGTCAGGTGCGCCAGCGCATGCTGGCCGCGGGCCAGGGAGCTTTCTTCGATGAGGCCCTGGCCCGCCACCGGGGGCTGGTGAGCGCCGTGCGACGCCAGTTCGAGATGTTGCGTCCCGAGCACGTGGGAAAGGTGAAGCGCCTGGTAGACGGGGAGGAGTTCGACCTGGATGCGGTCGTGGATGCCCGTGTGGAGCGCCGGGCCGGCCACACCCCCTCGGATAAGATCTACTGGCGGCGCCACAAGGTGGAACGGGACGTTGCCGTGGCCCTGCTGCTGGATATGAGCCTCTCGACCGATGAGCGCATCGAGCGGGACGCCGCCCGCGTCGCACAGGCCGCTCAGTCGGAGCGGGCCCGCCGCGCCGCGATGAAGCGGATCATCGATCTGGAGCGGGAGGGCCTGGTCCTCTTCATCGAGGCCCTGGAGCAGATCGGCGATGCCTACGGCATCTACGGGTTTTCCGGCTCCGGTCGGGACGATGTGCAGTTCTACATCATTAAGGACGTCGAGGAGCCTCTGAGCGACCGCATCAAGCAGCGCATCGATCGTATCGCGCCCCTCCAGGGGACCCGCATGGGACCGGCCATCCGGCACACGATCACCAAGCTGGGGAAGACCGAGGCCAGGACCAAGATCCTCATCGTCCTGAGCGACGGACGCCCCCAGGACCGGGACTACGGGACGCTCCCCTGGGACCCGGATACCCTCCCGCGCTCCTTCCTGCGGCCCGGGGACTACAGCCTGCTGATAAACCGGGACGCCATGATGTGGGATGAGAAGGAGTACGCGGTCCATGACACCAAGCAGGCCCTGAACGAGGCCAAGGCCAAGAACATCACCCCTTTCTGCATCTCGGTGGACAAGCAGGGACATGACTACCTCAAGACCATGTGCGGCGACATCGGCTATGAGGTGGTCAGTGATATCGAGTCCCTGCCGCGGCGCCTGCCCTCCCTCTATCGCAAGCTCACCACGTAAGCGCCATACCGGATGCGGCGGCCTCCTCGCCCGTGGATGGAGGGGTGTTTCCGCCCCTCGCGCACGATCAGGGGAGGTTATAGGGAATCGGGCGGTGGTAGGGGCGCAGGGCCCTGCGCCCCTACCGGTTGCCCATGCCGAACACGTCTCCTGAACCTGCCCTAGCGGTCGGGCCGACCGTCGAACACCGTCTTGACCGACTCGTACTGCCGGCGACGGAGGCTGACCCGGATGGCCTCGCGCCAGCGGGCCAGGGGAAAACGGTGCGTGACCAGGTCAGCCAGCGGATAGCTGGGATGCTCCTCGACCAGCCGGAGGGCGACGGCGAAGGTGTGCGGCCCGCCCTCCAGCGACGGTTCCCGCCCGTAGCCGTAGCTCCCCGTGATGTGCAGCTCTCGCGCCCAGACAAAGCTCCAGTCCAGGCGGGGGATCTCGCCCGCGCAGCCGACGAGGACCACGCGACCGCGCGGACCGGCGACGCGCAGGCTCCCGTCAAGGCTGTCTGGCGAGCCCACGCAGTCGTAGACCCAATCGAAGCCACCGGCATACACCGGGCGGCCCCGCAGCGGCTGGTAGACCCGTGCCCCGGCACGCTGCACCGCGGCATCCCCAACGCTCCTACCGGCCCCCGGTCCCTCCAGGACCACGCCGTCAGCCCCCAGGGTGCTGGCCAGGTGCGCCTGGAAGGGATACCGGGCCACGACGGTCACGTGGCAGGGCCGGGCGAGCAGCCGCAGGGCGGCAAGGACGCAGAGCCCCACCGTCCCCCCGCCCAGGATGAGGACGCGGCTTCCTGTTGCGGGTGGCAGCTTGAGGACGGCGTGGAGACCCACGCTCAGCGGCTCGATGAGCACGGCGAGGGGATCGGGCACCGTGGGCGGCACGCGGAACAGTTGCGTGCGATGGGCGACCATCTCCTCCGACCACCCGCCGGGCAGGTCCCGGCAGTACCCGATCAACATCCCTGGGGCCAGTGCGCCCTCCGCCGCGTGCGTGCAGAGGCTGGGCTCGCCACGGCAGCAGGACGGGCAGGGGTCAAGTCCCCGCACCGTGCAGGAGATAAATGGGTCGACCACCACGCGGTCGCCGGGCTGGACCCCCGGCACGGCTGCGCCCACCTCGCTGACCTGGGCCACGATCTCGTGCCCCAGGACCGCCGGAAACGAGACGAAGGGCGAGAGCGCCGGACTGCTCCGCCCGGTGAGCACGGCCAGGTCGCTCCCGCAGATGCCGCAGAGGAGCGGGCGCAGGCGCAGCCACTCCGGGCCGGGCAGGGGATGCCGCTCGGTGCGGATGGCGGTCAGCCCCGGGACCCAGCCGGATGCCAGCACGCCCGGAAACCAGCGGTCGGCAGCGCGCGCCGCCAGGTAGGTCGGGACGGAGAGCCGGTAGCAGAGGCTCTGCACGGTATGGCCGCTCACCGTATGCCTCATCAACTCATGGGCACTTGGCGCAGGATGCGCCCACCGATCCGGGCGAAGATCTCATCCAGGTCGAGGCCGGTGATGGTCAGCCCGTGGTTCTTCAGGCCGACCACCGCACGGGTGGGGTCCTCCGCCTGGCGCACCAGCTCCGCCACCTCCTGGGCCAGTTCGACCGTGCCGCAGGGGTAGTTCACCTGGGTCGAGCAGATCCCTTCCATCCAGGCGTGGATATGGAGGATGGCGCCGACGCCGGGGTGCTCCCGGTAGATCATCACGTGCTCGATGGCATCCACCGAGACCCGCCGGGGCGGTCGGTGGGGGGGGACACTCAGCAGGATCGCGCCCCGCTGGGGATCGTAGCCTTTCACCAGGAGCATCTCCTGCCCGACGGTGTGCAGGTGGCTCTTATCCACGCCGCTCGCCGTCATCCAGAAGCGCTGGCCGTCCTTGCGGGCGCTGATATTCCCATAGCTCAGGCCGCCGATGCCGAAGAGGTGGAGCACGTGGCGGTAGTCCTCTGGCGACAGCAGATCCTGCACCGGGAAGGGGGCGGGGAGCAGGTCCAGCGCTGCCAGCCGTTGACCGGCCCGCGTGATGGACTCGGTGTGGGGATCACCGTCCCAGAGTTCCGCGGGGAGGTCTGGGTCGAAAATGTTGTCGATGATCAGCCGTGAGGTCGCCAGTGGGGCGAGCCGATCGGCGACCGCCGTGAAGAAGGCCTGGTCCTCGCCGGGGTGCGGGACGGCGTAGTAGCCCTGCTCCAAGGTGATGAAGTACGCTGCGGGGCCGGGCGTCTCCTGGCCAGTGCGCGCCAGGAGGATAAAGATGTTCGAGAGCGAGCGGACGAGCAGCGGGTACGCCGTCCGCAGGATATCCTCCGGCGCGGTCTCCACCGCCGCTAGGCCCACGACGAAAATCGCCTGGGACCTGCGGCGGTAGCTCCGGGGGGCCAGCGGATCCACCGGGTAGAGCACGACCCCACCCCCGTGGGCCTCCGTCGCGTGCCCGGCGACCGCCAGACTCATCCGGTAGCCGCGCGATACCACCGTCCTGTGCAGGCCGTCGATGAACCAGTCGAGCAAGGTCTCCCTGGCTTCGTCACCAAGGGCGGAAGCGAGCGAGCTTTCCACGTTCCGTTATTCCTTCCTTTGGGGCGTGGGCGCGGCGTGCCCGCTGCCGACGCCGATAACCCGGAGACCGCCGGGGACAATGTGGAACTCCCCTGGGAGGTGGCCCACGCTCTCGCCATCGACGTGTACCCGTACCTGCGCTGGCCCCTCGATCTGCACGGTGCGTGCCCGGTAGAACTCGACCTTGGGGTGCCGGGCATGTCCCCCGGTGAACACCCTGGGCAGCAAGGCCAGGACCTCCCGGCGCGCCACATCACCGACAATGCAGACGTCGAGCAGCCCGTCGGTCGGGACCGCCTGGGGGCAGATCCGCATGCCCCCGGCGGCGAAGGGGCCATTCGCCACCGCGACCAGTAGCGCCCGTCGGTGCAGGGTGTGACCGTCCAGGTGCAGGACCAGTTCCTGGTTGGTGTACCGCCAGAGCTCCTGGAGGACGCACAGGAGGTATGGGAAGGGTCCCTGCAACCAGCGCCAGCGGCGTCCGTTCACGGCTGCCGCCACCTGGGCATCGAAGCCAGCGCCCCCAACGTTCAGATAGTAGCGGATGCCACAACGGGCAACATCGACCGCGCCGATGGCGCCCTCGTGGATGCGGCAGACTGCCTCCTCCACGGTCGCAGGCAGGGCCAGGCCGCGAGCAAAATCGTTGCCGGTCCCCACCGGGACGATACCCAGCGGCGGGGGATGGGGTACGCGCAGGAGGCCGTTCACCACTTCCTGGAGGGTCCCATCTCCGCCGACGCCAACGATGGGGGCATAGCCTGCCCGTGCCCCCTGATATGCGAGCTCCGCGGCGTTGCCCGGTCCCTGGGAGAAGACGAGGTCCGCGGCGGCCATCCGGTCGCGCAGCGCCGCCCGGATGGCCGGTACGGCCCGCAGCGCGCGCCGCCCACCCGCGGCGGGGTTCACGATGTAGAGGGAACGTGTCCCGGATGCGATGGGACGCCTCCCATGGCGACGGTTTCCGATGCTCGCGAGCGCAAGCTTCGTTCGCGAACGGCGTCTGCGGTCGCGCGAGCAAGGGTAACGCCGTTCAGATGATAACGGGATCCACTATGCTATGGGAAGTCTCGCCCACGTCAATTTCCAGCGCAGTGCTACGCCAGCGGGAGCGTGGTGTGCGAGCACCGGGGAGGGGCTGAGGACACGGCGCTCCGGGGTGGGGCAGCACCTGCCGATAGCAGGGTATCCCCCAGGAGTGGGCAGGATGGGGAATCCGATCACCAGTGACAGACCACGAGTGGGTCATCTGGCACAGCAATCGCCATTGCCGGTAGCCCTCGTGAGCGCTTCCGGCACAGATCGACCGGACGGCTCGAAAGGCCATGTCAGGAATAAATGATCCACTACGGTACGGTGCCGATCGCCGGCACGGTATCGCTGTGGCTGGCGGCCCTGGTGCGCCAACTGAGCTGTATGGTCTTGGGGGTCAACCAGGAGTAGCTGTTGTCGAACCGGAGGGTATAGCTCCCTGCGCTCGTGGCGACGACGGTGAAGCTGTGCGGCCCCCGGACCCGGCCCTGGTCCAGCGCCAGCGTACCCTCCGGTCCCACGACAGAGAACCCCACATCCTGGGTCGTCGTAAAAAACCCCTCCAGTACCTCCCCCGCGGCCAGGGGCACTGCGAGGGTATGGATGCTCCGGGCCGGGATCTTCACGTCAGAGCGGCGCCAGGGACTCGGGGTCGCGGTCGGCGTTGCGGTTGCAGTGGGCAGTGGCGTGGGAGTGGCGGTACTCGTGGGCGTGGGCGTGGGGGACGCCGTGGCCGTGGGGGTCGGGCGTGGCGTCACCGTCGCGGTCGGGGAGGGGGTGCTGATGGACGCCTGGGCCATGGAGCCCGCGGCGCCGACGCCTCCCAGGGCCACGAACACCGCCACCGAGAACACCAGTACCAGGGCTATCGCCACTGCCTCACGCCGGTCGCTGTTCTCCATCGCTTCCTCTCCCTGCCCCCTCCCCGGCCTTGGCCTGGGTGTTCCCTGAGGTGCCTGCGCCAGCGGACGCCTGGCCCCCCCCGCAACGGCCCGCGGCACGCGAAGAACCCCCGGCCGGGAGCCGGGGGCCTGCCGCTCAGGGGGTGCAGGCCGCTATTCCGCTTGGCGAAGCATCTCCAGCACCTTGTAGGCGCCGAAGACGAACACCCCGACCTGACAGAGCACGGCGAATACCAGGACGGCATAGAGCAAGACCGTTCCGGTATCGGTGAGCAGCGGCCGAAGCGAATTCATGACGGGGAGCCAGCTTGGAATATCCCACATACGGAGTCTCCTTTTCCATCACCTAAGCACGGCAGGGGGGCACATGCACGGGCCGACCTCTGCCATCGGCAGGGCAGGCAACGCGGTGGCGCGCCAGCATTATACCGGCTCCGTCGGCCGCGTTCAAGCAGCCGACGGAGCGTGGCAGGGCCTTTTACTGAGTGTTGCGTTGACAGGTAAAGGGCGGTAGGGGCGCAAGGTCTTGCGCCCCTACGTAGCGGCATGAACCGCCCCGGGTTTGATGGAGAATTCGTTTAT
>JACQUQ010000056.1 GCA_016210175.1 Chloroflexota bacterium | reverse complement strand
TTCGCGGAGCCCCGCAGCAGGGGGAAGGTCTTAACTTCAACTCCTGGTTTTGCTGTCTAGACAACGGGGTACACCTCAGTTTGACCAGCTCAATCCGCGTAGATGTAGCTCGATATCTGTGTCTTTTCCCGTCTCGGGGAGCCAGACGTTGCCGGTGGAGTGAAGCCATTGATAGGGGATCCCAGCAAGGCCGAGTGTGGCGATAATCGTGCGTGTAAGCTTCCGTTGTGCCAATTCGCCGCCGAGGTTCCTCATAGACCCACCGAGCGCGTCCCCTTTTATCAATAAGAACCTAAATACTAATTCCTCAACAAAGGCAGCACCAGCGGGCTCGAGAAAGTTTGCTATGAGTCCTTGGACCGCCTCAGCTTTGTCTTCTGGCAGCATATGTCCGGCTGCCTTAGCGGATACACCGGCCGCCGTCAGTAGAGCAACCTGTATCTCAGCAATATTGACTAATGCGGCGGGTGTTGGCGCTTGAGATACAGCGGCCTTGAGAACCCTCGCTTCCTCGACCACAGGCGTAGCTTGGCGGTTCCTTTCCAAAGCCAGAGCGACGAATCCGGCCCGTATCTCTTCATAGGTCGTTACCAGGTCCTCGCTCCGGTGTAGGTGGTTACGATATGGCCTCTCGGCTGTCACCCAACTTTCCTCCAAATGTAAACACACTTCCGGAGAGGGTCGCGTCCATGTTCTCCCATTTGTTGGCTACTATTACCTTTGCCGTTCTCCAACATAAGTATATTTTCGACATGGAAACCCAAACTTTCAGCTATATGGGATAGGACCATATCTACTGATATACTTGCCCCCGCATAACGAACATTATCGTTAACCATAAAAAGCAGTGAATTTGGCCGCAGTACTCGCGAGCATTCGGCAATAATACAAGCCATCTCGTAAAAATAGCCTCGCACCATTCTAGGGATACCATTATTATTCAGTTTTCCCTGTGCCCTTTGATCTTCTAAATATTGCAGGATGGCCTGGAGTAATGCTTCCTGATCCGCGGCCTCTACCGCCCCCGCCCACCGCGGGTTGATGGTGAGCAGGTCTTTAGCTCGATTCTCAACCGTGCAACTCAACATTTGCTGTCTGAGCGTACCAATTTCTCGTTCATCTACGCCCAGCAGGGCTAATTCCAAGGCATAAGTTCTCGTATAATCGTAACGGTTGCAATAAGGCGGGGAGGTCATAATCGCGTCATACGCGTTACCTGGTAGAGTCGGCAATATATCTAGGCATGACCCTTCAAAAAGACGAATATCCCCCTGGAGATGTCCATCCGAACGTGCATGACCATCTTGTACATCAAACATAATTTCTCTGAGTTTGGCACAAATAGCTTCGTCGAAGCTGTGGATGGGACCTTTATGGAATACCTTTACACCCTGGCGACGGCCGGATCGGTGATCCCACCGAAGATATTGACCATCCTTGCGTGTGTAGCTTATGGCCTCTAGGATACAGAGGAGGGCAAAGCGTAAGACAGTTTGTACTTGCTGGTTCTCCTGTTGGCACGCGCCTATGTACCGCGCAATGGCATCGGCGGTCGCGGCCGGGTACGCGCCATCGGTGATACGTAAGGTAGGTAAGGGCAGCCTCGCCTCAGTTTGCTTCCATGGGCAAGTAGTGAGCCACCGCCGGATGGTGGCAAAGTCCTCGTCGGAAAAGTCGTTCTGGAGCCGCAGTCTCGTGGCTATGATCTGTTGGCCAACCGGGAGCAGTTCAATGCCGTCAGCGTCCAGCCCGGCTGTGCTTGCTGCAAAGAGGGCCGTGCCACTTCCTGCGAAAGGGTCCAGAACCCTGCCAGAAAGGACACCGTAATGGTTGAGGAGATACTCGACGAGAGGAGCGGAAAATGCTTCCTTATATTTGTACCAGCGATATGCTGCCCTCGCCTTATTCGCCTGAAAGCTGACCAATTGACGTGTTAAATAGGGCTGTATCCGGAAATTTTCGCGAAAGTACTGTGACAGTTCAGCGTCACGCTGCTCAATGTTGTTATTAGCGACAGGTTTTGAATGATTATTGGTAATACCCGCATATTCTGGGAAAAACTCCTTGAACCAGGCTGCTTGCTCCAGAGTCAGGTCGGAAGAGGTTACGGAGATGGTATCGTTACTTGCCTGGTTCTTTCTCATGTTTGCTTCCTGCTATCTCCTAGCTCTTTTGGGCATGAATGCGCTCTTAACCCTTCGACTGCACGCAGCCACGGTGCAGCAGTCGGAATAGGGAGAGCTTGTTCCTGCCGCCTTCACCCCAGCGCCCGCTCCAGGGCGGTGCTCCAGACCTCCCGGATGCGGGACAGGGGGAGGTCCACGTAGTCGCCGATGCGCAGGCGGTCGCCGCCCACGGTCCCCAGGAGGTCGAACGGCACGCCCTCGCGCTGCGCCAACTCCTCCAGCGCTGGCAACCGGTCGGGGGCCAGGGAGACCACCGCCCGGGACTGGCGCTCCCCGAACAGCACGCCGTCCACCCGCCCGGCGACGGGCGCCACCCACTCCGCAATGCCGACCCCGCCGGCGACACAGCTCTCGGCCAGGGCCACGGCCAGGCCACCGTCGCTGCAATCGTGGGCCGACTTCACGATGCCCTGCTGCACCGCCTCCCGCACGACCCGCTGGAGCCGCACCTCGGCCTCCAGGTCCAGCCGGGGCCGCCCGGCCACCAGATGATGGATCAGGCTCAGGTATTCGCTCCCCCCCAGGTGCCAGGGGTCCACGTCGTCGGGGTCGTACACCAGGTCGGGGTTCCCCTCGAGGTTGCTGCCCGTCACCGAGTTGCCCAGGAGCACGATCAGGTCTCCCGCGTCCCGGAAGCCCATGCCGCAGCGGCGTTCCACGTCCTCCAGCAGGCCCAGCATCCCCACGATGGGCGTGGGGGAGATGGCCGCGCCGCCCGTCTCGTTGTACAGGCTCACGTTGCCGCTGACCACCGGCACCCCCAGGGCGCGGCAGGCCGCCGCCATGCCGCTGATGCACTCCTCTAGCTGGTAATAGACCTGGGGGCGCTCCGGGTTGCCGAAGTTCAGGCAGTCAGTGAGGGCGATGGGCGTGGCGCCCACGCAGCTGAGGTTGCGGGCCGCCTCGGCTACCGCGATCATCCCGCCCTGGTAAGGGTCCAGGAAGCACAGCCGCCCGTTGCCGTCCGTGGTCAGGGCCAGGCCCCGGCGGGTGCCCTTCACCCGCAGCACCGCGGCGTCGTGCCCGGGCGGGATGACGGTGTTATCCAGCACCTGGTGGTCGTACTGGCGGTACACGGCGGCCTTGCTGGCGATGTTGGGCGCGGCCAGCAACCGCAGCAGCAGGTCCTCGGCATCGGTGCAGGGCTGACGCAGGCCGGGCACCGGCTCTCGTTCCACCCGCTCCAGCCCTTCGGCCAGGTCCGGCAGCGCGCTGATGTTGTACACCTGGAGGTCTTCCATGCCCAGGGGCTTGACCCCCTGCCGCCGGTACTGGGGCGGGGTGGTCAGCGCGGCGATGGGGACCTCCGCCACCACGCGGTCGCCCTCCTTGATGCGGGCCATGCCATCATCCGTCGTCCGGCCGATGACGGCCGCGTGCAGGTCCCACTTGGCGAAGATGGCCTGCACCCGGCCCTCGTCACCCGGACGCACCACCACCAGCATGCGCTCCTGGGACTCCGACAGCATGACCTCGTAAGGGGTCATGCCCGCGGCGCGGCGGGGCGCCTGGAGCACGTCCAGTTCATAGCCGCGCCCGCTACGGGCGGCGCACTCCGTGACCGCGCTGGTGAGGCCGGCGGCCCCCAGGTCCTGCATCCCCACCAGCCAGTCGTGCATCGCCAGCTCCAGGCACGCCTCGATGAGGAGCTTCTCCAGGAAGGGGTTGCCCACCTGCACTGCGGAGCGCAGCTCCTTGGCCGTGGGGTCGGTGGTGGAGGCCAGGCCGGACGCTCCGTGGATGCCGTCGCGCCCCGTGTCCGCGCCCACCAGGATGAGGAGGTTGCCCGGCTCACCCGCCTGCGCGCGGACCAGCCGCCGGCCGGGCTCCAGGAGGCCGACGCACATGGCGTTGACCAGGGGGTTGCCGGAGTAGCCGTCCGCGAAGACCACCTCGCCGCCCACGTTGGGGATGCCCAGGCAGTTGCCGTAGCCGCTGATACCGCTGACCACCCCCTGGAAGAGGTAGCGATTGCGGGGGTCGCTGAGGGAGCCGAAGCGCAGGGAGTTCATCAGGGCGATGGGGAAGGCGCCCATGGCAAAGATGTCCCGCACGATGCCGCCGACGCCCGTGGCCGCGCCTTCGTACGGCTCGATGGCCGAGGGGTGGTTGTGGGACTCGATCTTCATGACGACGGCCCGCCCGTCGCCGATGTCGATGGCCCCGGCGTTCTCCTCGCCGGCGCGGACCAGCACCCGCTCGCCCTCCATGGGGAAGAGCTTGAGCAGGGGGCGGGAGTTCTTGTAGCCGCAGTGCTCGCTCCACAGCGCCCCGAACATGCCCAGCTCGACGGGGTTCGGCTCCCGGCCCAGGAGCACGACGATGCGGGCGTACTCTTCCTCCGACAGGGCGATCTCGGCCAGGGTCTCTTTGGTCACGGGCATGGGTGGCACGGCCTCCAATTCGCTCTCCAGGTTCGGGGACACAGTGTAGTGTAGGTTGGCGGCTAATCTTTCGTGGCGACTGCCCGCCGGCGGAGTTCCTGCTGCTGTCATGCGCCCGGTTGATGAACCACTTGACACGCTCCCTTGCAGTTGCTCTTCCACCGGCAGCGGATGGCAAGCCTCGGCTCCGGTGTGCTCCCGTCACATCCGGGCTGCCGCCGTCCCGCCGCGGCACAACTCCACTACCAGCAACTCGACGGCCAGGTCGCCCTCCATGCGGCCGGTCTTGAGGGCCAGGTCCGCCTCCAGCAGGCGGTGGTAGGCGGTCAGGAGCAGGGGACGGGCCGCGCTGCGTGCTTGCTCCAGGGCCTTGCGCAGCGCGAAGGGATGAGTGATGCCGATGCGCTTCCCGATCTCCTCCTCTCCCAGCCGCTGCGCGGCCGGGACGCGGCGGTCGGCATCCAGCAGGTCCCGAGCCAGCAGGAGCGCCCGCACCTGCCGGGCAATCATAAAGAGGAGATACGGGGGAGCTGCGCCATCATCCAGGAGTTGTCGCAGCGTGCGGGACGCTTCGGGCAGCTTGCGGCCCATGATGGCGTCCACCAGGGTGAAGATGCTGGCCTCGCGGGCGCCGACCGTGAGGGCCTGCACCTCTTGCTCCGTAATGGTCCGGTCCAGGGCGTAGGTGCAGAGCTTGGCAATCTCGGCGGCCATGGCCCACAGGTTGTCGCCCACCAGGTCGGCCAGCAGGCGCACCGCCCCCGGCGTAATGCTCCCCCCGGCCCGCGCCACACGCTCCTGAATCCAGTCCAGGAGAGCCTTGCCCCGCAGGGGCCGGAACTCCCGCACCTGGGCCAGCTTGACGATGGACCGCACCAGCGCGGTGCCGGCCTTCAACTCCCCTTCGAGCACCACCAGGGTGGTCGTCGGAGGCACGCGGCGCAGCAGGTCGGGGAGCCCGGCCCAGGCGCCGTCCACCGCCTCGGACGGTCCCTCGCCCTCAGGAGGCTCCCCCTCCTGGGGGTCAGCCGCAGCTTCTTCCGTCTGCCCCTCCGCGCTCGCCTCCCGCCCACGGCCGCGCCGGGCGAGGCGGGCCAGCAACCCCTCGACGATGACCAGCCGGGCCGGAGCCAGGAAGGGGACCGTCTCGCAGTGGGCCTGGAGCTCCGGGAAAGTCAGGGTGCGACCGTCCAACACTGCGGTGTTGAGGTCGAGCAGGGAGGGATCGCCCGCGCCCAGGGTGGCCTTCAGCACGGCTACCGCCTCGCGCAGCGAAAAGTCGTCTGCTCCGTGGAAGATGTAGACCACGAGGTCGTCCGCTTTTCTAGGGGAGTGTGTGCGCTCTTCATTATCGCGCACCTGTCCCAGGAATACACGCCCCGGCGTCCCCCGCTGGAAGGAGACCAGGGGATGGGCAAGCAGCCGGGAGGAGGTGGCACTGAGGAGGGTGAACCAGGTCCGCGCGTCTGGAGGAAGGCCGTTCCTGGAACCCACCGACAGACCCCTGACAGAACATCGCTGCACGGTCAGGGGTCTGTGATGACCCAGGACCTTGCCGTTCTCCGTGAAGCGGGCGGGTCCGTTTCCCCTTCAACTGGCTCAGGGCGAACGGCCCGGAAGGCCCTTCCCCCGAAAACGAAAAAGCTCTGGCGATGACCGGACCAGCAAACCTTCCCTTGCTCAGCGGCCCTTGAGTCGAACGGCTCGCCACGAAGTATGAACATTGAGCATGAATTTGTCATTCTGAGCGATAGCGAAGGATCCGTACTCCGTACCTTATGCTTCGGGTACGGATCCTTCGTCGCTACGCTCCTCAGGATGACATGTTCGTAGGAGCGCTAACCGTTGTCCGGCAGCGTCCCCAATGCGGCGAGAATGCGCTCTGCCGTGGCCGGCAGCCGGAAGACCCGTGCCCCCACCGCGTCGTAGACCGCGTTGGCCGCCGCCGCCGCACCCGCGGCGATGGACGCTTCGCCAACGCCCCGGGAGCCATACGGCGCAGCGCCGGTCGGGACTTCCACGATGATGGGGGTCACGCGGGGCAGGTCCAGCGCGGTGGGCAGCCGGTAGTCCAGGAACGTCGGGTTGCGCAGGATGCCCCGCTCATCGAACAGCAATTCCTCCCACAGCCCAATGGACAGGGCCTGCACCATACCGCCCTGGATTTGCCCGGCCACCGCCAGCGGGTTCACCGCAAACCCCACGTCCTGGGCGCACACCGCGTCCAGCACCGTGACCTCCCCGGTCTCCGGGTCCACCTCGAGTTCCACCGCCTGGCACACAAAGCTGGGCGCCTGGGGCGGCGAGGCCACGCTGCCCTGTCCCAGGATGGGGCGGTACGGCTGGTTGCCAAAGCTGGTAGTCAGGGTGTACAGCAGGTCGAAGCCCATCCCCTGGTCCGGCGAGCCCTTGACCCGGATCACGCTGTCCACGGCCTCCAGGTCGTCGGGGCTGACTTCGAGCCGCTCGGCGGCGATGGCGAGCATCTGGCGCAGGGCGTCTCTGGCGGCCTGCTGGACGGCGGCGCCGGTGCTGCGCAGCGTCTTGCTGCCGCCGCTCTGGCCGGAGTAGGGAGCGGTCGCGCTGTCTGCCATCTGCACCCGCACCCGCTCCACCGGGATCCCGAACTCGTCGGCGGCGATCTGGGCGAAGGCGGTGTTGGTCCCGCTTACATCGATGGAGCCTACCGCCACGCTGATGGTGCCGTCGCTGTTGAGGGTACACGAGGCCGCCGCCGGTTGCTGGCCGCCCAGCCAGCCGCCCACGGCCACGCCATACCCCCGCGTCCGGCCCCCGGAGGTGCGCCCGGTCGCCCCCTTGCCCTCCCGCAGCCGCCGCTGCCAGAGCGCGCTCTGCTGTACCTGCCGGATGCACTCCTTCAGGCCGATGCGAGGATAGGGGCGGTTGTTGGGCATCAGCGCCCCCCCTGCCACCGCATTCTTCAGGCGGAACTCCAGGGGGTCGAGGCCCAGTTGCTCGGCCATGAGGTCCATCTGGGACTCGATGGCGAAGGTGACTTGCGGTGCGCCCGGCGCCCGCAGCGCCCCGACGCTGACCTTGTTGGTCATGACCTCGTACCCGTCGATGGCGAGGTGCGGCCATACGTAGTACCCGCCGATGAGGGTACACCCGGCCAGCAGCGGCCCGCCGGGGAACGCCCCGGCATCGAACACCACGGTGGCCTCGAGGGCCGTCAGCGTGCCGTCTCGCTTGGCCCCGGTCTTGAGCGTGACCACCGCCTGGGGCGCCGGGATGGCCGCCTTCAGGTCTTCGCTGCGGGACATGACCAGCTTCACCGGGCGGCCCGTCGCCCGCGACCCGATGGCCGCCAGCGCCTCGGTCAGCGGGGTGATCTTGGCGCCGAACGCGCCGCCCGGCTCCGTCGCGATGACGCGAATATGGGTCTCAGGAACCTCCAGGAGACGGGCTAGCTCGCTGCGCAGCGGGAACTGGCCCCGGTTGCTGGACCATACCGTCATCTGTCCGGTTACGGCGTCGTAGTCCACCGTGGCGTTGTGGGTCTCGATGTAGCCCTGGTGTACCATCTGTGCCCGGT
>JACQUQ010000055.1 GCA_016210175.1 Chloroflexota bacterium | reverse complement strand
TGCGTCACCTGCATCGCGAACTGCGGCTGGCGACCATGCGCCTGCGCAACAAGCGGGATGTCATCCTCGGGTGCATCCGGGCAGCCGGGTACCTTTAGCAACCCGTGCAGCGATCAGTAAATGACCCCGGTGAAGCGGTCGCCAAGGGGCACACGGAGCACGTCAGGAGGGAGATCATGGACAGGCGGGAAGAGGCTGTACCGTTGGAGGCCTTCAAGACGCTGGTAGAGATCGTGGGCCTGCACCTGCAAGAGGACGAGATCCCGAGTTATCAACGTGCCTACGAGGTCACCCGAGCCGAGGCAGCAAAGTTGCGGGTGCGAGATCTCCGCACCATCGAGCCCGCCCACACGTTCAGCCCGACTTGGTCGGAATAGAGAAGGGCCGGAAATATGACGACGCTCCACTATCTCACGATTGCGGAAGCGGGGGACTTACTTCGTAGCCATCAGATCTCACCCGTAGAACTCACCCGGGGCTTCCTGGATAGGATCGAGCAAGCAGACCATCAACTGCACGCGTATATCACCGTGACCGGGGACATGGCCCTCAAGGAAGCGCGCACGCATGAAGCCGAAATGCTACGCGGGGAGTATCGGGGCCCGCTGCACGGCGTTCCTGTCGCACTGAAAGACCTCTACGCCACGCAAGGTATCCTTACGACGGCCCACTCTCGGCTGTTGGCGGAATGGATCCCGGACGAAGATGCAACCGCGGTGGCCCGGCTGCGTGAGGCCGGTACCGTACTCCTTGGGAAACTCTCCATGTGGGAGTTTGCCGGTGGGCTTGACCTCCAAGGACCGTTTCCGGTAGCACGGAACCCCTGGAATCCAGACTATGCTCCAGGTGGCTCCAGCAGTGGTTCAGGGGTGGCAGTGGCAGCGGGCCTGTGCATGGGATCCCTCGGGAGCGATACCGGCGGTTCCATCCGTGGTCCGGCCTCACTTTGTGGCATCGTTGGACTCAAACCGACTTACGGCAGGGTCAGCCGGTTTGGGGTGATTCCCCTCAGTTGGTCCTTGGACCACTGCGGGCCAATGACCTGGACCGTGGAAGACGCAGCGCTGATGCTCCAGGCCATCGCCGGGTACGATCCGAAGGACCCGACATCGAGCAAGGCGCCGGTACCGAATTACTCCCAGGCCCTCAAAGAAGATATCCGGGGGTTGGTGGTGGGGATCCCCCGCCATTACTTCTTCAGAGCGGACGGCGTCGATGGCGAGACCTTAGAAGCCGTAGAGACGGCTATCAAGGTCCTAGAGGAGCGGGGAGCGAAGACGAAGGTTGTAGAGATTCCCAGCATAGAACAGGCTGCAACGGTAAGACAGATCATCTGGGCTTCGGAAGTCTACTCCTATCATGAGGCGAACAACGAAGCGCGGCGTCAAGACTACGGACCGCGGTTCCGCGACAGGATGACCATGGGTGCCTTTTACACCGCAGCTGATTACATTCAAGCCCTACGATGGCGAGAGATCCTACGCCGAGAGTTCCAGCAGGTCCTGGAAGGCGTCGATGTTCTTGCCACGCCTACATCGGCACAGCCTGCCGGGTTGCTGGAACAGCCTCCGTTTACGGAAGACACGGTCAGCGGACGTCGCCCGACTTTTACCGGACCCTTCAATACCACGGGACTCCCGGCGATCTCCGTGTGCTGTGGCTTCACGAGCCGCGAGTTACCTATCGGACTCCAGATCGTGGGGCGTCCGTTCGATGAACCGACCATCCTGCGTGTGGCCCACAGCTACGAGAAGGCGACTCCGTGGAGGGAAAAGCGGCCGTCGATCTAAGGCACGCGGGGACGACAAGAGCATGACAGGAGGAGCGATCCCGTTCCCCTATTCCGGCTGCGGGGCGCGGGCTTCCTCCTCCGTGGCGGCGCGGCCGCTGGCACGGACCTCCACCTTAGCCCATCCTTCGATGAGCCTGACCAGCTCCGTGTGGTCCACGTTGGGGCCAAGCTGGCCCACCGCCAGGCCGACCAGTTCCCGCACCAGGTTCCCCAGGAGCAGGGGATGGTCGGCCTCCCGGCCCAGGCGGACCGCGATCTCCACGTCTTTCTTCAGCAGGCCCAGGGCGAAGCCCGCATTGAAGGTGCCGGGCAGCACGAAGCGCGGAAATTTGTACTCGGCGGAATAGCTGCGGCCGGTGCTGGTGCTGAAGACGTCCAGGGCGCGCTCCGGCGCAATGCCGCTGCGCACCGCCAGGGTCATGGCCTCGGCGGTGGCGGCCAGGGTGGTCGCCGACAGGAGGTTGTTCAACGCTTTGATGGTGTGCCCGGCGCCGATGCCCCCCACGTGGACGATGGTCTTCCCCAGCACGGCAAGCACCGGACGGGCCCGGTCCAGGTGGGCCTCCTCACCTCCCACCATGATGGTGAGGGTGCCCGCCTCCGCGCCCACCGTTCCGCCGGAGACGGGCGCATCCATCATCAGGATGCCCCGCTCGCCCAGCGCCGCGTGGACCTTGCGGGTGGTGGGCGGATAGGAACTGCTCATCTCCAGGAGCAGCGTCCCCGGCCCGGCGGCGTGCGCGATGCCGTCCGGTCCCAGGGCCACCGCCTCGACCGTGGCCCCATCGGGCAGCATGGTGATGACCAGGGAGCACCCGCGGACCACTTCGGTAAGGCGCTCGGCCGTGTCGGCACCGTCCTGCCGGGCCTGAGCGCGCGCCGCGGAGGCGACGTCGTACACCCGCAGAGGATACCCCGCGGCCAGCAAGCGCCGCCCCATGCGGCTCCCCATGGCGCCATAGCCAACGAGCGCCAGCGTCTCAGGCATGGCACTCACCTCCTTGCACCGGACCGGCTGCCTTGTCTGCTCCTCCCCAGCGTCTCCCCCCCGGCAAGCGCACGGCCCGGCGGCATGCCGGCGCAAGCTCGCTGTTGCACGATACCACCGCGGGCTTCCCCTGTAAAGGTGATGGGAACGAGGAAGCTCCGAACGCAGCGGTGCTCGCCACGGCCGGGCGATGTGCCGGTGATGACGAGCACGTGCCTGGGTAGATACAGCTTGCCCGAGGATGGGCCGGAACTCGTGCATAGCTCAGGGCCGGCTGCGACCCGCCCAGGCACGGCTGGTGCCTGCGCCGGGGTGCTTAGCGGGCGTCCAGCAGGCCGCGGAGGTCCGCGGTGACGTCCTCCGGCGACCAGACGCCCGTGTACTTCACCCGGATACGCCCCTCCCTATCGAGGACATAAGTCTTATAGCTGTGGTAGACCACGATCTCTTGCAGCCGCTGCTGCACTTCCCGGTAGATGCCGTACCCGTCCCAGACCGTGCGCAACGTGGCCGGGTCGCCGGTGAGGAAGTACCACTTCCCCCCACGCCCCAGCGTATAGGCCTGGAGCCGTTCCGTCGTATCTCGCTCGGGATCGGTCGTAATGAAGACCAGCGCCAGGTCGCCCTGCGCCAGGGCCGCGGCGAAGGTGTCCTGAAGCTGGAGGTAGTGGCCGGTCAGGAGCGGACACGCTTCCGGACAGTTGGTGTAGAGGAAGCTGATGACCACCACTTTCCCCCGCAGGTCCTCCAAGGCGACCGGAGCGCCCGAGCGGTCCACGAGCCGAAAGGCTGGGGCCGGGGTGGCCGGCTCGACCACCCGGCGCTCGACCACGGCAAAGCCGGAAACCTCCGGGTAGCGGACGGCGGGAGACTCCTCGTGATGGTGCGTGTTCGGGCGACGCTCCCCCCCAGGGTGCTGCCGGACCTCGCCCCAGGCAAAGCTCGCCAGCGTGCCGGCCAGGGCAAGGGCCAGAACCGCCACGAGCGCGCTCCTGATGCTCCGTTGCTCCATCAACCGCAACATGTCTCTCCTCCCTCGTCCGGGAGTTGCCACCGCCACCGCCGCCGCGCCTGCGGCTTACAGCAGGTACCCCACGCCGAAGACCCGGGCGACCAGGTTGCTCACCACGTGGTAGTTGTCGGTGAGGAGCAGCAGGCCGAAGCCCACCATCACCAGGCTGCTAGCCACCCCCAGCGCCGGCGACCAGCGCTCCAGGCGTCCCAGCAGGGGCAGCACCCGCGCCATGGCCGCCGCTGCCGCCACCAGGGGAATGCTGATCCCCAGGGAGAACACGAAGAGGATGAGGGCGCCGGCCGCCGGCGAGCCGGTGGACGCGCTGTAGGTCAACATGCCCAGGGCCATCACCGCCCCGAAGCAGCTCATGCACCCCGTGGCGAAGGCCACCCCGGTGAACATCGTGGTCAGCGGGGTCATGGGCCGATCGGTGCGGACCGAGAGCACCGGCATCTTGCACACCAGGGGCACCCTGGCCCGCGCCGCCACCCGCAGGGCCATGGCGATGACGAACAGCCCCGCGCCGATGGCCAGCGGCCGCCGCAGCGTCTCGAAGATGGGCGTCCCCTGGAGCGATTGCGCCGCGTACCCTGCCAGGGCGCCGGCCGCCGTGTAGACGATGACGATGCCGAGCCCGAAGTACAGGGCGGTGCGGATCACCCGCCCGCGCAGCGCCGCCACTGCGGCGGGGTCGTGGGCCTGCTGCATGGACATGCCCGCCAGGCTGGGGATGAAGTAGGCCGTGAGCTGGAACAGGCAGGGCCACATGGAGGCCAGGAACCCGCCCAGCAATCCTAGCATCGTCGCCCAGGTCAGCCCGCTGATCGGCGCCGTCGCACGGAAGGGGAGGGTATGCTGGGGCAGGCCGTCTCCCACCTCCTTGATGATGATGTCGAACTGGGCGGGTCCGACACCATCCCGGCCCTGGGCCTCCCCGTGGGAGACTTCCGGCCCGTGCTGGTGCGTCGCCGCCTGGTCCCCCTGCGGCCCGAAGAGGGCGTGCCCGTACATGTCGTACCGGGGGAAGAAGACCAGGTACGAATTGTGGTGCGTGCTCACCTGCAAGGGCTGTCCCACCGCGGGGTAGGTCGTCTCGCTCACCCGCAGGAACAGCTTGCCATCGAGTGCGAGGGACTCGATGCTGCCGGCGTGGGTGTTGGCCCCGATGACGAAAGCCTGGGCGGTCTTCATCCTGGGCGCCACGTCCTGCCACAGGCCCATGCGCTCGGCGGCCTGCTGCGTGAGCATCGTGGCCGTGAAGTGGACCGAGCAGTTCTGCCGGATGCAGTCCTCGGCGTCAGAGGAGGTGATGACGCCCGTCTCTTCGCCGAGGCCCAGCGCCGCGCTGGCCTGGTAGCCCCCCACCAGCAGCGCCGCGAGCGCGACCGTCCCCGCCGCCAGCAGCGCCAGGGGATGGCGCCGTGCGTCCCCGTGCGGCGCCGCGCTGGCGTGCGCTCGCGCCCCGGAGCGCACCCCGCGCGCCTGATATCCCCAGACCAGCCCCATCAGCATAAGGATAAGTCCGGACTCCAGCACCTTCGCCAGCACGTCCATCACGCCGACGCCTTCCACGTGGCCGGCGTGCGGCCCGAAGAACGGGACCCCGATGGTCCGGGTCACCAGGTAGATGCCGATAACGCCGAGCGTCCCGGCGATACCGAGCACGAAGAGCTGCGGCCGGGGCCAGCGCAGCAGCGCTGCGCTGAAGAGGGCCTGGGCCACCGCGATGACGAGAAAGTAGGACCCATAGCCCCACCACTCGGCGAAGTGCTCCGGCATGGCCCCGGTATGGATGACCGCCGCCGCCAGCGCGAGGCCGGACGCCGCCGAGAGGAGCGTGTTCCACCCCCGGTCGGAGATGACGGCTTGTCGTAACCCCTGGCTCCCCCAAAAGGTCTGCATCGCATCACCTCTGCGCCACGGCCACCAGCCTCCGCCGTGAGACGAAGGGGAGCCGGCCGGTCTGCCAGGCGCTCAGCACCAGGAGCACCCCGCCGATAGTGAACAGCAGCGAGCTAATGTCGGGGTAGTGGTACATGGAAATCTTCCCCAGGGTCACGATCCCGACGATAGGGGGCGTAAAAGGTTCCAGGAACCGCAAGGGCCGGTCGGGGTCCAGGCTGTGGCCGTAGAGGTAGAGGCTATACTGGCCCCAGGCGCCCACCACCAGCATGAGCGCCCAGGGGGCCACTGCCGCCGCCGCCAGCAGCCGCTCCCGCGCCGCCGCGGCCAGCGCCAGGATACTGGTGGCAACCACCGCGGCCGGGAAGAGCTGGAAGAACACATCCGGGATGGGAGGCGGGACCCGCACGCCCACCAGCCGGCCCACGCGGTCCCACTCCTCGATGTCCCCAGCGTACTTGTAGGCATACATGTGGAGCAGCAGGTCACCTTCGGGGTACGTGGGGGCCTGCATGCGCGCGGTCCAGTAGGGGAAGGCCAGCGAGGCCAGGAACAGCACCGCCGCCGCCAGCGCCAACAGCCGCTCGCGCTTCATCGCTTATCCCTCCTTTCTCGTTGCCCGGCTCCGGCAGGGGTGGGGCCGGCCGTTGCCCCTCGCCCCCACCCCCGCTCCCCTATGCAGGGACGGGGGTGGCGGGCCGGGCTGCGGACGCCCCGGTTACGGGGCCAGGCGCGTCTCCTGCGCCGGGGGCCACTCACTCTCGGGGACGACGATCATCCGACCGCGCATCTCCATGTGCAGCTCCGAGCAGAACCAGTTGCAGTAGAACCAGTAGACACCGGGCTTGTCTGCCACCACTTCCACGTCCCGCACCTCGCCGGGGTCCATGGAGACGGAGACGTTATACCCGTCGATGGCGAAGCCGTGGGTCATGTCCAGGGCCGTCTCCTGGCTGATGAGGTGGTATTTCACCTTCCAGCCCTGGGGCACGGTGATGGCGCCGGGGGTGAAGAAGGAGCGGACCACCGTCATGGTCACCCGCACTTCCTTCTTGGCGTAGTCGTACTCGACCGCCGGCTTGGCTCCCGGCTCCGCCTTAGCCTGGGTGTAGGCCCGCTGCACCTTGGGGGCTACCAGCGACACCGGGAGGATCTGGGAGTAATGGGTTTCCGGGCCCAGGGCCATCTGGTCCACCAGCAGGGCGCGCTCTCCCTGGATGTCGTACAGCTCGTGGTTCTCCGCCACCAGTGGCCCGTGAGGCAGGAAGCTGTCCTTGGCCAGCTTGTTCATGGAGATGACGTACTTGCCGTAGGGCTGGGCCGTGTCGCCGCCCGGCACCGCCAGGTGCCCCACGCTGAAGTGGGCGGGCAGGACATCCGTCACCTGCCAGGGGGTCTTGCCATGCTTCGTGGTGTAGGGCTCGCCCAGAGGCACCTTCTTGATGTCGGAGTCCACGAAGAAGCCGACGTAGAAGTAGCCCTGATCATCGAACTCGATGTGGGTGGCGCCCATGCCCAGGTCCATGGTCGAGGCCCGCACGAAGTCGGGGTCCAGCACCTTCACGCCGAAGTCTTCACCGGTGAACTTCTGCTCCTTGATGCCCTGCAAGACCTTCTCGAAGTCCACCGCCACGATGAGGGTGGTCGCCTTGCCGCTGGTCAGGACGTACTTGCCCGTGGGCGAGATGTCCAGCCCGTGCGGGTTCAGCGGGATGGGCGTGACGTAGACCTCCACATCCTTCCAGGAGATGACCGGCACATCGGGGGCCTGCTTGCTGGTCACGTACTTCTTCTCGGCCAGCGCCTTCTCGATGCTGGCGATGTTCCAGAAGAACAGGTAGTCGTGGTCCTGCTTGAACATCCCCACCGCGTCGGTGGCCCGCTCGGTGTTGTAGGAGGTGGTGACGATCCAGCCGTTGCTCTTGCCCCAGCCGATGCGGGCCATGTCGAACTGCCAGGGGCCCCAGATCTGCCAGCCATTGCTCATGGTGCCGTCATCGGCGATCCGGATGCCGTTGATGCCGGCCGCGTAGGGTCCCTTGACCGGGTCCAGTGCCAGCCCCAGGTGCCGGCGGATGTTCTCGTCGGGGTACTGCTCGTGCTCCAGGTTCAGGACGGCCAGCTTGGTGTCCGGACTGACGTTGAAGCCGTGGCCGCCGCCGGTGGTGTTGGGGGCCCAGAGGATCTGGCCGGTGCGGAAGATGTCCAGGTCAATACGGGCCACCCGGGCGAACTGCTTGTCGTTGACGAAGACCCAGCGCCCGTCGTACTTCGCATCGGTCTTGCTGGCCGAGGGGTGGTGGGTATCGCCGCGGGTCGCCACCTCCCCGGTCCAGGGGTTGGTCAGCATCTTGCGGACGTGCTCGTCCTCCGTGGTCCAGCCCCAGGCCTGGTCCTCCGCGAAGATGGGGATCTCCGAGAGGTATTTCATGGACGGGACGCCGTAGACGTACATCCCACCCTGCTGCCCACCGCTGGCGAAGACGTAGAACTCATCGGACCGGGCCCAGTACTGGTGTGGCATGGGGAAAGGCCGCTGGTAATTCGCGGAGGCGGCTACCCCTGCCTGCAACGCGGGTCCCAGGGTCAGCCCGATCCCCAGGGTGCCCACCAGGATCCCCAGCAACAGGGCCGAGAGCACTCTGGGGTTCAGTATGGCGGTCATCATTACCCTCCTTCCTTGGCTCTGCGTTATTGCGGCTCGACGATCAGTTTGCCCTGCATGGCGTAGTGTGCCGTAGAGCAAAAGACCACGCACTCAAAGGGAAACTCCCCGGCGACGTCCGCCTTGAAGGTGATCTCTTTGGTGTCACCCTTGCGGATGCCGGTGATCCAGACGTCATAAGGACCAAGGATCTGAAACCCGTGGCCGCTGAACTCCTTGAGTCCCACGCTCTGCTGGATCTCCGGCGTGTCGGCCAGGCCGTTATCCTTGCCGTGCAGCCGCAACTTGACCACTTGTCCCTGCTTGACCTTGATTTGTGAAGGGACGAACACCGGCCGCATGACGTCCACATCGATGGTGACATCCGGCGTTCCCAGGTTCGCCTCGTTGGCGCCGACGTTGATGGAAGGGTCTTTCCAGGTCCCGGGCGTCCGCTTGATCCCTGAGATGTACTCACCAAGCGGCGTCCCCGGCTGCGCCGCGAGGGGGACGGCCCCGGCGCGGGCCCCGACGATATAGGCAACGGTGCCGACCACGAGGATGCCCAGTACGATGACAGGCAGCCAGACTCTCACGGACTACTCCTTTCCGAACTCCGAGCGATGACCGTCGCTCACCGGCTCATTCCCCGATGCGCTCCCCCTTGGGGTGGGATGCCCCCCTCCGGGGACGTGTCTGCCATTCCTGTTGCGCCGGCACGGGCAGACCTGCCGTCCCCCTGTCCCCGGTATGTGCCCATCATAGCGATGGGGGAGTGCAGGCACCCTGGATATTGTGAAGGTTTTCCTGAATTCCACCTGAATATGACCATTGCTATCAGTTTGGTACGAGCGCGCCGACCGGCGTCCCGCGGGGCCGCGGTGCGCCCCCGTCCACACGACCCATTGGGGTGCGCACCGTCTTGGCAATGCGCACGGCAGTACCAGGAAGCAGGGAGCGTGCGCAGCCCGGTGTGGCAGGGTGTCCCCCCGATGCACCGCGGTCCGCGCCTGCTCTTAGCATCCCCCCTTCTCGCTCTCCGGTATGTGACTTTTGTCACGCAGCCCTGCTGCGGGTAGCTGACGCAGGGCGCGCCGTGCTCAGGTCGGTGGGATCGCTGGAAAGATTGGCGGCGGATGGCGTAGCGCAGGTGCAACCACCCCGTGGCAGGCTGTTCCCCCTGGCCCGCTCCATCACGGCACGGGACGGGACTGGAGGGAGCGGCGAGCCCGCACGCAGCCATTCGTGCGCACAGGCACGAGCGCGACCGTTCCTCCAGGTCAGGGGCACGACGGTGGCGGTCCCCGCCGCGCCGCAACCAGGTCCTTACGGTGGCTGGCGTCGTTGCTGCGGCTGCGCCCGGTGTGGTAGCATGCTGAACGATGCTCCAGTGCAGGGGAGAGGGATGCAGCGGCAGTATTTTACGGTGGATGAGATCAATCGCCTGATTCCCCGTCTGGAAGAGCTGGTATTCGAGATCTTCGAGGTCCACCGCCAGCTCGTCCAGCTTGAGCGCGCCCTGGAAGACGTGGTCGCGCCGCGGGCCAATGGCAACGGCTTCCGCCTGACCCAGGAGAGCCAGGCCCGGACCATGCAGGAAGAGGTGGAGCGGGTCATCGCCCGGTTCCAGCAGCTGGTGCAGGAGGTCGCGGACCTGGGTGGTGAGCTCAAGGACCCGGAGATGGGTCTGGTGGACTTCCGCGCGCTCCGACAGGGACGTGAAGTCTACCTGTGCTGGCGCATGGGCGAGCCGGAGTGTACCTGGTGGCACGACCTGGAGACCGGGTTTGCCGGACGCCAGCCGGTGGAGTAGGGCGCACGCGCCCGCGAGGCGTCCGTGTCAGCACGCGCCGCTACCGGGCCAGGACGGAGACCCCGCTGGAGACCGCGCCCGACGGCGGGGCGACCGCTCCCGTATCATTCCCGGCGGGCTGCTCTCCCAGGAGCCGGCACGCTTCTCTCGATCCGTTGCCAAGGGCTGGCTCTCCCCTGCCCGCTCCTGAAGGCCTCTCCCCCTGCGCTGCCCGCCCCGCACGCGTCCCCCTTTCTACGCGCTCCCCTTCCTTATTCCATTCCGCTGCCCACGCGCCCTTGCCCGCTCCCTGAGCCGCAGCCGGGCAGCCCGCAGACGCACCCACGCTGGGGCCTGTCGGCTCCGTACCACGCCGGCATCTCCGCGGCGCCATCGCCGGGTTGCTTCTGACGCATCACGTTATATTTGTAATCCCCTGAGTATCAGCCCAACGCGCGGGCGTCATCCTGGGCCGTAAGGAGGCAGTTGATGACCCTTGTTGAGCAATTGGCCGAGTTCGTGGTCAGGGCGTCGTGGGAGGATCTTTCGGAGAAGGCGCGCCGGGCGCTGAAGGTGCGGGTGCTCGATGCGCTGGGCTGCGCCATCGGGGCGCTGGACGGCGAGCCGGTGCGTGCGGTGCGGGCGCAGGTGGATGACTTCGGCGGGCGCCCGCTCTGCACCCTCATCGGGGGCAGTCGCACTGCCCCCGATCGGGCCGTCCTGTACAACGGCGCCCTGGTCCGCTACCTCGACTTCAACGACTCCTACCTTGCCAAAGGAGAGACCTGCCACCCCAGCGATAACCTGAGCGCCGTGCTCGCTGCGGCCGAGTACGCCGAGGGGAGCGGACGGGACCTCCTCACGGCGCTAGCGGTGGCGTACCAGGTCCACTGTCGGCTCTCCGACGTGGCTCCGGTGCGGGCGAAGGGCTTCGACCACACCACCCAGGGCGCCTACGCCGCTGCCGCGGGGGTGGCGAAGGCGCTGGGGCTGGATGCCGGGCGCACCACCAACGCCATCGCCATCGCCGGCACCGCCTTCAACGCGCTCCGGGTCACCCGCACCGGCGCGCTCTCGCACTGGAAGGGCCTCGCCTACCCCAACACGGCTTTCGGCGCGACCCACGCCGCCTTCCTCGCCATGCGCGGCATCACCGGACCGCGCGAGGTCTTCGAGGGCAACAAGGGCTTCATGGAGGCCATCGCCGGCCGGTTCACGCTCGACTGGACGCGGGAGGATCTGGAGCGGGTGCGGAAGACCATCCTGAAGAAGTACAACGCCGAGATCCACTCGCAATCCGCGCTTGAGGGGTTGCTGGAGCTACGGGCCGAGCACAACCTCACCGGTGACCAGGTGGACCGCATCGAGGTCGAGGTCTTCGACGTGGCCTACCATATCATCGGCGGCGGCGAAGAAGGCGGCAAGCAGGACATCCACACCAAGGAGGAGGCCGATCACTCGCTGCCGTACCTGCTGGCCGTCGCGCTGCTGGACGGGCAGGTTATGCCGGAGCAGTATGCGCCGGACCGGATCGGGCGCGCCGATGTGCAATCCCTACTGCGGCGCGTGGCGGTGCGGCCCGATGCGGAGTTCAGCCGGCGCTTCCCCGACGAGCACTGCGCCCGGCTGCGGGTACACCTGCGGGACGGCCGCGTGCTGACCAAGGAAAAGCGCGACTACGAGGGCTTCCATACCCGCCCGATGCGCTGGGAGGCGGTGGTCGAGAAGTTCACCCGCCTGAGCGAGTACGCTGCCGGCGCCGACCACCGCCACCAGATCGCCGAGGCAGTAGAGCACCTGCACGAGCTCCGCCTCGCCGATCTGACGCTCCTGCTCGGGCAGGTACAGGCGCCCCAGGTGAAGCGGCTCACGGCGTAGCGTGCCAGAGATCAAGAGGAGGAGGAAGCACGATGGCAGAGCATGGGCACGAGCGCGAGCGCGAGCGGGCGTTTGCGTTCCTCAGGATGAACCAGCGGGAGAGCAAGCCCCGTTCCCGCGGCGTGACGGAGATCCGCGGTCCCTACTACACGCCGATGGGGACGCGCTACCTCCAGGATGTCCTGGACACCATGGGGGACTACGTGGACATCCTCAAGTTCGCCGGGGGGTCGTTCCGCCTCCTGCGGCGCCGGGCGCTCTGCGAGATCATCGACCTGTGTCACCGGCACGAAGTGAAGGTCTCGACGGGCGGGTTCATTGAGTATGTCCTGACCCAGGGGCCGGAGGTCGTGGACCGCTACCTCGCCGAGTGCAAGGACCTCGGCTTTGACATTGTGGAAGTATCGAGCGGGTTCATCACCCTGCCGGCGGACGACTTCGTGCGCCTGGTGAAGCGGGTCCTCAAGGCGGGGCTCAAGGCCAAGCCGGAGGTAGGGATCCAGTTCGGGGCCGGGGGCGCCACCGCGGTCGCCGAACTCGAAGCCGAGGGCGCCAGGGATGTGGGCTGGGCGATCCATCTGGCCAGGCGCTGCCTCGACGCGGGCGCCGACCTGATCATGATCGAATCCGAGGGGATCACGGAGAGCGTGCGCACCTGGCGGACCGACGTGGTCGCCCGCATTATCGGCGACCTCGGGCTGGAGCGGGTGATGTTCGAGGCCGCCGACCCCGAGGTGTTCGCCTGGTACATCAAGAACTACGGCCCCGACGTGAACCTCTTCGTGGACCACAGCCAGATCGTCCAGCTCGAAAGCCTGCGTGCGGGGATCTGGGGGACAAAGAGCCTCTGGGGCCGCGTCCTGACGTACAAAGCGGCGTAATCCTGCGGGCCGCTGCACGCTGCCGACGCGCATTGGTAAGCAAGCTTACTGACCGGTACCGCCCAGCGATGGTACCCTGACGAGCGCGAGGGCACGAAATACAGTACAATGGCCGGTACCATCGCAAGGTACCACGCCGGTAGCGTGCGGCACGTGCAGGAGGGAAGAAGATGGCGCTCGACGTCCGCGACCTGGCCCGCAACCCGGGGACCACGCCTTTCTCCAAGATCGGGGGCGTGCGCGGCCTGAGCGACGAGCAGGCGCTCCAGTTCTTCAACGGTCTGTTTGTGGCCGCGATGGAGGCGAAGGATGACGGCAACTGGGCACGGGTGGAGCAGTTCATCCAGGAATGGGAAGACCGTTTGACTGGCCGCACCCGGCCCGATGCCCTGCGCTTCGAGACCTCGCCCTGGACGCCCTTCACCAGGCCCCTGGCTGCGGCGACCGTTGCCCTGATCACCACGGGGGGCGTCTACCTCGACGGCCAGGAGCCTTTCAACGTGGATGGCGATGTCTCCTACCGGCCGCTGCCCACGGACATGCCGCGGGACCGCTACCGGGTGGCCCACACGCACTATGACACCTCTGGCGTCAAGGAGGACGTGAACTGCGTCTATCCCATTGAGCGCATGCGGGAGCTGGAGGCGGAAGGGATCATCGGCAGGCTGGCCGCGGAAGGCTATGGTTTCATGGGCTATATCCCCGGCCCGCTGCTGGACCGCCTGGTGAACGAGACGGCCCCGGAGGTTGCCCGCCGCCTGCGCGCGGCGGGGGTGGACGCCGCGCTCATCGGCACCACCTGACCGGTGTGCAACCAGTCCGGCGGACTGGTGGCCCGGGTGCTGGAAGAGCACGGCATCGCCACGGTGGTAGTGAACCTGAACCGGCAGCAGCCGGAGCGCATCAGACCGCCCCGCTGTCTGCTGCTGCGCTACCCCTACGGGCGGCCCTTCGGCCAACCCCACGATGTTGACCAGCAGCGGGTGCTGGTAGAGGATGCGCTGCACCTGCTCCTGACGGCCACGGAGCCAGGAACGATTGTCGAGATGCCCTATCGTTGGCGACGGGAGGATTTCGCCGCGCTCCGCCGGGAGCGTGCGGCGCGCTCCGCCGAGTAGCGGCCGGCTGCGCGGGGACCAGGGGAGCGGCCCGCCGGCACGCCCCGGCCCCCTTACCCTGGCTCCTTAGCGGATCGTTACACCAATATCGAGATCGAGTGTTGGGAGTGCGCCCCAGTTCGTCGAAGGATTTCGGACGGGCTGGGGCGTCCTGCACTTCCCGCGAGGCATCCGGCCGCTGAGGATGGCGATGAGGACCGCCGCTGGCCGGGCTCCGCCGGGCGCCAGCACGCCTGAACGAGCGGAGCACAGAGGGCCGTACCGTTGCAACTCTGCTCCAGCACGCGCCTGGAGCCCAGAAGGGGAGGGGAAGCCATGCGTATCGAGCGTGGTATGCCGCAGGAGGCGGCCCGGACCTGGTCGTGGGGGAAGACCATAACCCTGGGCATCGTGGGCGGCCTGATCGCGGGCGTGGTCATGATGATCGGCGAGATGATCCAGGCGATTGTCCTGGGCGATCCCGCCCTTGCGCCGGCCTCCATGATTGCGGCCATACTCCTGGGGCCGCAGGTCATCGGAACGCTGACCCTGCCGGTCCTGGCGACGGGGATCGTCTGGCACCTGATCTTGAGTAGCATTTTCGGGGTGATCTTCGCCGCGGCGGTCGCCACCTGGCCGCTGCTCCGCCAGTCGGCGACGAACACCATCATCGCTGGGGTCGTCTATGGGACACTGGTGTGGCTGGTCAACTTCTACGTTATCGGGCTGACCGTCGGCTGGACCTGGTTTGCTGCGACGACCAACCCGGTAGCCCAGTTCATCGTCCACGCCTTCTTCTTCGGCCTGCCCCTGGGCTGGTACCTGAGCACGAAGGTCCCGGCGGCGGCCGCGGTCGCGCCGGAGGAGCGGCGGCGGGAAGCCGCCTAATGTCGGCGCGGTATCGCAGGGTCGGAAGCGTACGGAAGGACCAGGCCCCTGCCTGACCTACCGGGTCGGGGTGGGTCCCCGGTCCGGGCGTGGTCCCGACTCCCCCTGAGCCCCTAGCGGGTGTTTGCATACCCGTTCCTTGAGCGTGCCGAAAGGAACAGGCATTGCCTTCGACAGACTCAGGCAACGCTATTTGCAAACACGCTCTAGCGGAAGGGCCGCAGGTGTTCTCCATAGCGCGCCAGGAGCGGGCCGTACAGCGCGCCCAGGGGCACCAGGAGCACCAGGACCCCTGTCGCCCACACGGCCAGACGCCGCGGCTGCTCCAGGTGCAACGCCAGCAGCGGCGCCAGTTCCGGCTGCTCCGGCCCACGCAGCCGGGCCGTGACCAAGAACAGGAGCCGCCACAGCGCCAGGGCCTCCAGGACCATGAAGACCATCACCACGCCCGGCTGCCCCACGCCGTAGATGCTCAACTGCCACGTTCCTTCCCCGAAGAAATAGACGCCGATGCCGGAATAGAGCACCACCAGGCCCCCGTTCCACAGGGCATGGATGCCCACGGCCAGACCGTAGAGGCCCAGCAGGCGGCCCCAGGCGCCGGGAACGCCGTGGCGCACGCCGTACCAGCCCAGGGCCACCAGGCCCGCGTTCAGCGGGTGGAGCACCCCACCCATGCCCCGCAGCGCGGCGATATGGGCCCACACTCGCGCCCCGGCGGCCTCGTAGAGCATGTTCTCCAGGATGGCGAAGCCGACGCCGCCCGCCATGCCCACCAGGAACGCCTCGGCGGGGCCACGGAGCCGTTTCGCCAGCAGGAAGGCGGCCAGGGGCTTGGTCAATTCCTCCACGATGGGGGCGACCACCGCGACCTGGACCATCAGGAGGACCAGCGCCGGCGAGTAGAAGAGGTCTTCCAGGCTCTTCGAGGCGAGCAGGTGCGCCACGACCTCCCGGAGCGGCAGCACCAGCAGATAGGCCAGGATGGAGACCAGTACGCCCAGGAGGAGCGTTAGTTGGGTGGACAGGAGCGACCCGGAGAGGACGCCGGCCATGACCCGGCGCCAGGTCGTAACCGTACCCAGGCGGTGCGCGGCCAGCGCCAGGGCCGTGAGGGGCGGGAGCGCCGCCGCCATGAGGAAGAACAGCCAGAATATCCATCCGCTCTCGGTGAGGAGCGCCGCCTGTCCCAGCGTGAGGGCGACGACCGTGCCCACACCGAACCAGATGGCCCCCGGCAGGCGGAAGACGCCCGACGGCGCGCCGGCGACCTTCCGGAAGGCGTGGTACAGCCCCACCGGTACGCAGATGAAGAGCACGTAGATGAGGATGCCGGGGAGCAAGAGGCGTACCCCTGCCCCTTCGAAGAGGACGTACAGCAGGGCAAAGGCGAACAGGGGCAGCCCTGCCAGGAGCGCCATCCCCACCGGCAACGCCGCCAGAGCCAGGCCGACCAGCGCGGTAGTTTGTACAGCTGCCATGCTTTTGCCCTCCTAATCCCAGACCTCCAGCCGCTGCCGCCACGCATCCAACCAGACGGGGATCTGCTGTCGCCGTTGCTCCAGGAAGATCACCAGCCCGATCATGGTGAACCCGACGATGGCCATCAGGTACCAGCGGTTCATAGCCCGCACCGGGTCCGACAGCAGGATGAGCACGTCAACCACCAGGGCCAGGCTCCCTCCAAAGAAGGTCCGCTTCCAGCGGAGCGCCGCACCCAGGCCAAAGAGCGCCAGGCTCTCGAAGAGCAGGAAACCATCGTAAGCGTAGCGGTCGAAGCCGGCGCCCAGAAAGCCCAGGGCCTGCACCACCGAGGTCCCCAGCAGCAAGGTCAGCCCGGCCAGTTCCAGCACCCGCTTGCTGCCGGTGCCGCGGCGCCACTCCAGATAGGCGACGGCCAGCAGGTAGATCCCGGCCGGGAGCACGAAGGCCTGGGGTTGCCCTACCTCGAAGAGGACCAGCTGGATCATGTAGCCCAACTCCAGCAGCGCCACGCCCAGGTACGCCAGGAAGCGGTCGCGCCGGTTGAAGCCGTGGGCCACGAGGGTGAGGCCGGTGACCGCGGTAGTGACGGCCAGGGGCTGGAGGGCAGCATGGCTGAGCAGCGCCAGCTGGTTGCCCGCAGCCGCCGCCACTGCCGCCGCGCCCACGCCGATGGACCCGCCGGAGAGCGGCCCGCGCCATACCTGGAGGGCCTCCAGCCACGACCGTTGCACGACGAGGGCCAGCAGGGTGAGAGCCAGCGCCGCGGCCGCCCAGCGCGGCGGCTGGTCGAGCCAGGGCACCCCGGCCAGGCGGAGCACTTCCTGGAACGCGATGCCCGCGAAGACCACGCTTCCCCACGCCTCGATCTGACCCTGCCAGAGGAAGGCGAAGACCGCCAGCAGTATGAAAAAGGTGACTGCGGTCCGCAGGCCCGCCTCCGCATCGAGGACGCTACCGAGGGTCGCGACGCCCAGCGCCCCGGTCCCGCAGACGAGCAGTGGGGCCGCCCAGCGGTGGGCCAACGCGCGGCCGGGCCCCAGGAGCGACCACGGGGCCACACTGGGGGAAGCGGACCACCACCGGACCACCGCATAGGCCAGCCAGAAGAGCACCCAGGTCGGGTAGGCCAGGGCACCCATCGCCTCGGCGAAGGTCAGAGTCGGCACGAGGGCAGAGGTCGTCGCGTGGTAGGCCACCAGCCCGGCGACCAGCGCGGGGTAGAGCCAGCCGGGCTGCCGGACCAGGGCTGCGGACGCGCCATACACCGCGGCAAGGCTCCACCAGGCCAGGGCCCAGGTTCCCTGGTCGCCCCAGGAGAGGATGGGCACCGCGATGGTCCCGGCGTACAGGACCGCAGAGAACGGCGTCGCCCAGGCGTCGAGGCGGGGCACGGCAGTCAGGCGGGGGATGGCGGGGAAGGAGGCCTGATCCAGGCGGCGCCGGAGCAGATCGGCCAGGGCGAGATAGGCGGCGATGCCGGGCAAAAGCCCCAAGCCGTACTGGTGCGGGGCCAGGGGCGTCAGCAGCATCCCTGCCACATAGGCGACCGCCGCGGTGAAGGCCAGGGGGTAGCTGAACACGCTCTGCCGCAAGGTGAGCGCCGCGGCGGCATAGGACAGCGCCCCCAGGGTGAACCCCAGGGCCACCATGCCGCGCTCCTGGGTGGCGACTATCGCCAGTCCCAGGGCGCTCATCCCGTATCCGACGACGAAGAAGGGCAGGGCGTAGGCGCCGACCGTCCCGCGGATGGGGTGGAGGAGGCGCCGCAGGCTGCCATGGTGGAGCGCCACGGCGCCGACGCCATAGGCCAGGGACAGGCCCACCAGCCCGAGACCGTAGAAGCGCACGGGGACGGCGAAGCGCTCCGCCACCTGCCAGAGCACGACCGGCGTGAGCAGCGCCACCAGGTAGAGCCAGGCGCTCTGCCGGAAGACCACGGTCGAGGCGGCGTAGAGCGTGACGGAGAGGGCGAGGGCGACGGTCCGCACGGTGGGGTCGGGCGTCGCCACCAGTGGTCCGATGGCGGAGAGTGCATACCCGCCCAGGTACCACGGCACGCGGTACTCGGTCGCGACGCCGCGGAACCACCGCCCTGCCGCGACATAGAGGGGAGCGAGCACGGTCAGGGCGATCCCGTAATGGGCGACGTCGGGCGCCGGCCGCCACAGGCTCAGCGCCAGGAGCAGCCAGGCCGGGAACAGCCAGCAGGACAGGTACAGGAAGCCCGCGCGCGCTGTGCGGAACGGAATGGCCGCGGGGTCGCCGAACAGCCGGGCGACGACCCATAGGAAGGAAGCATGGCGGTCGCGGTGGACCAGCCACGCCGACGTCGCGTTGACCAGCAGGCTCAGCCCGACGACCTGGACGTTGGTGGGGCGGTCCAGCACAGAGAGGAACATGGTTGCCACCGAGAGGACATAGCCCACCAGGGAGAGGGGCAGGGCGTAGTGGGCCTTCGCCCGGTCCAGCACGGAGGCCAGCGCCAGATACCCGACGCCCAGGACGGCCAGCAGGCGCGCCAGTTCGTGTTCGGGCAGGGGGCGCTCCAGGCGGCTGAAGATGATGCCTGCCGTGGCCGTGAAGGGGATGAGGAAGAGCCAGGTCGCCGGGTAGAGGAAGAGGCTGGTCTGCCGGGCGGCGGCGGACAGGCTGTACAGGGCTACGAGCGCCAGGAAGGCAGCGATCACCGGGACGCTGAGGCTGCGCACCCCCGCCACCGCCGGGGCGCTGCCGTAGTAGGCCAGGGAAAGCCCCAGCGCCAGCAGGCTCACCCCGTAGCCGGCGGAGAAGAGCGGCGATGCAAAGCGCGCCTGCCACGCTCCCAGGCCGATGATCGTCACTCCCAGGGGACGACGGGCCTCTCCGGTCCATCGGACAGCGCCCTCGGCCGCGGCCAGCAGCGCCGCGGCGAGGACAGTCCAGGCCAGCGGCCGTACCTCGCGCTCCACTCCCAGGTGGCGCAAGAGCAGGCCATAGGCCACGGGCACGAGCGCGACCGCCACGTATGCCCAGGCGCGCTGCCTCAAGAGGACGGCAGCGGCCCCATAGACCAGGGACAGGGCGCTCAGCGTGGCAACGGCGCTCACCAGCGTTGGGACGGGCCAGAAGGCGGCTACCAGGGTGAGCAGCAGGGCCACCTGGGAGACCGGCTCCCGCGCCAGGCCCCGGTAGGTGTACGGCGCACCCGCGTCCCCCAACGGGCGCAGGCCGACGCGGAGGAAGAGGAGGTAGCCTCCCGCCAGCAGGGCGAAGGCCAGGTTGTGCCAGGACGGGGCGAACCACGCCAGCCCCAACAGGCCAAGCTGCTCCAGGGAGAAGGCAACCGCCACGGGCAGCAGGTAGGCCGCCGCGTAGCGCAGGGCCAGCAGCCGGAAGAGGAAGGCCCCCAGCGCGTACCAGCCGGTGACCAGGTACAGGGTGGGGATGCGGCTCTCCGGGGTCTGGGCGGGCCAGAGGGCGGCGACGACGGTCAGGGCCAGGCCGACCTGGGAGGCAGGGTGGCCGAGGAGCTGCGCCAGGCGCACCGGGGCGGGAGCGGCCGGCTGCTGCCACGGCCACCGTCCGCAGGCCAGGTAGCCCAGCGCCAGTACGGCCAGGCAGAGGTTGTACCAGGCCGCATCCCACGGCGCTTTGGTCAGGGTGAACAGGAAGGCGAAGGGCAGAGTCCAGGCAGCAGCGAAGACATACCGCCGCCGCTGGAACACGCGGCCAGAGAGGGCATAGAAGGCGGTGCCCAGCCACCAGGCGCCGCCGATGGCGTACTCGAACCAGCCGCCGAGCGGCTGCCCCAGGGCGGCTTCCCACACGGTGGGGAAATACTGTGCCACCATGAGCAGCGCCATCACCATGGGGGTGGCAATCTGGGCCGTCCAGAACAAGGCCCAGGCCAGGACGTCCCAGCCCTGGCGCAAGGGCCGGGTGAGCAGCACGTAGCCGATACCCAGCAGCACCAGGGCCAGGAATCCCCATTCCAGGGGGACGTGCAGCCAGTTGCCAACGGCCAGCACCTCGCTACCACCGGCCAGGGCGGTGAGCACGGCAAAGGTGCGGTCCCGCAGGAGCGCGTGGGAGGCGAGGTACGCGGGCAGACAGAGCAGCGAGGCGGCCAGCCAGATGGTGCCGGGTGTCCACAGCAGCAGTTCGTTTCCAAGCGTCCAGATGTCCAGCGGGATGAAAGCGGCGCCAATGGCCAGCAGCGTCGCGCCCGTCCGCCGTAACTCCAGGCGCTGCCGCAGGATGTAGCCGAAGGCGTAGAAAACCAGCGTGGTGATGGCCACCACCCCCAGGTGGGGCATCGGGCTCAGGCTGGTCGGATTGAGGGTGGAGATGACGACGCCGGAGGCCAGAATGAAGAACGCGCCGAGCCCCAGCAGGGCGTTGAGAGTCCGCTCGGAAAGAAGGTAGGTTCCCACCTGCCGCCAGGAGAAGGCAGGCCCGGCCAGCGGCTCCCGCTCCGGTGTGCCAGGCGCGCCCCGGTCGGTCTCCGGGGCGGGCGCAAGGCTCCCATCCGGAGGCGGGGGCGACTCCAGAATGGGGGGCGCCGGGACGTCAGATGCCGCGGCCTGCGGGACCGGCGTCACCGCGGGCGACGGCGCCACGGACCACAGCGTTCCCTCCACCGAGAGGGCAAGGACCTCGACCGGTGCTGGTGCGGGCGACGCCGCGCCCCGCAGCCCCAGCGCCAGTTCCAGGGCCGCCGTCTCCTCTGCGGTGAGCCGGAGCGCTTCGTCCGCCGCCGCAGCGGGCAGCACGCCCCTGGCGCGCCACTCCTCCAACCGACCGTGGAGGTACCCCAGGTGGGTCAGCTCCTCCAGCAAGGTGGCCTCGTACATGGTCTGGCACTGGGGACAGCGCACGTGCTCGAACGGGCTGTGGTAGTCACAGCGGGGGCAGCGCATGGTGCCTTCCCTCCTTCCCCGCGCACCCAGGAAGTCCTGGACCGTGGGTGCTTCCGGTGCCATCGGAAGCACCCTACGTCAGCTACAAAAACACGGAGTACCCCAGCACGGTGATCAGCATCCAGACCAGCACGAGGGTGAAGGCGCATCCCCCCATCCGGGGCCAGCGCCACAACAGGGCGGCGATGGCCACCGCGGCCACCAGCGTCCGGCCCGGCGCAACCTGGAACAGCAGCAGGAGCAGCGTCCCGGCAATGAGGGACTTCCCCCAGGGAAAACCGGCAGCGGACCCGGCCGGGGCGCCTGGGCGCCGCACGAGGGCCGCCGGGAGCTCCAGGTTCCCGAAGGGGTCGCCCAGCCAGGCGAACAGACGACCGCCACAGGCGCCGCAGTCCAGGGACTCGCGCCGGTTCTTGGCCTGGCACTGGGGGCAGCGCATGGCTCGTACCTCGCTACTTGATGGTCCCCTGGAGGCGGATCTCCCCCGGTCGCAGTTCCAGCGCTTCTACTGTCACCGGCAGGGGGTAGCGCGCCAGATCAAAGCTCGCGTTGAGTTCCTGGAGGACCTGCGTCCGGATGAAGGCCGGGAGGGGTGCCTCCCCGAGACGCACATCCTGCACCTGCGCCCAGGGCCGTCCGTCCCTGGCGCCCACCGTACCGGTCACCCGGACCGGTAGCGCCACGGCCAGCCCCCTGGTCACGCCGTCGGCGATAACCTTGCCGTCGGTGAGCGTTATGGTAACACGAGTCAAGGGTATGTTGGGAGATCGTGCGAGAACATACTCTACTACCGACGTCAGTTCCTCATCAGAGAGCGCCAGCGCATAGGGCTCTCCGTGGCGGCCCGCCGCAATCTTCTCCTGGAGCTCCTGGACCGCAGCAGGTAAAGCGGGCGGCGGCGTGGTCTCGTCGGTGCGCTGCGCCGGCGTGCCCACGGTGAACAGCACGCCCCCCAGGAGCAGGTTCCCCGCCACTAGCACTGCCAACACCCGCCGGAAGGACCAGTGTTTCACGATAGCGTGCCTTTCGGGGAGGTACGGTCGGCGTATCCCGCGCTCTCCGCACCGACGCGGGGGCCTCGCGCTCGTGACTTCCCTCCGTTGCTAGTGCACGATCAGGGCAGGTCATAGGGAATCGGACGGTGGTAGGGGCGCATGGCCATGC
>JACQUQ010000054.1 GCA_016210175.1 Chloroflexota bacterium | reverse complement strand
CTGGGCAAAGCAGTCCCGGATACGGCACGACGGCTGGTCGGGCATGGCGGGCCTCCTCCCTCTCCCTTCCTCCTGACCCGCCCAGTATGCTCCGTCTTCTTCCTCTCCGCCAGCCCTTTTCATAATGCGATTGCCCTGCGGCTGGACAGCAGGCCGGGGACGGCATAGAATCGGTGCGACGCCGTTCCCGGGCAGTCGGGCGCGCCGTCCGTGACCTGCCAATCTGGCGGTATCCTACCGGAGCTTGACTACTGCTGTGCCAGATGTCCGTATCGTTACGCTGCGTCCCCTGCTGGGGCTGGCCGTCGGAGTGCTGGCGGTCTCCAGCGCGGCGGTGCTGATCCGGCTGGCGTCGGCGCCGCCGCTGAGTGTCAGCGCCTACCGCCTGCTCGTGGCCTCCCTGGTCGTCGTGCCCGCCGCGCTGTGGTCCTGGCGGCAGCAGGCGCCGCTCCTGGACCGGCGGACGCTGGCGGAGGCATTCGGGGCCTCGGTGCTGCTGGCCCTGCACTTCGGATGTTGGATCGCCTCCCTGATGTACACCTCCGTCGCCAGTTCCACGGTCATCGTGACCGCGAACCCGCTCCTGGTCGCAGTCCTGACGCCGCTGCTGACCCGCGACCCGGTCAGCCTGCGCACGGTCGTGGGCATCCTGGTCGCCCTGGGTGGGATGAGCGTGCTGGGCTTCGAGGGCGGCCGGCGGGCCGCGGGCCTCCCCCTGGGCGAACTGCTGGCGCTGCTCGGCGCGCTGGCCGTCGCCGGGTACTACATTAGTGGACGGCGCCTGCGGGCGCGGCTCCCCGCCCTCACCTACGTCGCCCTGGTGTATCCGGGGGCGGCCGCGCTCCTGACCCTGGCGGCGCTGGCGACGGGCAGCCCGCTGGCCGGATTTCCGGCGGGTACCTGGGGGCTGCTGGCGCTGCTGGGCCTCGGTCCGCAGGTCATCGGCCATTCCCTCCTGAACTGGTCCCTGGGCTATCTTCCGGCCGTCCTGGTCAGCACGGCGGTCATGGCGGAGCCGGTGGGGGCCTCGGCCCTGGCCGCGGCCCTGCTGGGCGAGATCCCGACGTCCGGCGAGCTTGCCGGCGGGTTGCTCATCCTGCTGGGGGTGAGCCTGGCGCTCAAGCAGAACACCGCGCCCAAAGCGAGCCAGCCGCAGCAGTAATGCCCGTGGGGAACCGCCTCCCTCTGTCAGGCCACCTTCACCGCAGCAGGGCGGTGCGGGCGGCGACGCCCGGTCCGCGCCGTGGCCGTTTCCACCTGGGCAATACGCCGCAGCACCGCTACCAGCGAGGCGTACGTGGCATCGATCCCCGCGAAGGAGAGGCTGCGGCCTCCCAGGGTCCAGGCGCGGGTGTACGGGGTGTCGGAGGCGTAATGGATCAGGCCCAGGTCGAAGGGCAGGGTCCGGAAGTGGATGGTGTCGCCGATGGGGTGGCGGGTGGGCTGGGTAGCCTCATAGATCGCTGAGAGATAGGGCCCGGCCTCCATCTCCACCACCGTGTAGTGCTCCCGGTAGAACAGGTCCAGGTACTCCGGGTTCTGGAGGAAGGGGCTGCGCACCGTCACCGCCTGCTGGTGGTCGAGCACGGAGCCACGGGCCATGAAGGGCGCGACGTCCTGATAGCTCAAGGCGTTCGGGAACGAATAACGGTTCTGAGAGTGCTCGTCGTAGACCACGTTGCTGATAAGCACATCCCCGACCGCGCCGTTGAGGGTGGCCGCCTTGCCGACGATGTAGATGCCGCGCAGCGTGTCCACCGACTCCGCCACGGTGCGGAGGATGCGGTAGGCGGCCAGTCCCAGGGGATAGTCGATATTCAGGATCACCGCCGGAGAAGCGAGCAGCGCGGGCGCAACCTCCTGTAAGCGCGGGTCGAGGTCGTCGGGGCGCAGGCGCCGCAGCTCGATGATCTGCGCCGCGACATCGGCGCCGTCCCCGGCGGGGATGTGCCAGATGCCCCTGGCCTCTTCTTCCGCCGTGCGCCGGGCCCGCTCCTCGCTATCCCACGGGTGCAGCTTGGACCACAGGCGGTTCGCGTAGTAGAGCACGTTGTCCCGGTTGGCCCAGGACGTCGCGTGGCGCAAGGTAGCGATCTCCCCTTCCGCGTCCTCCGGAGCGCGCGCGAGGAACTCCCAGAGCCGGTCGGCCCGGCGCCGGACGTAGCCCGAGCACAGGTTGACCAGGCCGTGGGGGTTCGAGGAGACGAAGTACAGGGGCCGTCCTAACAGACGCCGCCGCTCCAGCTGGCGCAGCACCGGTCGCCACCAGTGGTCCACCACCTTGGCATAGGCCACGTGGGTGCCGCCAATCAGTCGGACCGTCATGTTCCTTTCCCGACTGGCGACGGCCGCCAGCCGGGACCAGAAACGCGACCCCCAGGCCACAACCAGGCGTGCCCACTCGTCCGACGGGATCCGCAGGTGGCTGCGCAGGGCTTCCGCCAGGTGGCCGAGGTCCAGGTGGTGGGATGCGAGAGGACCGGATGCGCCGTCGCGGGTCAGGAGGCCGGCGGTGATGAGACGCTCACGCAGGTCCGGGGCCAGGGCGATGCGCTGATGGAGCTTGTTCCATTCGATCTGATAGGCGACCAGGGTCGGAATCACGTCGTCCAGGTCGGAGGGGCTGGTCAGGTGGACCGCCAGGGTGTGGGCGCCGTCGTAGTTCCAGAGGCGGCGCCGCGCCGGAGCCTGCACCTTCGCCCAGCCGTCCAGGGAGTGCCCCAGGGCGGCGGCAAACTGCGCGGGGAGCTGGGCGAGCAGGATGCGGCTCACGGTGTCGATGCAGTCCGGCAGCCGGTGCATCGCGTACAGGAGCGCGCCGGTGTCGATGGTGCTTGGGTCGGCCGCGTGGGGGTGGAGGCTGGAGCGCATCTCGCAATGGGCCGCCGTCAGCGCCCGCACTGGGATGTCCCCCGAACTCCGCAGGATGGTCGTGTAGGTCCGGCGATACAGCGTTACCGCATCACGTCCGTCGCCGGTGCGCTGTTCCCTCATATCCCTTCGCATCGGCTATCGCCCTCCCCACCCTCGCCCCAGCAGCCCGACGCTGTCCCGTTTGCTGCCAGTTGCTCCCGCTTGCGCGACGCACCCCACCCGGAGCACCTGCCCGCAGGGGCGCACCGGGGTGTACTCCTTCATTACCACGTATATCGTTTCTTGGTCGTTTTCGTTAATTCCAGTGAGCCCGGTGCGCCACGGCGGGGAGCGGGGTGAGGAAGGGCGGCGCACCGGGCCGTTCGCTGGGAAAGGGTGCGGCGCCGCCCGCCAGGGCGTGTCTGCAACGCCCGTTCCTTTCGACAGCTCACGGAACGGGCATTGCCTTCGACAAGCTCAGGCAACGCCCGTGGTCAAAAGACCTCGGCACCGCCCTCCCCCGGCTACCAATCCTCCGGACCCAGGCCGATGTCCCGGTAGACTTCCATCGGCAGCCGGATCTCCGCTCCGGTCTCCCGCTCGTACTCCTTGAGGTGCTGGCGCAGCATCATGGCAACGATCTTGGCGTGCTGAAGGCTGGTGCGGAGCACCACCTTGGGCGTGGCAGGCGTGACCGAGCCTGGACCGGGCAGGGCTGCGCTCAGGGAAAAGCTCAACGACACGGTGTAGGGCGTCATACTGAGCTGCATCTCATCCACGTAGAAGTCAGGGACACCGTTCCCCTCGTGCTGCGTCACGCTGCTCCTTTCCTCTCTCGCGCCCGGCTTCCCCGCCGCGCGCTGTGTAACACTCCCCCAGGCCGCTGACGGCCAGGGCAATCCTCCCAGGGCGGTTTCTCCTGTGGCGAGAAAGGCGCTACAATAATGGCTGATCACCGCCTGGTTCCCATCTCGCCCAGAAAGGATCCCCGTGCCGACGCGCTGGCTCTCCTATCGCATTTTCATGAACCCCGCCGACCCAAGTCACGTGGGCGCTGTGGATGATTATGTTGCGCTGCTGCGCCAGGTCGTCCATCCCCTGCTGACGGACTTCGCAGCAGCGGTCAAGCGCTACGCCTTCCAGGTCTATGCGGGCCCGTATGGCTACCACCACGAGGAGGGCGGCGTGGTCGCGCCCCTGGGCATGCCGCCGCACGAGGTGGTACAGTTGCTCCGGCTGCGGCTGGAGGTGGACGAGGACACGGCCCGCGCCCTGCACGACCGTCTCGATGCGCTGTGCCGGGCGGCCCCGGCCTGCCGGGGCTGGGAAGTCCCGGCGGCCCTCTACGACCCCGCTGCGGAGCTCGGTCGCCGTTTTGGGCCGACCCGCGTGGAGGCGGTGGCCGACCTGCTGCACGCGGCCTCCCGCCTGGCGCTCCTCTTCGCCACCGACGGGCAGCCCTATGACCCCAGTCCCAACGCCCAGGGCGGGTCGGCCGGGGTCATGCACCTCCTGAGCAGCACCCTGCGCTACATCGTGCCCGGCTTCCTGTTCGAGGGGGGAATGTACCACCGTATGCCGCTGCCCTGTGTGGTGCTGGACTGGGACCGGGAACTCCGGTACACCAGCTACCCGTTGCCGTAAGTTCCTCCGAACATGTCATCCTGAGCTTGGTCAGGCGGCGGGAGGCCGCCAGTCCCCGGGCATGACATCGGCGATGTCATTGAAAGGAGCGCAGCGACGAAGGATCCGCACCCGAAGCATCAGGTAGGGAATACGGATTCTGCGCTATCACTCAGAATGACACATCAATAATAAATTTTCATGCCTCGTGGTGAGCCGTTTGGCTCATAGACTGCTCGGAAGAAATAGCGGGATTACGGTCCCCGGCCCGGCGCGCGCTCAGCCGCGGCGGGGTATGTTGGCACGTCCGGGGGAGTCTCAGGACGGCGCAACTCCGGGAACACGGCGGCCACCGCAAGCAGCGCCAGCAGCGCCACCACCATGAACACTGTCACGGTATCCGGCGCACCCCACCGCTCGATGGCAAACCCCATGGGCAGCGAGCCCATCGGCTGGAGCCCGGAGCTCATGCTGTACAGGGCCATCACCCGGCCGCGCATCTCGTTGCTGGCGGCCAGCTGAAACAGGGTGTTGGCCATCACCTGCATCAGCGACCAGAACACCCCGGCGAGGATCAGGCCGGCCATCGCGAGCACGACCGAGTCCGCACGGGCAAAGGCCACCACGAACGCAATGTAGAGGATATGGGCCACGAGGAAGATCTCCCCTTTGCGCGGGACATCGCCCAGGTAGGCCAG
>JACQUQ010000057.1 GCA_016210175.1 Chloroflexota bacterium | reverse complement strand
GTGCGCACCTTCGAGGAAGAAGAAGCCGAGCTCCGGCGGGAGCGGAACAACCTGCTCTTCGCTGCGGGCTTCACGGTCGTGGCGCTCCTGGGCGTCATGAGCACCTGGATGGGTATGCCCATGCGCGGTCCCGTCCATACCCTGCTGCTCTGGCTCATGCCGACCCTGGCGCTGGCAACGGTCTTCGGGCCGGGCTGGCACATCCTGACCATGGCCTGGGCCAGCCTGCGCCGGGGCATCCTGAACCAGCACGTCCTCCTGGAGTTCGGCGCCTGCGCCGGGCTGGTCGGCGGCTTCCTGGCTTACCTCGTCCCGACCTTCCCGCTGGCCGACTTCTTCGGGGTGGCCGTCTTCATCACCACCTACCACCTGCTCTCCGGCTACGTCTCCCTGCTGGTCCGCACCCGCTCCTCCCAGGCGGTGCGCAAGCTCCTGGCCCTAGCGCCGCCCACCGCCCGCGTGGTCCGCAATGGCCGTGAGGAAGAGGTGCTCATCGAGCAGGTCCAGGCCGGCGACCTGGTGCGGGTCCGCCCCGGTGAGTCCATCCCCGTGGACGGCGAGGTGGTCGAGGGCGCTTCCGGCGTCAACGAGAGCCTGGTCACGGGCGAGTCCATCCCGGAGGAGAAGACGCCCGGCGACCCGGTCATCGGCGGGTCGGTCAACCAGACCGGCACCCTGCTGGTCCGGGTCACCAAGGTGGGGGAGGAGAGCTTTCTCCAGCAGGTGGCCCGGCAGATCGAGCAGGCGCGGGCGCTCAAGCCGGGCTTCCTGGCGCTGGCCGACCGCATCCTCCAGGTGTACGTGCCGGGCGTGCTCACCTTCGCCGGCCTGGCGCTCCTCATCTGGATCGGGGGCGCCTGGCTGGTGACGGGCCAGCCCGACGGGACCCGAGCCACCTTCGCGGCCCTGGCGGTGTTGGTCCTGGGCTACCCCTGCGCCCTGGGCATGGCGACGCCCCTGGCGATGATCCGGGGCGGGGGCATGGCCGCCGAGCGGGGCATCTTGATGCGCTCCGCCGAGGCCTTCCAGATGCTGAAGGACGTGCGGAAGGTGGTGCTGGACAAGACGGGCACCCTCACCCGCGGCGAGCCTGCCGTGGTCGCGGTGGCGGCCCTGGACGGGCAGGACCGGCGGGAAGCCCTGCGTCTGGCCGCCGCCGCCGCCGAGCGCGCCTCGGAGCACCCCCTGGCGCGGGCGGTGGTGGCCGCGGCCGAGGCCCAGCACCTCACCATCCCGCCGGCCGGGGACTTCCAGGCCACGCCTGGTAAGGGCGTCGCCGCGACCGTTGTAGGACGCCGCGTGCTGGTGGGCAACCCGCGCTTCCTGGAGGAGCAGGGGACCGACCTCGGCCCGGCGCGCGGGCAGATAGAGGCTATGCAGGAGGCGGGCAACACGGTGGTGGCCCTGGCCCTTGATGGGCAGCCCGCCGCCCTCATCGCCATCGCCGACCAGCTCAAGGCCGACGCGCCGGAGGCCATCGCCCACCTGCGGGAACTGGGGCTGGAGCCGGTCATGCTCACCGGGGATAACGCCCGTACCGCTCGCGCCGTGGCCCAGCGGCTCGGGATCGCCGAGTACCGTGCCGAGGTGCTGCCCCAGGACAAGGCGGCGGCAGTGCGGGATCTCCAGCGCCAGGGCTATCGGGTGGCGATGGTGGGCGACGGCATCAACGATGCCCCGGCCCTGACCCAGGCCGATGTGGGCATCGCCATCGGCGCGGGGACGGACATCGCCATCGAGTCGGCGGACGTGGTGCTCCTCGGGGAACGGCTGGACGCCGTGGTGGACGCCTACCACATTGGCAAAAGCTCCTACGCCAAGACGGTCCAGAACCTGACGCTGGCCTTTGCCTTCAACGGCATCGGCGTGCCCCTGGCCGTCACCGGGCTGGTGCACCCGGTCTGGGCCATGGTCGCGATGGTCGCCAGCGTGAGCACGGTGCTCACCAACTCCTTCGCCGGGCGGCTGCTGCCCAGGGCGCGCCGCAACCGGAAAGCCCAGCTTACCCTCACTATCAGGAACATGCACTGCGAGCACTGCCTGGAGTCCATCCGCGAGGCCGCCCGCAAGCTGGACGGCGTGGAGGAGGTGACGGGCAATCCGGCCCGGCAGGTGGTCACGGTCACCTACCGCCAGGGCGTGGTGGAGCCGGAGGGCATCCGCGAGGCCATTATCGAGCAGGGCTTCCGGGTGGTGTAGGGGCGAGGAAGAGAGGACGGCCGGACGATGCAACGCAATCTGGTAGTCACGGCGGTGGTAGCAGTCCTGATGGCCGGCTTCGTGCTGGTCTACCTCACGCTGGCGCCGGCGCAGGTGCAGCCTATGGATGGGATGAGCGGCATGGCCGCCGATGGGCCGACCGTGCCGCCGGTCGAGGGCTTTGCCGCGGGGCAGGAAATCCGCTTCCTCCACACCGAGGCGTCGGACCCCCAGGTGGCCCGGATGCTGACGGACATGATGGGCTCGCCGGTGCTGGTCGTCCCGTCGCTGGCGCAGGCGCCGGAGGCGATGCTGGCCAATGTCTACGTCTTCACCAACGGAGCCAGGGGCGATGGGCCGATGGGGTTCCAGCCGGACGTGTTCGACCGGCCGCCGGGCGACCCTGGGTACAGCCCGCTCCGGGCGCTGAACCTCGTCACCTGGAAGAACGCGCAAGCGGCCCGTGTGCTGATGTCGGCGTCCGAGGTGCAGGAGGCCGAGGCGCAGGGTGCGGTAACGATCCAGCGGCCCGGCGTGGTGGTCAACATGCCCTTTCTCATCTGGCCGGGCGGGCAGCGGTAGCCACCGGGCACGGTATAGGGATAGAATAGAGGAACCGGGGGCCGGAGCCGTGGCGCAGCGGTCTGCCGCATAAGACGCAGCGGCGGAGCGGACACCGTGGAGACTCCGGTGGTCACCGGAAGAACGCCGTTGGAGCCGAAAGCACAGGCGCCATGATTGAAATCTACCTGGACCCGATACTGTTCAGACTCGGCCCCCTGGCGATTGCCTGGCATGGGCTGCTCACTGCGGTGGGCCTGGTCGTTGGGATGTGGGTGGCGGTGCGGCTCATCCGCGGGAGCGCGCTGACCGCCGATGATATCTATGCCGTCGCCGTGCCGGTGGTCCTGGGCGGCATTGTCGGCGCACGCTTGCTCTTCGTGCTGGAGAACTGGTGGCTCTTTGCGGACCAACCGCTGCGGGTCCTCGCCATCAACGAAGGTGGGATCTCGATCTACGGCGGTGTCATCGGCGGGAGCCTGGTGGGGGCGCTCTACGCCGCCGCAACCGGACGGCCGGTGGCCTTCCTTGCCGACCGGGGTGGCATCGTCTTTCTGATCGGCCAGGGGATCGGGCGCATCGGGGACATCATCAACGGAGAACACCATGGCCGCGAGGCCCCAGGACTCCCCTGGAGCGTGGTCTATACGCACCCCAACACCGATGGGGAAGTGGGCGTACCAGTGCATCCCGCGGTCGCCTACGAGATGCTGTACGACCTTGCCGCGGCCGCCCTCCTCTTGTGGTTCCTGCGCCGGGGACCGAAGGAGGGCCTCACCTATGTCGCCGCCATGTTCCTGTACTCGCTCGGTCGGCTCTGGGTGGGCTTCTTCCGCAAAGACATGGTCGTTGCGGCAGGTCTGGGCATGGCGCAACTGATCGGCGTTACCGTGATGATCGCAGCCATACCCTGGTTTCTCTGGTTGCTCCGGCGGCCTTCCCAGAAAAGCCGCGCCCAGCGGCGGCGCGCCGAGCGCTAGGGTTATTGGCGTATGGCGTTCCTTGCGCCTGATAACGTGTTGGCGTTCAAGGCAACCCACGGGAGGCCGTACCAGGAAGTGCCAGAAGCCTGGGCCCTGGCCCAGGCGGACGGGTTTCCGGGGGTGGCCCACGACCAGCGCCAGACGGTGGAGCCGGGGCAGGGGCGGGTGGCGGTGCGCCACATCACCTTACCTTCCGAGAAGATGCAAGCTGCATCCGGGAAGGACACGTCCCACAGCACCTAACCGTATTGCGCCGGCTGGCGCTGCACCTGCTGCGTCAGGAACGCACGGCCACGGTGGGGGCAAAGCCAAGCGGCTGAAGGCGGGTGGGACGAGCGCTATTTGCTCAAGGTGCTGACCGGCCAGGATGCGCTTGCCCTGCCCGATGCCCAGGAAGAGTTGTTGAGGATGGCAGTACCTCCGTGATATAGTGGAAACAGGGCGCAGATCACGGAGGGATGGCCGAGTGGTTGATGGCAGCGGTCTTGAAAACCGCAAGGCGCAAGCCTCGGGGGTTCGAATCCCTCTCCCTCCGCCACCTCACCATACGCTAACATTATGTATAGTGCTTGATCTTAAGGAATCTCCCACTCCACCACCCTAACGGGACCGGCCTTCCCGCTGCACCTCGTCAGTGCGGGCGCCCACCGGCACGATGCGCCGCTGCTGGGGCCGACCCTGGCCGGGCTGGGCAAGCTCGATGGCTTGCCGAGTGGACCATGAAGTCCGCCCAGCCCAACTCCTGTTTCACTGGCTGGTAGCTCTGCTCCCCCCCCACAGTCGCTGTACCATCGCTCATGAGTATCTTTTGTGGGTACCCTTTGGTACATTGCTCCCTTCTCACCTGCGCTACCGCAGCGTATACTGAGCACCACAGAGCTGCGGAGCCCACCTCATGGAAACCTTCTTTCTGATCTGCTTTCTCTTCGGGGCGCTGTTCACTGTGGTGTCAGTGGCCTTGGGGTTTGTTGCCCATCTCTCCGACGGGAGCCTCGGCCACCTGGGACACGACGGGTCCGGCGCACACCCGGCAGCACTCGGCGACGGGGGGCACCTCCCGCTCGGTCTGGACCCTCCTGACGCGCTGGCGCACGCCCCACCGCCGGGCGAGGCTACCGCCGGAGGCCACGCCCGGCTGCCGCTGCTCAACGTCTCCTCTGCGCTCGCCTTCCTCACCTGGTTCGGCGCGGCGGGCTATCTGCTCACGGAGTTTGCGGCCTGGCCGGCCCTGGCGGCGCTCGGCGCGGCGGTGGCTGCGGGCGGCACCGGAGGGACGATCGTTGCGCTGTTCCTGGGGCAAGTGCTGGCGGGCGAGCGGGCCATGCACCAGCGGGACTATCGCCTGGAAGGGACGCTGGCGCGGGTGACCGTGAGCATCTCGGCGCAGGGCGTCGGCGAGATCCTCTTCACCCTGGCAGGCGCGCGGCGGAGTGAGGCGGCACGCAGCCTCAGCGGTCGGGCCATACCGCGGGAAACGGAGGTGGTCATTATTGCGTACGAGCGTGGGGTCGCTACCGTGCAGCCCTGGGAGGAGTTCGTGGGACGCACTCCACGGGAATCGCCGCAGCAGGGCAGTCCGCCGCCGGGCGACCGTGGGGAAGGGGAAAGGATCCCATGATAGAACTACTGGCCATCGTCGCTATTGCTGTGGTTGCCGTGGTTACGGTGTTCCTGATCATGTGGCTCATCGGGGCCCTCTTCCAGCGTGTCGGTCCCAACCAGGCGCTCATCGTCTATGGCTGGGGGGGCACGCATATCGTCACCGGGGCAGGCAAGATCGTCTGGCCGCTGGTCCAGAGCGCCGATACCCTCTCGCTGGAGCTGATGTCCTTCGATGTGGCCCCGGAGCAAGACCTGTACACCTCCCAGGGCGTGGCGGTCAAGGTCGAAGCCGTCGCCCAGATCAAAGTCAAGGCTGACCCGGACAGTATCCGCACAGCGGCCCAGCAGTTCCTGACCAAGCCCCAGCAAGAGCGCGAGGCGCAGATACGCCTGGTCATGGAAGGGCACTTGCGTGGCATCGTCGGCCTGCTCACGGTCGAGCAGATCGTCAAGGAGCCGGAGATGGTCGCCGGCCGGGTGCGCCAGACCGTGGCCGACGACCTGAGCAAGATGGGCCTGGAGGTGGTCTCCTTCACCATCAAGAAGGTGATGGACGACCAGGACTACATCAACAACATGGGCCGGCCGGACGTGGCCCGGATCAAGCGTGAGGCGGACATCGCCCAGGCCGAGGCGGAGCGCGACACCGCCATCCGGCGCGCCATGGCGGCACGGGAGGCCGCGGTCGCCCAGGCGCAGGCCGACCAGGAACGGGTCATTGCGCAAACGGCCTCGGAGACCCGCCAGGCCGAGGCGCGGCGGGACCTGGAGGTGAAGCAGGCAGAGTACGAGGCGACGGTGCGCCAGCAGCGGGCCGTGGCGGAAAAAGCGTACGATATCACGGCCAATCAGCAGCAACAGCGGGTGATGGCCGAGCAAGTCCGGATCGAGCAGGTGCGGCTCCAGGAGCAGATCCGGGTGCAGGAGTTGGAAGTCCAGCGGCGCGAGCGCGAGCTGGAGGCTACGGTCACCAAGCAGGCCGAGGCGGAGCAGCGTCGCATCGAGATCCTGGCCGAGGCGCAACGCCAGAAGCTGGCGCGCGAAGCCGCGGGCCAGGCCGAAGCCCTGCGGCAACAGGGCGCGGCGGAGGCGGAAGTCACCCGCCTGCGGGGGACCGCCGAGGCGGAGATCGTGCGGGCCAAGGGCCAGGCCGAGGCGGATGCCATGCACCTCCGCGCCGAGGCCTACCTGGAGTACAACCAGGCGGCAGTGCTGGATAAGCTGCTGACCGGCATGCCGGAGCTGGCGCGGGCCTTCGCCCAGGCGCTGGCCGGTGTGGACAAAGTGACCATTGTTTCGACGGGCGATGGGCGCAGCCCGGGCGTGAGCGCGCTGACCGGGGAAGTGGCGAGGATGATCGCCCAGATGCCGGAGGTGTTCGAGACCCTCACCGGGATGCGGGTCGGCGAGCTGCTGGACCGGCTCCAGGGTATCGGCGCCGGGGCCGCGGCGCGGCCTGACGGCGCGGCGCTGCGTGTGGGGAGGCGGGAGCCCCCGGCCCCGCCCACCGGCGAGGGCCCCCTGGCGCGGGGCTAACCCTCCGTCTCTCCCCGCACCACTGCTGAACCTGCCCTGCTCCACCGCATTGCGCGTGGGGATGGGGCGCACGGGTGCTTGCGTCATCGCGCGGTGATGTGGAGGAGCAGCGCCAGCCGCCGGTGCGCTTGACAGCGCAGGCGCGAAGACGTACATTGTACGCTGAAGTGGGCGTACATCACGCATGGAGAGGAGAGGAGGAGGAAGGTGCTGTTCCTGGTGATCGGCAGGGCCTATGAGAACGCGGGGGTGCCGCAGCCGCAGGAGCTGGCGCTGGTCAAGGCGGGCCTGGAAGCCTTCAAGCAAGACCCCAAGCTCAAGACCTTCTACCTGTTCGTCGGCGAGCGGGGTGGGGTCGGCATTTGGGACGTGAATTCAGCCGAAGAGCTCCACCGCGCGATCGCCGAAAACCCCATTGGCCGTCTGGCCAGTTGGGAGATCCACCCGCTGGTTACCGTCGATCAGGGGTTAGCCAGCATCAACGTGGTCGAGCAGCGGATGGCCCAGATGGCGCAGGGCGCCGCAAGGTAGCGCACCGCGGCGAAGCCTTCTGCGCCCATGGGGCCCCGGCTTTGGGAGATGTTCTCTGGGAAAGGCAGTGGCCTCGCTCTCTGAGGGCGAGGCCACTGGGTTTTGCGCGTCGCGGGATGACCCCGGGGTGGTGTGGGGCAAGGGCTGCCGGACTACACGAAGGCCGAGATGCCCAGGGTCTCCCGTCCGATGATGAGCTTCTGGATCTGGGACGTGCCCTCGTAGAGCGTCCCCACGCGGGCATCGCGGAAGTAGCGTTCCACCGGGAACTCGTCGCTGTAGCCGTGACCGCCGTGGACCTGGATCGCCCGCTCGGAGCAGCGCACCGCCACCTCGGAGGCGTAGTATTTGGCCATGGCACCATCACGGGCGGTCATCTTCCCCTGGTCTTTCAGGGCGGCAGCCCGGCGGGCCAGGCAGCGGGCCGCTTCCACCTCAACCACCATCTCGGCAATCAAGTCCTGCACCATCTGGAAGCTGCCGATGGCCCGCCCGAACTGCTGGCGGGTCTGCGCATACTCCACCGCCGCCTCCAGACACGCCTGGGCCAGCCCGACGAAGGCGCTGGCGGCGGTCATGCGGGAGGTCTCCAGGGTGCTCAGGGCCGAGTGGATCCCTTGCCCCGGCGGGGCCATGACCTGCTCCGCAGGGATGCGCACCTCATCAAAGAACAGGGTGGCGGTGTTGGACGCGTGCAGTCCGAGCTTGCCCTCGATGTTCTGGGAGGTGAACCCATCCATGCCCCGTTCCACCAGGAAGGCGGCGATGCCGCGGTGGCCCTGGCTGGGGTCGGTCTGGGCGTAGACGATGACGAGGTCGGCGACGCCGCCGTTGCTGATCCAGGTCTTCTGGCCCCGCAGCACCCAGTCGTCGCCCCGGCGGGTCGCGACGGTCTCCATCCCGGCCGGGTTGCTGCCCACGTTCGGCTCGGTCAGGCCGAAGGCACCGATGATCTCCCCGGAGGTGAGGCGGGGGAGGTAGCGGCGGCGCTGCTCCTCGCTGGCCCAGTGCAGCAGATTGAGGCCCACCAGGGACACCTGCACCAGCACGGTGGTCGCGGTGGACAGGCACGCCCGCCCCAGCTCTTCCATCACGAGGCCCCAGGTCCGGTAGTCGGTGCCCATCCCGCCGTACTCCTGGGGGATGGGCCCGCCCAGCAGCCCCAGGGGCGCCATCTGCTTGAGGAGACCGGCCGGGAAGCGATGGAGCCGGTCGTTCTCCCGCGTCTGGGGGATGATCTCCCGCTCCGCAAACTCCCGGACCATGGCCCGAGTCATCTCCTGAGTTTCCGTCAAGACCGCGTCCACCGGCATCGCCTCCTATGCACTGTTCCGTTCCCTCCTCCGCAGGGGCCGAAGTTGGCGGCAGAAATTTCCAGAAATCCCCCGCCAGGGGTTGATCCTCCCCAGTGGGCCATGCTACAATACTAGCAGAAAGCGCCTGCACCTTGAAAAACGCAGCACAGTCACAGCAGGTTATGCGCGGGGAACCGCGGATGCCTGGGCTTGTGTGACGTTGCAGGTGCATACTGTGTGATAAGGCCTCGGTGGCCAGTGCGAGGCGGACCCACCCGTTCCCATCCCGAACACGGAAGTGAAACGCCTCAGCGCCGACGATACTGGAGGGGCAACTCTCTGGGAAAATAGGCCGTCGCCGGGGCTTTTTCTTTTTCCTCATGAAGGTGCTCACTCGGCACCGTCGGCGCGTAGCTTGCGGCACGCACCTCCCGCGCGGTGTGCGGAAGGCGGCGTCGCCCGTTCGGGGCCGCACCCTGTTGCAAGCTCGGGCCAGGATGGCACCAGGATACGCACCGTGAAAGTCCATATCCGCTACCCCAAGCCGCAGACCTACGAGTTCACCGGCCGGAAGACCGTGCAGCAGGTGCTCGACGAGTTGCGCATCAACCCCGAAACCGTCATTATCATCAAGGGCGATACCCTGCTCACTCGCGACGTGACGCTCAGCGAGGGAGATGAGATCGAGATCCGCTATGCGATCTCCGGGGGCTAGCAGCCATGCTCTGTATCAAGTGCAAGCAGACGGCCTGGGTCGAGGTGCGGCGGCACCATTCCGCCTTCTGCCGCTCCCATTTCCTGGACTACTTCGATAACCAGGTGCTCAAGGCCGTCCGTGAGGAGCGCATGTTCACCCAGGACGACCGCATCCTGGTGGCTATCTCCGGCGGCAAGGACAGCCTGGCCCTCTGGGATGTGCTGCTGCGCCACGGCTACCAGGCGGACGGCCTGTACATTGACCTGGGCATCGCCGAGTACTCCGACCACTCCCGCGCGAAGAGCGAAGCCTTCGCGGCGGCGCGCGATGCGGCGCTCCGCGTGGTGGAACTGGAGCAGGACTACGGCCACGGCGTCAAGGGGCTGGCCCAGCACGCGCGCCGGGTGCCCTGCTCGGCCTGCGGCCTGAGCAAGCGCTACCTCTTCAACAAAGTTGCCCTGGAGGGCGGCTACCGCGTGGTGGCGACCGGCCACAACCTCGATGACGAGGTGGCGACCTTGCTGGGCAACCTCCTCCACTGGCAGATGGGCTACCTCTCCCGCCAGTCGCCGGTCCTGGAGGCCACCCACCCCGGCCTGGTGAAGAAGGTCAAGCCCCTGTTCCGCCTCACCGAGCAGGAGACCGTGAGCTACGCGATCATCCAGGGCATCGACTACGTCCCGGAAGAGTGCCCCATGGCCCAGGGCGCCCGCTCCCTGGTCTATAAGGAGGTGCTGAACCTGCTGGAGAAGCACTCCCCCGGCGCCAAGCACAACCTGCTGCTGGGCTTCCTGGAGAAGGGGCGCCCGGTATTCCGCGAGGTGGATAATACCGAACTGCGGGAGTGCGAGCAGTGCGGCCAGCCGACGACGACGCCCGTGTGCGCCTTTTGCCGCATGATGGACGTGGTGCGGCTGCGGGAGCGGGAACCGCGGAGCGGGCAGCGGGGCCGCCGACCCCATGCGGCTGCCCCCTCGTCCGAAGCGGTGATGACCACCGCTGACGGGTAAGGACGCGCCCAGCGCACCGCGGCATGTCAACGGTTCTTGACCTGGGCGTGACGGTACTCCCCATCTTCCACAAAAAACGAGCCGTCCCTCCGGGAGGGACGGCTTTGCTGTCGCGGCAGCGCTCCACGCCTGGGGACCACCGGGACCCGGCGCGGGACCGCACCTACGCGCTGCCTTCGCCGTAGTAGTCCTCCAGCAACTCCTGCCAGGCCTCCAGGTGCTCCCGGGCCTGAAGGATGCCGGCCATGCCGACCGCATAGCCGCGCGGCCGGTACGCGGGCGAGCGCTCCATGCGGTACAAAATGGCCCGGAGCGCCGCTTCTTTCGTTAAGAATCCCCGTGGACTGCGCAGCACGTGCATCCCGGCTCCTCCTTCCTGGGCGCTGCCCTCCAGCACCGGCAGCCCCCGCTCCCGCCCGGTTCCCTAGACGTTGGCCCACAGCTCCGGCTGGCGCAGAGCCTGGTCCATGCTCTGGCCCAAGCGGTGCAGAGTGCTCTGGTAGCGTACGGCCAGGATCTCCGCCACCGCCCGGAAAAGGTGCATCCCGATGTCCGGGTGTGCGGCGCACAGGTCCAACAGGGCCGCACGGGGGATCACGGCGAGCCGTACCTCGCTCAGGGCCACCGCCTTGGTAATCAGGGTACCATCCCCGATGAGCGCGGCCAGCGGCAGCGACTCCCCCACCCCGGCGACCCGTACCGTCAACTCGCCCATAGGGGTCACGGTCAGCAGTTCGACCTGCCCGGCCAGAATGAGGTACAGCGCCACGCCCCGACTGCCCTGGTCTCCCAGCACGTCCCCGTGGCCCCGGTCTTCGCTGCGTCCCAGGGCTGCGACCAGGGCCAACTGTGCCGGGGCGAGGTTCTGGAAGATATCCACGTGCAGGAGATCGTCTACGGTCACCGCCAGAGTGCTTGCAGGGCACCCGCACACGCGTACCTGGTCCGCTCCCGCTACCGGCGCCGCGCGCTCCCGCGGCAACGCCCGGTCTGCCGACGTCGGCGCCACGGCCTTCGCCTGCTTCCCCGACCAGACCGCTGCCCCCGCCATCGCCCTCCGGATGCCAAGGGCGATGCCGTAGCCCACCACCCCGAAGCCGATCATCGTCAGGAGGGTCAGCACCAGGATGTACCCTCCGAGTATCGCCATCAGGGACGCCGCGCCCACGGCGCTGCCCACTATGATCCCCCCGAAGGCCAGCCAATCCGCATCTTGGAGAACCCCGGAGCGCATCATGGCTCCCACTCCTTCTCGCAGAGTACCGCACCCTGCTGCTCCGTCCGTGCGTGCGCCCCACGAGCGCCTTCCGTGCGCTCCACCTCCTTTCTCTCCCATATTATAGGGGTATCGTCCTACTTCATAGGGCAGATGTCAAGGTGGGAAGCGTCGGCTCCCAGGGCTTTTTCGTTTTCAGGGAAAGGGTCGTCAGTCAGGTCCGTCTGCCCGGAGCCCGTCGGAAGGGGAACGGACCCGCCCGTTCCTGGTTCCCTGCGACGGAGTTTCCCCTGAGTCCTTCGGCTGCGCTCAGGATAAACTCCGTCGCAGGGAATCAGGGCAGGCTTCGGCTTACCACAAACGGGCTTCCCACGGCCAGCCGGGAACATGACAAGGCCGGGCTGCGCCGGTCACGCGTTTTGACACGTAGTAGGGCACATGCTAGGATTGAAAGGAAAAGTACGTACACAGGTGCCCCGTCGCCGCACGGGACGCACTGCCTGCGACGCCAGAAAGGAGGGAGGACAGCCACGACCGAACCGGGTGGTGGGACGGTGCACCCAATTGCCATGCCTCGTGCCGTGCTGCTGGCGGAGATCCTGACACAAAGGAGGTGAGATGGATGTCCGTCGAATTCTTTTTGCGCCTCATCGGTATGATTATCTTCGGCTACCTGGGCTGGCTGGTGAGCGAGGCCCTGGTCGGGCGGAATGTTCCCCAGGAACTTATCCCGTGGGTCATCTCCATGGTCTTGGCCGGCGCAGCCCTGGGCCTGCTCGTCACCCCGTACCTGATTATTGCGCCCTTCCGCTGGGTCCGCGGCGAACTCAAGCAGATCCCGGCCAACACCCTGCTGGCCGGCACCATCGGCTTAATTATCGGTCTCATTATTGCTGCCCTGGTATCGCTCCCCATGTCACTGCTGCCGGGCAACTTCGGCAAGTTCCTGCCGCTGGTCACCGCGGTGATGCTGAGCTACCTGGGCATTGCTATTATGGTCATGCGCGAGCACGACCTGCGTCAGGCCTTCGCGAGTTACTTCCCGAGCGGGGCCGTGCTCGCACCTCGCAACGAGGGCGGGGAAAAGATCGTTCTCGATACCAGCGCTATTATTGATGGTCGGATCGCCGACATCAGTCAGACCGGGTTTGTCCGGGGAACCCTCGTTCTTCCCCGCTTCGTGTTGGATGAGTTGCGGCATATCGCGGATTCCCCCGATCCCTTGCGGCGCAACCGGGGTCGCCGGGGCCTGGAGATGCTCAACAAACTCCAGAAGGAATCGGATGTCCCGATCGAGATCAATGACATCGACTTCGACGATGTGCATGAGGTTGATGCGAAGCTGATTAAGCTGGCCCGGAGCACGCGGAGCCCCATCATTACCAACGATTTCAACCTCAACCGGGTGGCAGAGCTCCAGGGTGTGCGGGTCTTGAACATCAACGCGCTGGCCAATGCCGTCAAATCGGTAGTATTGCCCGGCGAAGAAATGGCGGTCCGCATCATTCAGGAAGGCAAAGAGGCCGGTCAGGGGGTGGGGTTCCTGGACGATGGGACGATGGTGGTGGTGGAAGGTGGGCGACGCTACCTCAACCAGATCATTAGTATCATCGTCACCCGGGTGTTGCAGACGGTGGCCGGCCGCATGATCTTCGCCCAGCCCAAGCTGGCGGAGTAGGGATGCGCGGGCTTGTCCCGCTGGCCCCCACCCCGCTTCGAGGAAGGAGAACCGTCCTCTCCCTCCTCGGGTGGGGAAGGGGCTGGGGGTGAAGTTGGCTCAAGAGTTTGCAAGATACTCATAATGCTGAAAGGTGCGCGATATTTGTCACCCTGAGCCCTTCGACAGGCTCAGGGTGAACTCCGCGAAGCATCCGTACTCCTGGTGTTCCAACCCACGGGGGCTACGGATGCTTCGGCCTGCGGGCCTCAGCATGACATCACGCACGCCTGTCTTATCGTAGAAAGGTAAGGTATTGCCGAACGAGACTGGTCCGGTCGGAGCCATCATTGTCGCTGCGGGGCAGAGCACCCGCATGGGCGCGCTGGACAAGATCTTTGCTCCCCTGGCCGGCCGTCCGCTCCTGGCCTGGTCGGTGGAGCCCTTCATCCACGCGCCCAGGGTCGAGCATATCGTGCTCGTCCTCCGGGAGGATGTGCTCCCCGCCGGGCGTGATCTGGTGGCGCGGGAGGGCTGGACCGGGGCGGTGACGCTGTGCCCCGGTGGGGCGCGGCGCCAGGACTCGGTTGCCGCGGGGCTGGCCGCGCTGGGGCCGTGCGCCTGGGTGCTGGTCCACGATGGCGCGCGCCCCTGTCTCGATGCCGAGCTTATCGAGGCGGCCCTGGACGCCGCCCAGGAGACCGGCGCGGCGGTGCCGGGCCTGCCCGTGGCCGACACGGTCAAGCGGGTGGACGCCAGCGGGCTGGTGCGCGAGACGGTGTCCCGGGCGGGACTGTGGGCGGTGCAAACACCCCAGGCCTTTCGCTATGCTATACTACGCGCGGCCTACGGGCAGCCCCAGGACGAGGCGACCGACGATGCGGCCCTGGTCGAGCGCCTAGGGGTCCGGGTGCGGGTCTTTCCCGGCTCGCCCGGCAACGTGAAGGTGACGCGGCCCCCAGACCTCGTCCTGGCCGAGGCGGTGCTGCGCTTTCGGCAGGGCGCTGGCTCCCAGGTGGCATCCCGGTGAGACCAGCGAGCGGCATGGACCTCCCCCCGGACCACCGCGTCGGCTTTGGCTTCGACGCCCACGCCCTGGCGGAGGGTGAGGCCCTGGTGCTGGGCGGTGTGACCATCCCGGCCGACCGCGGGCTGGTGGGCTACAGCGATGCCGATGTCCTGAGCCACGCCATCATTGATGCGTTGTTGGGCGCGGCGGGCCTGGGCGACATCGGCCGGCACTTCCCCAGCGGTGACCCGCGCTACCGGGGCATCTCCAGCCTGGCCCTGCTGGAGCAGACCCGGCACCTGCTGGCGGACCACGGCTGGCGGATCCAGAATATCGATACGACGGTGGTGGCCCAGGCCCCCCGTCTGGCGCCCTACATCGAGGAGATGCGCGGGCAGGTGGCCCGGATGGCGGGCGTCGACCCGGCCCGGATCAATGTGAAGGCCAAGACGACCGACGGCCTGGGCTTTCCCGGTCGGGGTGAGGGGATGGCGGCCTACGCCGTTGCCTTGCTCGTGCGTGAGCGTTCCCCTGCGAGGTCAGGATAAGCCGACGACTGTTGCCGCCCCAGCTCCGGTTCCGCCCGGCGAGCGCGACCGTGCTCCCGCACCAGCCTGCGCGCTGCGGCTGTCGCCGGGGGTACCGCACCGGCGGTACCCCGTGCCCCGGCGCACGCGATTGCGGGAGGACCACATGCGCGCCCTAGTGAAGAGCATGCGTCGAGACATCCAGGTGATCCTGGAACGGGACCCCGCGGCGACCAGCACCCTGGAGGTCATCCTGGCCTACCCGGGCTTCCATGCCCGGCAGTTCCACCGCCTGGCCCACCCCCTCTGGCGGCGGCGCGTCCCGCTGCTGCCCCGCCTCATCTCGCACCTGGGCCGCTTCGTCACCGGCATCGAGATCCACCCCGGCGCACGCCTCGGCGAAGGGCTGTTCATTGACCACGGCATGGGCGTGGTCATCGGGGAGACGGCGGAGATCGGTGAGAACTGCTCCCTGTACCAGGGTGTCACCCTGGGGGGCACCAGCACCCAGCGCACCAAGCGCCACCCTACCCTGGGCAACAACGTGGTGGTGGGCGCGGGGGCCAAGCTCATCGGCGCCATCCACGTGGGCGACGACGTGAAGATCGGCGCCGGCTCGGTGGTGGTCACCAGCGTGCCCAGCCACGCGACCGTCGTGGGCGTGCCCGGCCGGGTGGTCGCCATCCGTGACCCCGATAACGACACCACCGAGCGCCTGCCCGACCCGGAGTGGGACTTTATGCAGCGGCTCCAGGCCCGTATTGCCGAGCTGGAAGCCCGGCTCACCGCCCTGGAGGCCCGCCTGAGCGCCACCGAGGCAGCGGGTCCCGCTGCCATCGGAGAGCAGCAGGCCGTAAGCAGCAGGCAGTAGGCAGAAAGCAGCAGGCAGATCTGCTTTTTGCGGCCTACGGCCTTCTGTCTTCTGTCCGCAACCCTTCGTGGAGGACCGTACATGCGAGTCTACAACACGCTCACGGCGCAGCACGAGGACTTTCTGCCCCCCGGCAGCGCCGTGAAGATGTACGTGTGTGGCGTGACCCCCTACGCGGAGAGCCACCTGGGCCACGCCATGAGCTATATTCTCTTCGATGTCATCCGCCGCTATCTGGAGTACCGCGGGTACCGGGTGCGCCATATCCAGAACTTCACCGACGTGGACGATAAGCTCATCGATCGGGCCAACCGCCTCGGCCTCCCGGCCCACGAACTGGCGGACCGGATGATCCACCAGTACTTCGCCGATGTGGATGCCCTGCACGTCCAGCGCGCCCACGCCTACCCCCGAGTGACCGAGGAGATCCCGGCCATCATCGACCTCATCCGCACCCTGGAGCAGAAGGGCGTGGCCTATGCCGCGGGGGGCGACGTGTACTACCGGGTGCGCCGCTTCCCGGACTACGGCAAGCTGTCCCACCGCACCCTGGAGGGGATGCGGGCCGGGGCGCGCATCGAGGTGGGCGAGGCCAAGGAAGACCCCCTGGACTTCGTCCTGTGGAAGGGGGCCAAGCCGGGGGAGCCCGCTTGGGAGAGCCCCTGGGGGCCCGGCCGCCCCGGCTGGCACATCGAGTGCTCGGCCATGTCCATCAAGTACCTGGGGCCGCAATTGGACATCCACGGCGGCGGCC
>JACQUQ010000058.1 GCA_016210175.1 Chloroflexota bacterium | reverse complement strand
CGGTGCCCACCTGCTTCCCGCCCTGGAAGACCGGCTCCTCTACGCCCTCGACGGCCCGGCGCCGGGCCTCGGCCTCGAGGACTTCGACGGCTTGCGCCTGGGCTTCGGCAAAGGCTTCGGCAAAGGCGGGGTCGGTCGCCTTCCAGTGGTGCACGACCCGCTTTGACACGGCAGCCTGCTCCGCTGCCAGGGCGAGGTTGCCAAGCTGGGCGTACCGGGCCAGGAACAGGGCTTGTCGAATGGGGCGGTCGGCCGATGCCGATGCCATGAGGCTCACTCCCTTCCTGCGCCGCCTTGCGCTCTCCTCAGCACCAGAATGTCTACCACGGTAGACATTCTGCAAGCCGGAGCGTAGAGACCCCCCTGCGCCGCCTTGCGCCCCCCAAAAAAAGGCGGGAACTCCGGGGGGCTAGACGATTGCCCAGTCATCGGCGTCGTCATCGGCACCGGCAGACCCAGCCGCACCCACGGGCTGCTGCTGAGGCGGCCGGGGTGCTGCCCCGGGCACGGGCACGGCCCCGGTTACGGGCTGGCGCTGCTGGCGGGGCGGGACTCCCATCGGCTGCACGATGTTGGCGACGACCTCCAGGCCCCAGCGTTCGTCGCCGCCCTGCCCCTGCCAGCGGTTCACCTTCAGCCGCCCCTCGACGTAGGCCAGGGTGCCCTTTTTCAGCCGGGCCTCTTCGCTCAGGGCTTCCGCCCGCTCACCGAAGACCGTGACCTTGAGCCATTCCGTTTGCGGCCTGTCCTTCGTGCCGGTGTCCACGGCGCCCCGGAAGGCGAGGATGGGCCTCCCATCCTGGAGAAAGCGCAGTTCGGCGTCACCGGCCAGACGGAGTTCAGTGGCGACGGCAATGCCCATCATGGTGTGCCCTCCTCTCGTGTTATGGTCAAGTAAAAAAGTTCCCACTATAGGGATATCCCGTTGGAACTTTTTTACTTTTCACTGCCGCCGCCGCTGGCCCAACGCCAGCGGGTGGTCTGGCCCCTCGCATCCTTGCCGAGGGGGGGGGCCGCTCCGCCCCGCCCGCTTGTGCCAATGCGAGGAGGCCCTGCCGCACTTGCTCCTCGCTGGGCTGGGGGTCGCCCAGAGCGGAATGGACTTCCCTGGTCGTCTGCCATTCCAGGGAAAGGGAGGCCCGGAGCCGTCCTTGTAGGGCCTCCAGGGCCACGGCCGCCGGGTCGCCCAGAGCCTTCAGGCTGCCGTCTGTGGACGGTTCGTACAGCAGGTCCGGGGCGTCGGCAATCCGAGATAAAACTACCAGTCGGCGGCGGTTCTTCTCATGGGTGTCAAAGCGGAGTTCGATGGCACGGTCTGCCACTCCCAGGAAGGCAGCGCCGCCTGCGATGGCCTGCCCGTGCTCCCCGGCCGCTTTTCGTTGATGGTGGACATAAATCCGGGTCTTTCCGGCAAGCTGGGCCTCCCACGGCGCCAGCCCCCGGCTAATGGCCGTGTTATCGGCCTCATCCATCTGAAGCAGGTTGCGGATGGTGTCCACGATGACCACTTCCTCATCCCCCTGGGCCGCCAGGGCCAGGAGTGCGGCGGGGTCGGCCCCCAGGCCGAAGACTAGGGAGAGGCCATCGGGGACGGTCGGCCACCGGCTCAGACGGGCCGCCCAGACCGCCTGGGACTCTTCGGTGAGCCAGACCACGGACACGCCGGTGTGCAGCCACTCCCGCACACAGGCGGCCACCAGTTCGGTCTTACCGGCTTTGGGGTAGCCGGACAGCAGATGGCCCCACCCTTCGATGATGTATCCGCCTTGCCCCAGGAGGGGCAGGGAGTTCAGGGCCGTGCCGCTGCCGGCCGAGGCCAGCACGTCAGCGGCGGCCATTTTGCGGGGCAGCGAAAAAAGTTCCAACGGGATATCCCTATAGTGGGGACTTTTTTCCAGGTCGTCTTTTGCGCCGGGCGGCACTAGGGCCGGGGCATACCGGGCCACGGAACGGGCGATGCGCCCGATTTCATCTGCCGGCAGCGGCGGGTCGCATTGTTCAGCGTTGACCGCAGTCAGCGCTGCCAGAAGCGCCGTCTCGCCGACACCCCGGCGCCGCAGGGTCCCGCCCAGGCTGGTGAGGGTGGCGTTGCGCTGCCCCTCGGGGATGGTACCGGGGGGCGCCACCGCCCGATGGCCGTTCAGGGCGGCCCCACCTGGGGGCGCCGTAGGCAGCAAAGGGGCCGTAGACCGGATGGCGTCCAGGAGCCAATCCGGCATCGGCGGGGGGTTGCCCTCGGGCATCGGAGGAAAGGTCATTCCCATTTCAAGGTCCCCCAGGTGTAGAAGTGGCCGCTCCGGTGCAGGCTGGGCGGGGACACGGCGTAGCCGCCGTCGCCCCGGATGTCGAGGCCCGGACCCAGCTTCCCGGCGGTGTTCGGGACGTGGCCGCCGGGGTGCGCAAGGTACAGATGCCAGCCGATGGTCTCCTGGGAGCCGATGGCCCGGTATCCGTCCGGCCCCTTGTCTATTACGAGGGTATCGGGGGTCTCATGGAACCGTGAGAGGGCGTGTAAAACCCGGCTGGTGGGCCGGTCCTGGCCGCCTGTGGGGCGCCGCAGGGCAAGGATGACGTCTACCGCCCCAGCGAAGGCCGAACTGCCCCGGGCAGCGTCGGCCACGTCGCCGCCGCTCTTCCGTTCATGGCGAGTGATGACGACGCCCAGCCCCTTGGCTGCTGCTTCCTGCAAGGGCTCCATTGCCTCCAGGGCGGCCCCGGAATTGTTCTCCTGGTCGCCCCGGATTTTGGCGAACTGCCCCAAGGTGTCCACCACGAGCAGGCCGGCGCCACGGGCCTGGGCTTCCGCAACGGCCGCCCGGGCCAGGTCGGGCCAGGGGACAGCAAGGTGCTCGGTGGAATAGACCACAAAGAAGTCCGCCCGCCCCAGCAAAGCGGCATCTGCCAGGGCTTGCCGGAAGCTGGTAGGGGGCTGCTCGGAGAGATAGAGCACCTTCGTCTGTTTCGTGGGCCGTCCCAGGAAACAGACGCCGTCCAGGACGGCCCGGCAGAGATGGAGCACAAAGGTGGTCTTCCCTGCGGCCTTGATTTTGCCGTCCATCTCGGTGATGGCCCCGGCTGCCACGTAGGGCGGGACCAGCCACGGGACGGCGGTGGGGGTCTCGGCGGCTATCTCCTTGGCGGTGTGGACTCTCAAATTGGTTTCTGCCCAAGACTCATCCCTTATATGGGCGGAAACCAATTGGGCGGAATCTTTGCCCCTGGCGGCCCGGTCTTCGGGTGAGGCTACCAGCCCCAGGGCGGCGCCCAGCAGGGCCAGGGGACCCTTGGCCCCACAACTTCCGGCGTGGCACCTCCAGGCCCATGCCCCGGCATCGCCCCGGAAAATCGAGAGGCTGGGCGAGCGGTCCTCGTGGAAGGGGCAGCGGACTTCATAGTTCTGCCCGCTGTGGCGGGCCTGAAGCGCATCAACGACAGCCTCCAGTAGGTCGGGGACCACCCGCACGGGGACGGCCTGGGAAACTACCTGCGTCACGATGGCTCCGCCGCTGCCGTTGTGCAAGGCGGCGATGCGCCCGGCGTCCTTCTGGGCCTGGCCCAGGGCGTGGCAAACATAGAGCGGAGGTGCGTCGGCGGGACGGGTGCTCACCAACGCCCGGAGCAGCGGGAGCGTCCCTGCATCCTCGAGCCAGACTACCGCCTGCTCGAAGCCCTGGAGCAGGGGCCACCAGCGTGACTGCCAGGCGTCGGCGCCGCCGGTGGCAAGGGCCGGGATGTGGGCGGCCCAGATGGCAACGGCGTCGGCCTCGGACTCGACAATGACGATACGGTTCGGGGCCTGCTCGACCATTTGGGTGACGAGGTTGGCGCCGTAGGGCAACAGGGTGTCACGGTGATAGGCCCTCCACGTCCATCGGCCGTCCGGTCCGTCGGTCCGCTCCAGGAGGCGGCGGATGTGAAGAGCGGGCGGGCCGCCCGTGGCTGTGGTGGGCCACGGGATAGCGATGCCTTCCGGGAGCTGTTGCCAGCCCAGCTCGTGCAGGAACTCCGGGTCCAGCCCACGGGCCTGGGCGAGTTGCGAGAGAGTGAGTGTGTTCATATTGCTGCTCTCTAGAGTGCAAGCGTGAGTTGCCGGGCGTGAGTTGCCGGGCGTGGCGGCCCCGGGGGGGGAGGGGTGTGCTCCAGCACCACTGCTTCGGTGGCGTAGCGCCAGGCCCGCCAGGGTGCGGGGGCCATCGCCTCGATGGGGATGTAGTACTCGTTCCGCTGCTGCCAACCGGAGCGACGGACCTCTGCGAGCGCAATAGAGACCATGAGGCGGTCCCGCTCCCGCACGAAGTAGTAGCGTGTAGCCCCGTGCTGCTCTGCATAGTCCACCACCACGTTGGGCAGCGAAACCACCTGCTCCACGCCGATTTGGTGACGATGCACGGTCATCAGAACGGGCGCATTTGACCCCAGGAATGACGTGAGCTTGGCGGGGCAGATGATGCGCCCCCGCTTCGCTACCTGGAGTGCGACGGGTGTATACTCGCCGTGGGTGCTCTCCAGGCCCTTGCCCCCTGCCCGGCCCCCGGCCGCCGCCAAGCTCGCCGGGGGGCGGGCATCACTATGTCTACGCATCGCTCGCCTCCCCGCCGGGTGCGGGTGTGGGGCCCGGTGCGGGCGATGCGGCAGCCCGTAACGCCCGCTTCAGCAAGAGCCGGGCTTGCTGCATGACGTTTCGCTCGTCTTGCTTCGCAAGTTCTTGAAGCTGCTTGAAAGCGTGCTTGTCGAGTTGGACTAGCACCCCAGGCATGGAAAAACCTCCTCGCTCTCGAACTAACTTCATGTTAATTCGAGAGCGAGGAGGCGTGTGATAAAGTCGAGTAAGCTAGGGTAAGTTAGGGTAAACTCGTGTCAGCTTCTCCCGTCAGTCCAGTAATCTTCCCGTTCCCGCCCTGATGATGTCGGCTATGACTTGCTGCGAGTAGCTCACGTCCGTGCGATGCTCTTGGAGCCAGGCATCAACCGAGGCGTAATCCCCGGTCTTCTCCCACTCGGTTTTGATGTCCCTCCAGACGGAGCGCCATTTTTGCAGGTCTGCCGGCCGGGAAGGGGTCCTTGGCAATCTTGGCTTCGCTACCGTCTCTGCTGCCGGGGTGGGCGTCCCTTGGGCTGGGGGGTCCGGGGAGCGGGCGTCGGGCTGTGGCAGGCCTGGCGCCAGTTCCCGGCGCATGCCCTCAAGCAAGCGCTCGAAGAGCGGCCGGGCGGCCTCGACATACAAGCTGGCGGTCAACCGGGTGCGCTCGCTTCCCAGCGGGAGAAGCTCAAACCAGTGGGCGATTCCGGTGGGTTCAAAGCGGTGCAGGCCGCAGGGGCACGAGACCCCGTACCCGAAGGGTTGACGGAGGTAGACGGCCCCCGGCGCCAGGTGGAGGTGTACCCCCGGCGCAGCGTCGGGCTCCACCGGCCAGAGGGCGAGCCTGAACCCGCTTCCCAACGCCCGGCCCGTCTCTCTGGTTGCCCCAAGCCCAGTCCCAGGGCGGAAGGCGGCGCTGGTCTCGTGCTCCAGCCAGTTTTGCAGGATGGCGGCCGAGACCGGGAGCGTCAAGGTCGCCGTGGCGACGGGGTTCGCCTGGGGCACGGGCAGGGGGGGCCGGTAGCAGTCGCCGTCTAGCGAGGGCGTACCAGGGTCGATGCGGTTGATGTAGGCGTCGTGGCAGGTGGGGCAGGCGGCGCCGTGGCCCAAGACGGGGAGAAGCACAATCACGGGAACACCTCCGACAAGGCGTGGGGGGGGGAGAGGCCGGGCCTCACCGTGTCGGCGGTGAGCTTGCGAGGTTAGCTAGACCTACCCGGCTATCTGCCCTCAGTGTAGCACGTCCGTGCGCTTACGGCACCGTCAGCGTGAGGCGGGCGGCCACCTGGCGCACCCGCTCCCAGTCCAGGGCGAAGCGGTCGGCTATGGTGCGGCTCCAGGCGTCCAGGTCCTCCCCCTCGGCGGGCGCACGGCACAGGCCCACCTTGCCGGCCGTCTCCTGGGGGCAGCCCAGGGCTTCCGCCAAGGTCTCCAGGGTGGCGGGCCAGCGCCCGGCTACGAGGTAGGTACGGCCCTGCGTCTGGGCACGGTGGAAGGCGTGGCGCAGCACGTCGTTACTGAGCATGATGGGTCCTCTCTCCCTGCGTGGCCGAGCCGCCAAGGGCACGCTCCACGGCGTCGGCCACCACCGTCCCGTTCGACAGGGCGTGCGAGTAGATGCCCGCTGTGATGGCGACGTTGCTATGCCCCAGGTGCTTGCTCACCTGGGACAGCGGCGCTCCGGCTTCCAGGGCCAGGGAGCCGTTGAGGTGTCGAAAGCCGTGCGGGGGCAGCGGGGGCAGTCCCGCCTTCTTGATGGCGCTGCGCAGGGCACGGGCCACGGCGCCCCGCTCCAGGGGCCTGCCGGTCTTCGTGGAGAACACCAGCCCCCGGGCCTCCCACGTCGGCCCGGCCTGCAACCTCCAGGCGGCTTGCTGGGCGTGCTGGCGGCGCAGGGCACCCAGGGCGACGGCGTTGAGGGGCAGCGTGCGGCGGCCTGCCTGGGATTTGGGGTCTTTCTCTATCCACTCGCCCCCGATGTGCTGCCCAGCCCGTTCTACAGCGACGGTCCGGCGCTCCAGGTCTACGGCACTCCACTTGAGGCCCATCAGTTCGCCCAGCCGCATACCCGTTGCCAGCGTGACCGCCCACAGCGGCCCCCATCGGGTGGCGGCCGTCTCCTCGAGGAAGGCGGCGCACTGCGGCGGCGTCCACCAGTCCCGCCGCTGGGGGCGGCGAGAAGGGCGCTCGATCTTCAGCATGGGGTTGCTGAGGAGCCAGTCCAGCCGGACGGCCATGCCGAGGCAGGCCCGCAGGCTGTCGTGCAAGCGCTGCGCTGCACGGGGGTGCGCAGCGTGCCGGTTGATGAGGGCTTGCAGGCGGGCCGGGGTGAGCTTGTTGAGGGTGATGCGGTCGCCCAGGGCGGCCAGGACTTTGGCGGCGTCCCGGCGGTAGGCGTCCAGGGTCATGGGCTCCCAGTGGTGGGCGCCGGTGTCGAGCCACAGGGCCATCAGTTCGCCCAGAGTATGGCGTCCGGGGAGCGTGCCGGTGCTGCGGGCCTGCTGGCGTAGAGCATCGAGTTTGGCGACCACCTCGGCCCTGGTCTTGCCGTAGACCGTGGGCCGCTGGTCGCCCACCTGTAGGCTCCCTTGCCACAAGCCGGGCTTGCGCTGTGAGATGGTGCCTTCGCCATTGCTGCGGCGTGCCATGGGCGGAAACCTTGCCTTTCCGCCCCGGCTGCTGCTGGGAGAAACTGTTGTACAACTGTTGTACGGGGCGTGCTCAGGCGTGGGCTTCGTGCCTGGAACCCGTGCCTGCGTGGTTTGGGTCCACGAGGTCGGAGGTTCGAATCCTCTCACCCCGACCACCTGCTTGTTCCTGAGCAGGGAATGGTGCCGGGATGCGGAGGAAGAAAAGGGCCGACACCGCGCGCTGGAGAAATGTTGTCACGATGTTGTCAGCCTGCCACCCATAACCACCCGTGGAACCTGCTCTACTGAACCTACCGGGCAGTCCCTTTCGTAGCGCCTTTGCCTGGTCACGCTCTGGAATGTAACAGCATCGCGCGGGGCTGCTCTCTGCGCCGTCACCGGTGATGCAATCGGCATCGGGGCAGCATCCGCATCCCGAAGCGACGGCTCACCTCTCCGTATCCGTATGGTCCAACGTGACTCCGCGGCTAGCTACGCTCCGCTGGTGGTGTACGCCCCCCTTCACCGTTGTTCAATATTCGTTTCAAATCTCCCGATGACGCAGTGGGAATCTACCACACGGACGCCAGTGGAATATCCAGGCCGGGGAACAGCGCAGGGGAAAAGACCTCGTGGTGGGTGCGGCGGTCGGCCAGGCGGTAATCGCCACCTTCCCGTATGTAGGCTTCCAGGGTATGGGCCACGGGGTCCACCAGCCAGTAGTGGGGCACGCCCGCTGCCGCATAGAGGTCCCACTTCTGGCTGCGGTCCAGGGCTGCGGTAGACCGGGACAGAACCTCTACCACCAGGTCCGGTGCGCCGCGGATGTTGGCCTCGGTGATGATGTCCAACCGCTCCTTACTCACGAAGAGGAGATCGGGCTGCACCACGTTCTCTTCATCGAGCACCACATCGAAGGGAGCAATATACACTTCCCCTAAGCCGTGTTCTGTGACATGGCGGTCCAAGATGGTGAAAAGCTTGCCGGCACTGCGCTGGTGCCCTCGTGAAGGCGAAGGAGCCACGTACAGTTCTCCCCAAATCACCTCATACCGCTGGCCGTCGTCGGGGATGGCGCAGTAGTCCCGGTAGGTCCAGCCCCGTCGTGTCCTCTTGAGCATCATGGGATTCTCCCCTGGCGCGTTGCCTTGGTCTGATCAGTAGCGCACTCTGGGAAAGATCATCCCCCTCTCCCAATCCTGGGACGGGTGATGCAAATTCCGGTCTGGTGTAGAGGCGAATCTGGTATTCGCCCCGGCCCTGCCTGTCCGTAGGGGCGAATACCAGATTCGCCCCTACGGACAATGTGCATCACCCGTCTGGGAGAGGGGGATGAAAGGGGGTGAGGGCCTACACCGCGACCTGCTCCGGCGCGGCCTTGACCGCGAAGGTCAGGCCCTCGTGGTTGGCGTCCACCACGATGGTGTCACCCGCCTGGAACTCGCCCCGCAGGATACCCCGCGAGAGCGCGTTCTCCACGTGGCGCTGCACCGCCCTCCGCAGGGGCCGGGCGCCGAAGGCGGGGTCGTAGCCCTCCTTGGCCAGCCACTCGCGGGCCGCCTCGGTCCATTCCAGGGACAGGCCGTACTCGGCCATGCGCTTGACCACCTGCTGCATCTGGAGGTCCACAATCTGCTTGATGTGCGCCTCCGTCAGCGGATGGAACACGATAACCTCGTCGATCCGGTTCAGGAACTCCGGCCGGAAGGCCTGCTTCAGGGCCGCCTCCACCGCGCTGCGCAGGCGCTGCTCATCAATGGTGCTACGGGCCGGGCCGGTCGTGAAGCCGATGGCTGCCCGCTGAAGCTCCTGGGTGCCCAGGTTGCTGGTCATAATGATGATGGTGTTGCGG
>JACQUQ010000053.1 GCA_016210175.1 Chloroflexota bacterium | reverse complement strand
TCATAATGCGATTGCCCTGAACGTGTGGGGCACACTGAACGTGTGCGGCGTCCCAAGCGCCTGAAGGGTGAGGCGGGCCGGTTTTCAGCGCAACCCAAGGGTGCTATAATCGGCGTTGGAGGGAGGGGGCCGTGCCGACCCTGTACGTGGTGGGGACGCCGATCGGCAACCTGGAGGATGTGACGCTTCGAGCGCTCCGGGTGCTGCGCGAGGTGGGCCTCATCGCCGCAGAAGACACCCGCACCACCCGCAAGCTGCTGGCAGCCCACGACATCCATACTCCGCTGGTGAGCTATCACGGCTTCAGCCGCCCCTGGGAGGTACAGCGGGTGCTGGCCGCTCTGGAAGACCGGGATGTGGCCCTGGTGTCCGAAGCCGGGACGCCCGGCATCAGCGACCCCGGCTACGACCTGATCCAGGCGGCTATCGAGCGGGGCATTCCGGTCCGGCCGGTGCCAGGCCCCTCCGCCCTCACCGCAGCCCTGGCAGTGGCGGGCCTGCCCACCCACCGGGTGCTGTTCTTGGGCTTTCTCCCCCGACGACCTGCGGAGCGACGGAAGCTGCTGCGGTCCCTGGTGGACGAAGAGGCGACCCTGGTGGCCTTTGCCTCACCCCACCGGCTCCGCTCGGACCTGGAGGACCTGGGGGCCATCCTGGGCGACCGTCCCCTGGCCGTCTGCCGGGAGCTTACCAAAGTCTATGAAGAGGTCTTCCGGGGCACGCCCGCCGAAGCCCTGGCCTACTTCCCGGCGCCGCGGGGGGAATGTACCCTGGTGATCGGCGGCGCCTCCCGGCGGCGGATGCCGGCGCCGGAGCCGTGACCCCACGCCCGCCGCAGGAGCTGGTGGACCTGCCGCCGGAAGACCGGCGCCTATCCCGAGAGGCGGTTGACGTCCCTATGGAGACACTACGCTTTGGTCCCGCCGGTGTCCCCCATAGCGCCCGGTCCTCTTCCAGCCCGGACGGCATCGCTCGGGTGGCCGAGTTGGGCCTCACCCATATGGAACTGGAGTTCGTGCAGAGCGTGCGGATGAGGGAGAAGACCGCGGCGCAGGTGCGGCAGAAGGCCCAGGACCTGGGGATTACCCTGTCGGCCCACGCACCCTACTACATCAACCTCAACGCCAAAGAGGTGGACAAGCTGGCGGCCTCCCGTGAGCGCCTACTCCAGACGGCACGGGTCGGGCGCTGGTGCGGCGCGCTGAGCGTGGCCTTCCACCCCGCCTTCTACGGCGGCGACCCACCCGCTGCGGTGTTCCAGCGGGTAAAGGAGCAACTGGAAGCCGTGCTGTCCCAACTGCGGGCAGAGGGGAACCCCATTACCCTGCGGCCCGAGGTCATGGGGCGGCACTCCCAGTTCGGCGACCTGGAGGAGACGCTGCGTCTGTGCCGGGAGCTCCCCGGGCTCCAGCCCGTCATCGATTGGGGCCACCAGCACGCCCGCACCGGCCGGTACAATACCTACCCGGAGTTCATCGAGGTTCTGGACCGGATGGCCGAGGTCCTGGGACCGGAGGCCCTCCACGACGTCCATTTCCACGTGGAAGGCATCGAGTACAACCACACCGGGGAGCGCAAGCACATCACTTTCCAGGAGTCGGACTTCAACTACCGGGAGTTCCTTCAGGCCCTCCTCGACCGGGAGGTGCGGGGGATGGTGGTGTGCGAGAGCCCGAACCTGGAGGAGGATGCGCTCCTGCTCCAGCAAACCTACCAGGAGTTGGCTGGCGCGACACTCAAGTCTCCCATCCGCTAGTGTGGAGGAACTCGCACCGTCAGACCACCGGAGGGCCGTGAGCGCGTCTATCCCGGAAAGGGCTTATCCCATGCCACGAACGCCGTCGCCGATCCTTCGTCCAGGACAGGCCCATCTTTGGGATGACGATATCTTCTCCGGGGGTACCGGGACACGGCGCAAAGGTCGCAAGCTCATCGCATTTGGCTGGTATGGGGGAAAGTTCAGCCACCTTGATTGGCTGCTTCCTCTCTTGCCAAAGTCCCACCATTATTGCGAGCCATTCGCGGGATCGGCAGCCGTCCTAATGAACCGCGAGCCATCGCCGGTCGAGACGTACAATGATATTGATGGCGAAGTCGTCAACTTCTTCCGAGTCCTCCGGGACCAGAAGGACACGCTCGTTGAGGCTATCGGTCTGACCCCCTTCTCCCGAGAAGAGTTCGCCCGTGCGGTTACCAAGACCGATGAGCCATTGTCAGACTTGGAACGGGCACAGCGGTTCTTCGTCCGGGCGCGTCAAGCCCGGACTGGTCTGGCACAGACGGCTTCCTTAGGACGGTGGGCCAATTGCAAGCAGACCAGCCGGGCCGGGATGTCTGGTGTGGTTTCTCGGTGGCTCGGCAGTATTGACGTCTTGCCGAACATAGCTCTCCGGCTGTTGCGCGTCCAGTTCGAGAACCGCCCAGCCATTGAGGTCATCAAGCTGTATGATAGCCCGGATACCTTATTCTATTGCGATCCCCCCTATGTCCATGTGACCCGGGGCGACAGCAAAGCCTACGGGTTTGAAATGCACGATGCCGCGCACCGCAGGCTCGCTGAAGTCTTGCGGCAGTGTAAGGGCAAGGTGGCGATTTCCGGCTATCGTTGCGACCTCATGGATGAGTTGTATGAGGGATGGCGCGTCTATGAGCCGCCGGCCAAGTACTGTCATTCTGTGAAGCAGCTCCGCCAAGAGGCGCTCTGGATGAATTACTAAGGATGGAATCGCCAGAAGATGCCAGCCTTAGACTATGCCAGCGTCAGGAATTTGCTTGATGCTGCCTTTATGGAAGCCGAATCGGCCCTCCTTCAAGGACTTGTACCGGGCACCGGACACGCCCACGTCCTTGAAAGTCAGTTGGAATGACCAGATTGACCGGCTGACCGGCTCCCGTGCTTAGCGCGCACTACAGAACGATTGGGCACACTGGAGCAGGAAGGATCGTCTTCAGGTCTCGCTAGGGCGGGCCACAGGAGAGGAGAACCGAGAGCGCTGTGGAAGGGAAAGACCTGTTATCCATCGCCGACTTGACCGCAGAGGACGCGTGGCGCTTGCTGCGCCTGGCCCGAGACCTCAAGCAGGTCGGCGCAAGACCTCTCCTCGCCGGTCGCTCCCTGGCGCTGGTGTTCGAAAAGCCGTCCCTGCGGACCAGGGTGAGCTTCGATGTGGCCATGTACCAACTGGGCGGCCATGCCATCTACCTGGGGCCAACGGAGGTCGGGTTGGGCCAGCGCGAGAGTGTCACCGACGCCGCGCGCGTCCTGAGTCGGTTCGTCAACGGCATCGTCGCCCGGACGTTCAAGCAGTCCACCATCGAGGAGCTGGCGCGGTACGCTACCGTGCCGGTCATCAACGCGCTGTCCGATGAGGAGCATCCCTGCCAGGCTCTTGGCGACGTGCTGACGGTGTGGGAGCACAAGGGCGATATGCACGGCGTGACCCTGGCCTACGTGGGCGACGGCAACAACGTCGCCAACAGCCTGCTCTACCTCGCTGCCCTCATGGGGGTCCACATCCGCCTCGCCTCGCCGCCGGGCTACGAGGTGCAGCCGGAACGGGTCGCCTGGGCGACGGCAGTGGCCCGCCAGTCCGGGGCCAGCATCACCCTGACCGCGGATCCGGAGGAGGCCGCCCGCGGGGCCGACGTGCTGTATACCGACGTCTGGACCAGTATGGGCCAGGAAGAAGAGACGGCCATCCGCCGTGTCGCCTTCGCCCGTTACCAGATCGACCAGCGCCTGCTCTCCCTGGCCCGGCCAGACGCGCTGGTGATGCACCCGCTCCCGGCCCACCACGGTGAGGAGGTCGCGCCGGGCATCGTGGACAGCCCGCAGTCCGTCGTGTTCGATCAGGCAGAAAACCGCCTGCACATCCAGAAGGCCATTCTGGCCGAACTCCTCACCGCCAGTCCGTAATCCTGCGGGGCCATCGGCCCGGCCTCCAGTCGGTGGTCGGCGCCATGGACCCTGCACCAGGGAGCGCCGCGTCCATGTCTGAACTGACCACGGCCATCGGGACCATCCTGGGGCGACTGGACCCCCGGAGCGTGGTCGAGATCTTCATCGTCGCCTGTCTCATTTACGGGTTGCTGCTGCTGCTGCGCGGCACCACGGCCATGGCCCTGCTGCGGGGCATCGGGGCCCTGTTCCTGGTCGGGTTCGGCCTGAGTACCGTCTTCCAGCTCCCGATGCTGGGCTGGTTGCTCCGCAGCTCCCTGCCGGCCATGCTGATCGTGATCCCCGTGCTCTTCCAGCCGGAGCTCCGGCGCGTCCTGGAGCAAGTGGGACGCGGTCTGCGGGGCTTCGCTGCGCCCTCCCTGGCCGACAGTGTGGAGGTGGTGGAGGCCATTGTCCGGGCCGCGCGGGTCCTCTCGGAACGGCGCTACGGGGCGCTGATCGTGCTGGAGCGCGATACCGGCTTGCAGGAATATAGCGAGCGCGGCGTGCCGCTGGATGCGCTGTCGTCCTCCGAGCTGCTGATTAGCATGTTCGCGCCGAGCTCCCCGCTCCATGACGGGGCGATTATCCTGCGGCGGGGCCGCGTCGTGGCCGCCCGCTGTACCTTGCCGCTCTCGGAAAACCTGATGGAGCGCCGTCTGGGGACGCGCCATCGGGCCGGCATCGGCATCTCGGAGCGGACCGACGCCGTGGCCGTGCTGGTGTCGGAGGAGACCGGCCGCATCTCGCTGGCCGCCGACGGTCGCCTGTTGAGCTTGCTGGATGAGACGGAATTGCGCGTCGCCTTGCTCTCGCTGCTGGGGCCGCGCCGCCTGGTGACCCCCGGTGGTGAAGGCTGGGACCTGTTCCAGCCGGAGCGCATGGAAACTCCCCCGCAACCCGCCGAACGCAAGGTGCCATGACACTCCTGGCCATAGTTCCTCGGGTCATATGGTTGAGCCTGGTGAGCATTGCCCGGTCACTGCGGGCCAACTGGGGCCTGGGCCTGGTCGCGCTGGGGATCTCGTTCGTGCTCTGGACCATCATTGTCACCGAGCAGAACCCGCCCCTCACCGGCGCGTATAATAACTTGATCCGCGTCGAACCGGTCAGTGTGCCCCCCAACCTGGATGTGCTCAAAGAGCTCGAGCCGGTCGTCGTGCGGATCACGGCGCCGCTCGATGTCTGGAAACAGATCTCCATGGACACCTTCCGGGCCACCGTGGACCTGACCGGACTCGGGTCCGGCGAGCACCAGGTCCCGGTACACGTCGAGTCCCGGGACCGCCGGGTGCAGGTCAACGAGGTGCTTCCCGGCATGGTCAAGGTGGAACTGGATACCTTGCTGCGCCAGGCTATCCCGGTGAAGGTGAACGTGCAGCAAGGGCCGCCCTTCGGCTATAGCGCCGGCGAGCCCAGGACGGCGGTGGCGCAGGCGGCCATCATCGGGCCGGAGCAACTGGTCAGCTCCGTGGACGCGGTCGTGGCCGATGTCAACCTGAGCACGTCCCGGACCGACCTGCGCCAGACGGTGCGGCTGGTCCCCCGCACGACCCGCGGCTACGAAGTGACCGGCGTGACGGTGGAGCCGGCTTCGGTGTTAGTAGAAGTGCCGGTGAAGCGCGAGGTCAATTTCCAGGCGATGGCCGTGGTGGCCGAGGTGGTCAGCAGTCCGCCGCCTGGCTTCTGGTTGAGCCGGGTGGTGGTCCGCCCGACGGCGGTCACTGTGGTGGGACCGGCGGATGTCCTGCAACCCCTGGGCTTTCTGAAGACCCAGCCGGTGGACATCACCGGGCTGACCGCCCCGGCGGTGCGGCAGGTGCCGGTGGCCCTCCCGGAGGGCGTCAGCGTCGTCGGCCAGAGCACCATCGAGGTCGAGCTGACGGTGTCCCCGGTGCGTGGATCGGTGCAGCTGCGCGTGGCGCCCCGTCTTGAAGGGCTGGCCTCGGGCCGCCAGGTGGTGAATGAGACCCTGTCCCTGACCGTGACGGTGTCCGGCGAGGGGCCTGCCCTCCTGGACCTGACCCCCGACCGCGTCACCGCAACGCTGGACCTGCGCGGCCTTGAAGCAGGCACCCATCGCCTGGAGCCCCGGGTCCAGGTGCCGCCCAGCCTGAAGGTCGAGAGCGTGACCCCCCAACAGGTCGCGATCACCCTGCGCTGACGTCCACCGCGCTCTGGGGACCGCCGGTGCAGCGCGACCGCGGGCCAAAGCCGAACCAGCAGGTGCGGGCGCTCGCGTCGTGACCCGCCGCGGCGCCATTAGACAAGAGGGGACGGCGGCGTTATGCTGGGATCGGGTCTCCCAGCCCGCCGGGACCACCAGGCCCCAGGACCTGAGGAGCACCGAGAGCAGACGACGGGGGTGAAGGAGCGGGATGCGTGCGCCAGTGGTGGCCCTGGTAGGACGACCCAATGTGGGGAAGTCCACCCTGTTCAATCGTGTCATGGGGCAGCGCCTCGCCATCGTGGAGGACCTGCCGGGGACCACGCGCGACCGCATCGCCGCGGACGTCACCTGGGATGACCATGTGGTGACGCTGGTGGATACCGGCGGACTGGAGATCCATCCGAACGCCAGCCTGACCCAGCAGGTGCAGGAGCAGGTCGAGGCGGCCATCGCGGAAGCCGACGTCATTGTGTTCGTCGTTGATGCGCGAGACGGCGTCGTCACCGCCGACCAGGAGGTGGCCGACGTGCTCCGGCGGTCCGGCAAGCCGGTGGTGCTGGCTGCCAACAAGGCGGACAACCCGCAGCGCGAGCTTCAGGCGGTAGAGTTCTACGCGTACGGCCTGGGCGAACCGGTCCCCATCAGCGCCCACCATGGCACCGGTATTGGCGATCTCTTCGACCGAGTGCTGGCGCTGGCGCCCGCCGCGCCGCCACCCACCGCGGTAGACGAGGAGCAGGCCAGGGAGGCGGAGGAGGCCGTCGTCGATATCGCTATCGTCGGTCGGCCCAATGTCGGGAAGTCGGCCCTCATGAACGCTATCCTCGGAGAGGAACGGGTCATCGTCAGCCCGCTACCGGGGACCACGCGGGACGCCATCGACACCACGTTCCAGTGGCGCGACCAGCCGCTGGTCCTTATTGATACCGCCGGCATGCGGCGCCGCGGCCGGATCACCGGCGGCATCGAGTATTACAGCGTGCTGCGCTCGGTACGGGCCATCCAGCGCGCCGATGTTGCCCTGCTGGTCCTGGATGCGACGGAGGGCGTGACTGCCCAGGATACCCACGTGGCGGGCTACATCCAGGACGAAGCCAAAGGGCTGGTGGTGGTCGCCAATAAATGGGATCTGGTGCCACAGCCAGATACGGAGCACTTCACCCGGCTGGTGCGTGAGCACCTCAAGTTTATTCCCAACGCGCCGATCGTCTTCACCTCCGCGACCCTGGGGCGTGGCGTCGAGCCGGTCCTGGCGGCAGCGGTGGCGGTGTACCAGGAACGGGCCAAGCGGGTGGGCACCGGAACCCTGAACCAGATCCTGGCGGAGGCGCTGGCGGCCCACAGCCCGCCCAGCAAGAAGGGGCGGCAGCTCAAGATCTATTACGCGACCCAGGTTGCCGTTCACCCGCCCACCTTCGTTTTTTTCGTGAACGACCGGGAACTCGTCCACTTCAGCTACCAGCGCTACCTGGAGAACCGCCTGCGGGCAGCGCTGGGTTTCGTCGGGACACCTGTCCGGATGTTCTTCCGGAGCAGCCACACACGGAACGACTGAGACCGACGCCGCTGGATGGCGGCCCCCGAGGCGGCAGCGGCGCGCTCCTCAGGAGCGGCGATGGGCCGGGCGGGGCGACCATGGAGCTTCCGGTCGGCGCCAGCGTTGGGACCAGGGAAGGCCCTGCGTAGTCACCGCAAGCGAGTGCGCCATGCCCAGTATACCGCTGACCACCAGCCTGACCCCGCTCTTACCCTACCTCACCCTGGCGTTGGGAAGTTATCTCTTGGGATCGGTCCCCGTGGGCGTCCTCGTGAGCAAGGCCACCCTGGGCGTTGACCTGCGCCAGTACGGCAGCGGCAGGACGGGCGCCACCAACGCGCTCCGGGTCCTGGGACCGCGCGGCTCCGCCGTGGTCTTTCTGGGCGACTTCGCCAAGGGACTGGTGCCGGTCTGGGTCGCCGGGCAGTTCCTCCAGAGCGATATGGCCTCCGTCATCGCCGGGCTGGGCGCGATCGCGGGCCACAACTGGTCGGTCTTCCTGGGCTTCCAGGGGGGCCGCGGCGTCTCCACCGGCCTGGGCGCCCTGGTCACGATGGAGCCGCGGGCGGCCATCGTGACCGCTGTGGTCGGCATTGTGGTGGTCGTGGTGTCCCGCTATGTGTCCCTGGGCTCGCTGGCCGGCACCATCGCGGGGGCGCTGGCGCTCACGTGGCTGGTGCTGAGCGGCGTGCGCGCGCCCACGTACCTCACGTATGCGGTCGTGGCGGCGCTGATGGTGATCTTCCAGCACCGGGACAACATCCAGCGGCTGCTCGCCGGCACCGAACGCCGCCTGGGCGAGCGCTCCTCGCCGCCGGGCGGCGCTCCTGGGCGCGGCTAACCCCCATGGCGCAGATCGCCGTCGTTGGCACCACAAGCTGGGGTACCACCCTGGGCCTGCTCGTGGCCCGCAAAGGGCTTCCCACCTACCTCTGGGCGCGCCGCCGCGACGAGGCCGACCGTCTCACCGCCGACGGCGAACACCGCCGCTTTCTCCCTGGCATTCCCTTTCCTGCCACCCTCACCGTCACCGCCGACGCCGCCGCAGCGCTGCACGATGCGCACCTCGTTATCCTGGCGGTGCCCTCGCAAACCATGCGGGCCAACCTGCGGGCCATCCGGGATGCCCTGCCGCCCACAGCCATCCTGCTGAGCGTAGCCAAGGGCCTGGAAGTCGGCACGAGCCTCCGCATGTCCCAGGTCATCGCCGAGGAGGTAGACCCGGCGCTGCACGGCCGCATCGGTGTGCTCTCCGGCCCTAACCTCTCCCGCGAGGTGGCGCAGCAATTGCCCTCTGCTGCGGTGGTGGCCTGCCAGGACGAGGCGGTGGCCGAGACGGTCCAGGACATCGTGCGTACCCGCTTTTTCCGCGCTTATGTGAGCCGGGACGTGGTGGGGGTCGAGCTTGGGGGCGCGCTGAAGAATATCATTGCGCTGGGCGCGGGCATGAGCGACGGGTGGGGCTATGGGGACAACGCCAAGGCCGCCTTCATGACGCGGGGCCTGGCCGAGATCACCCGCCTAGGCGTGGCCGCCGGGGCCAACCCCCTGACCTTCCAGGGCCTGGCCGGGCTCGGCGACCTGGTAGCGACCTGTACCAGCCCCCTGAGCCGCAATCGGCGCGCCGGCGAGGGGATCGCACATGGCCGCTCCGTGGCCGAGGTGCTGGCCGGGCTCGGAGGCACGGCGGAGGGAATCCCGACCACCCAGGCCGCCTACGAGCTTGCTACCCGGCTGGGCGTGGAGATGCCCATCACCGCGGCCCTGTACCGGGTCTTGTTCCAGGGCAGTGACCCTCGCCAGGCGGTCGTCGAACTGCTGAGCCGGGAGCCGCACCACGAGCTGTACGGCCTGGAGCGCTGATTCGGAGCGTGGGCTGGTCCCTCGGTGGAGGCGGGATGGCAGGGTGGGGCAGGGGGTGCATCGGCTCCTGCCCGGTGGCTCACCGTGATGCGGGGGCTGCGCCCCCCGGAGACTGCGCCTCCTGCCGGTCGGCCCAGATGAAGAAGACGATGACCGCGGCCACCATCCAGAAAAGGTTGCCCCCACCCCACATGATGACCCCACCGATCTGCTGGTCGGCCAGGGCCGACAGCCCCCACAGGCGCGGCGCCGCGGCATACGGGGCAAAGAGGACTTCATCGGAAAGACTGACGACGATGCCGATGGCGGAGCAGGGGAACATCTGCGCCAGCAGATACACCATCTGCCCGACGGACGGCAACCGCGGGCACTCCGGCAGCGGGCTGAAGATCGGCCACCACGTCAGGACCGCCGACAGGATCAGCACCACGTAGGCCGCCGCATGGAGGACCGGCTGCTCCAGCAGGGCCGCGAAGAACAGCGGGACGTGCCACAGCGCGAAGACCAGGCCGAAGAGCCCGTAGCAGGTCACGGGGTGCGTGAGCGCGCGAGCGGCCGGGAGCGCCCCTGGCAGCCGCAGCAGCGGGCGGAGGAGCCAGCCCGGCGTCCCCACCAGCAGCAGCGGCGCCGCTACCAGCGTCAGGAGCTCGTACTGGATGATGTGCGCGGTAAAGAGGAAGCGCTCACCCACCTCGTGCAGTGGCGAGATGAGCGCAGCGGCGAGGGCCAACATGCCCAGGGCGAAGCTGAGAACCCGGCCGCGCCCCACGCGCTCCGCCCAGCCGTAGCGTTGCCGGAGGGGGCCGACGCCCAGCAGGTAGGCCCCCATCACAGCGAGCAGGCTGAGGAGCACCATCGGGTCAAGGTACCAGAAGGCCAAGGCCATCTCCCCCCAAGGGCGGGGGCGCCGGGGTTAGGCGTGCGGCGCCGCCGGCATAATGAAGGCGCCGAACAGCGCCATCAGCGCCAGAATGGTCGACGTGGCGATGAACAGCCCCCCCACGAAGAGCGCCGTAAACAGGCGATGATCGAACTTCAGGTGCATGTAGTACATGACCACCAGGACGAACTTCCCCGCCGAGAGGACCAGCAGGATCGGCACCAGGAGGTTGCGGATCGCCTCGATGTAGTACACGCCCACTTCAATGGCCGTAACGATAGCCAGCACCACCGCGATCATGGCGTACTTGCCCGGACCGGGATGGGCCTCGTGCTCTACCGGGTGCGCGCGCTGGATGTGCGTCGTCATTGGTTGGCCCCTTCTCCCTTCTTAGGACGGGATGAGGTAGACGAGCGTGAAGATGAGGATCCACACGATGTCCACGAAGTGCCAGTACAACCCCGCCAACTCCACATTGAGGCTGTCACGCTGGCTCAGCTTGCCGCGCATGGCCAGCACAAACAGCGACAGCAGCCAGATGACCCCGATGGTCACGTGCCCACCATGGAACCCGGTCAGCACGAAGAAGGTCGCACCGAAGAGGTTCTGCTGGAGCGACAGCCCCTCGTGGACGAAGGTGGTGAACTCGTAGTACTGGCCGCCCAGGAAGATCATACCCATCAGCGCCGTCGCCAGCAGCCAGACCCGTAGCCCGCGTTGGTCGCCGCGCTGGGTCGCTGCCAGGGCCAGCACCATGGCGAAGCTACTCAGGAGCAGCACAAAGGCGCTCAACGAGGTGAAGGGGATATCCAGCACCTCGCTGGGATAGGGGCCGGTGATGCTCCGGCCACGGTACACCATATAGGTGCCGATGAGGGTACCGAAGAACATGCACTCGGAGCCCAGGAAGGCCCACATCAGCATCTTGCGGTGGTTCAGACCGGTGGTGGTCTCTTCGGTGTGCTCCGCAGCGGACGGCGCTTGATGGGCGTCGCTGGCGGCCGGCGGCTCAAAGGACCAGCCGTAAATGCCGATGATGGTGATGACGATCCCGATCACGCTGAGCACCGGCAGGAACCCGCCAATGCGGACGATGGGGAAGATGAGGCCCGCGGCGGCGAGACCGATGCCCACGGCGACCCAGATCGGCCAGTAGGAGGGATCGGGCATGTGGATGGCATGCTGGGTCCCGGCCGGGGCGTGGGCCCCGCCACGGATGGGAGCAGGCGCCCCATGTTCGCTGCCCTCGGCGCCGTACTTCTCATCCCAGAAGGGGCGGCGACTGTGGACCGACGGGATGGCCGCGAAGTTGTACTCCGGCGGAGGCGACGGAATGGACCACTCCAGGGACTGGCCGTCCCAGGGGTCATTCCCGGCCCGCGCCCCGGTGCGCACGCTGGCGAAGACGTTCCAGAGGAAGACCAGAATGGACAGGCCCAGGATGAAGACACCCACCGTCGCGACGAAGTTCCACAGTTCCCACCCCATGCCGGCCGGATAGGTGTAGATCCGGCGGGGCATGCCATCCAGGCCCAGGAAGTGCATGGGGAAGAAGGTCGTGTTCAGGCCGATGAAGAACAGCCAGAAGTGCAGCTTCCCCAGCCCCTCGCCCAGCAGGCGGCCAGTGATCTTGGGGAACCAGTAGTAGATCCCAGCGAAGATGCCGAGCATCGCGCCACCCATCAGGACGTAATGGATGTGGGCCACGATGAAGTAGGTATCGGACTGCTGGAGGTCGGCCGGCGGTGAGGCGTGCATGACGCCGCTCAGTCCACCGATGATAAACATGGCGATGAACGAAAGGGCGAAGTACATGGCCGTCGTCATCCGGAGGTGGCCGCCCCAGATGGTGCCGATCCAGTTGAAGATCTTCACGCCCGTGGGCACCGCGATGAGCATGGTGTTGATGGCGAATACCGCATCCGCGATGGGACCCAGGCCCACCGCGAACATGTGATGCGCCCACACCCCGAAGGCCATGATGCCGATGGCGATGCCGGAGTAGACCACGAAGGGATACCCGAAGAG
>JACQUQ010000050.1 GCA_016210175.1 Chloroflexota bacterium | reverse complement strand
TCAACCTCAGGTCGAACCGACTGGAGACCACTGCCGGGCGGACGGCAGTGCGCAACGGGGATTTTGACATCAGCACCCTATCGCGCATCACCCCGGCCTACGACCCGGAGGACTACAACGGGCAGTTCTACCTGCCGACCGCCGTGGAGAACTCGCCCAAGTGGGAGAACGCGCGCTTCATGGAGCTGTTCGAGCAGCAGCGCAAGGAGTTGGACCAGGGCAAGCGGGGCCAGATGCTACGGGAGATGTCCAAGCTGCTCTACGACGACCACGTCCTGCTGCACGGGTACAACGAAGCCCTGAACCCGGGCTGGTGGAACTACGTGAAGGGCTATGTGCCGCCCTCGGACAAGCTTCCCCACCAGACCCACTACACCCATGATCTGACCTGGATTGACCTCGACTCGCCGATCCGGCAGAAGTAGGAAGAGGAGAAGGAAGAGGAGGAGCAACAACAACCAAGGACGAGCGGCCGCTCTCGGTACGTGCCACCAGCTTTGGTAGCTGGTGTCTCCCGTTGGACGATTACCCAGGAGCGGCCGGAAGGTGCCGTGGGGACACGACACGGGTTTCCTGAACTGTATGCGTGCTATGGCCTCGTGTGAGGTCACTTGTACCGGCGTTCCGTACCATAGGTGCCGGCGCCGTGTGACGATACCATCACAGGACTATCTGGCGGACGGGAGACTGTTCTGCCAGGCGTAGCATGCTGATGATCAGGAGGTACCATGTCGGTCGTGGTTTGGCCTGTGTTGACTCGTCTCGCCTTCTGGGCGATGATGCTGGGCGTGGTCGCACTGATGGCGTGTACCGGCTCGGTACAGGAGCCGACGGGAGGAGATACCCCTGGCCCCGCGGCGCAGCCCGGCCAGCCCAAGCGTGGTGGCACCCTGGTCATTCCGGAGGATGCGTCCAAGCCCAGCAACGATACCGATGCCCACCGGGGGACCGCAAGCACGAACCTGAATGTGTCGGGCAACATCCACCTTCCCATTATCGGGGAGGACACGCAGAACCGGGGGAAGATCATCGGCTACCTGGCGGACTCGTGGGAGGTGAGCCCGGACGGCAAGACCTACACCATCAAGGTCAAGGAGTTGACCACCCATAAGGGGAAACCATTCAATGCGGAGGATGTTGCCTATAACCTAAATCGATTCCGGACGCGTCCCAATAAGCTGCCGCTGGCGCGGGCGGGCTGTGTCTATGAGCTGATGGATAACGCCAAGGCGGTAGACCGGACTACGGTGGTGATAACGCTCCAGGATCGCGCTCCCTCGTTCCTGGCGTGCCTGGGGAACCCGCACATTATGATCCAGCCGAAGTATCTCCTGGAGGAGATCGACGGTCCCGGCAAAGGGCGGCCGGTGCAGCCGGAGGAGGTGGACGGGGTCGGCCCCTTCAAGCTGGTCAAGTGGGTGGATGGCGCCATCATTGAGATGGAGCGGTTCGACAGCTATTACCGGCAGGGCCTCCCGTACCTCGATAAGCTCCATTCGGTGCAGTTGCCCGACCCGGCGTCAGTGATCGCGGCCTTCCGTACCCAGCGCATCCAGATATTCCGGAAGTACGCGACCACGCCCAACAAAGAGGAAGTCGATACGCTCAAGGCGGAGTTGGGCGACCGGATAAGCACCAAGGCGGTAGTAGCGCCGGGTGCGACGGGGTTTCAGCTCCACTCGAAGCGCCAACCCCTGGATGATATCCGGGTGCGGGAAGCCATCGATCTGGCCTATAACCGGCAGGCCTACCGTGACCTCATCAATAGCGGAGAAGGGCTGCTCTCCGGCCCGTACTACTGTGGCTGGGGCTGGGTGTTTACCTGCCAGGAGTTGGAGACCTGGCCGGGGCACCGAGCGCAGAAGACGGAAGACCTGAAGCGAGCCAACCAACTGATGCAGGAGGCAGGGTACGGGCCGCAGACCCCGCTGAAGTTGACGGTATCCTGCGGGACCGCCAGTCCCGACTCGTGCGACATCCTGCGGGAGGACTTGAAGAAGATCGGGATCGACCTGGCGATTAACCGCCAGGAGGAGAACGTCCGGCGCAAGCAGATAGAGGATCAGGCTTTCGACATCCATGCCTGGATCCGGATCATCCCGGCGGGCGACCCGGACGACTATCACGGTCTGCACTATATGCCGAATGCGGGGGAGAACCGGGCCAAGTGGGAGAACCCGCGCTACGTCGAACTGTTCAAGGAGCAGCGGCGAGAGCTGGACCGGGAGAAGCGGGCCAAGATCCTGCGGGAGATGGGCAAGATCCTGTACGACGACCACGTACTGCTCCACGGCTACGGGCCGATGCTGCACCAGACGTGGTGGAGCTTCGTGAAAGGGTACGAACCGCCCGGCGAGTCACTCCCGCACCAGACGCACTATATCGCGGACCATATCTGGCTCGATCAGTAGCACCGGGGGCGGCCGCCCGGCTGCTTCGGAAGTCCCGGAAGGAGGAAGAGCGTGAGAGCGTATATCCTGCGACGGCTGATTCTGTTCTTTCCGACCCTCTTGATCGTGTCGTTCATCATCTTCGCTATTATGCGGATCGTGCCCGGCGATCCCGCAGAAGCCATCCTGGCCGGGCCAACCGGTGAGGGCTCGTACACCAAAGAAGACTTGGAACAGTTGCGCTTAAAGCTGGGACTCGATAAGCCGCTGCATATCCAGTACGTGAGTTGGCTCTGGGACTTTGTCCGCCTGGATATGGGGGAGTCCCTGACCCAGGGGCGGCCGGTGACGGATGAGTTAAAGCTGCGGTTCCCGGTGACCTTCCAGTTGGCGGTCCTGGCCTTGCTGACCTCCGTGGGAATCGCTATCCCCATCGGGGTGCTGGCGGCCATCCGCCAGGATACCTGGGTCGATTACATCTTTCGTAGTTTTGCGATCCTGGGTCTGGCGATGCCCACCTTCTGGATCGCGCTGTTGATCATCCTGGTCCTGTCCCGCGGGTTTAACTGGTTCCCGCCCACGGGTTTTGTGCATCTGTGGGACGACCCGCTGAAGTCGAGCCAGCAGCTCATCTGGCCGGCGTTGGCGTTGGGGTTCCATTCCAACGGTACCATGCTGCGGCTGACGCGGGCGCAGCTCCTGGAGGTCTTGCGCGAGGACTACGTGCGCACGGCCTGGGCCAAGGGGCTGCGGGAACGGGTCATCGTGGTGCGCCATGCGCTGCGGAACGCGCTGCTGCCGGTGGTGACGGTGATCGGCCTCCAGCTTGCCGCCTTGCTGGGCGGCACGGTGCTGGTCGAGAATATCTTTGCCTTGCCGGGGATGGGGCGTACGCTGATCAATGCCGTGTACAGCCGCGACTACCCGGTGGTGCAAGCGTTCATTATGGTGCTGGCGACGCTGCACCTGTCGCTGAACCTCATCGTCGATATTGCGTATGGTTGGCTGGACCCGCGCATTCGGTACAGCTAGGGCCCCGGTGGCAGCGGTAATGGGATCGCCCCATTTGCGAGGAGGATGCCATGGACAGCGCGAAGAGTGAGTCCCTCTCCCAAGTCGGTGAAATCCAGGGAGTACGGCTGCGCAGCCGACGTACCATGAGCGGGTCCGTGATCCGCTTTATCAAGAAGAAGCCGCTGGGCGCAGTCGGCCTCGGGATCCTGTTTTTCTTTATGCTCCTGGCCGTGTTCGGGGCGCAGTTGGCGCCGCTATCTCCCACGGAGATCTCCCGTGAGGAGCGGCTCGTGGCGCCGAACGCGGCACACTGGTTCGGCACCGACACCGTCGGCCGGGATATCTTTAGCCGGATCCTGGTGGGGGCACGGCTCTCCATCATGGTGGGCGTGGTCGTGGTCGTGATCTCCAAGGTGATCGGCACCGCCCTGGGCGTAATGAGCGCCTATATTGGGGGCAAGTTCGACCTCACCTTGCAGCGGGTGGTCGACGCCTGGAGTTCCTTCCCGACGCTGATCCTGGCCATCGCCATTATGTCGGTCGCGGGCCAGTCGATCATGAACGTCATTATCGCCCTGACCATTACCGCCTTGCCCAGGACGATACGGATCGTCCGCTCCACGGCGCTGGCGGTCAAAGAGAGCATGTATGTGGATGCGGCGCGGGCCATGGGGGCAAGCCATGTGCGTATCATGGCCCTGCACGTGTTGCCCAACTGTATGGCGACGGTCATCGTGATCGCCTCGGCGAGCCTCGGCGGGATCATCCTTGCGGAGTCCAGCTTGAGCTTCCTGGGCGTCGGGACACCGGACGAGACCATCTCCTGGGGTGCGATGCTGAGCGGCAGCCAGCAGCGGTATTTCGCAACGGCGCCGTGGATCGGTATCTTCCCTGGGCTGGCGCTGACGCTGGTGGTCTTCGGCGTCAACATCTTCGGGGATGCGCTGCGTGACGTCCTGGACCCGCGGCTGCGGCGGGGCTAGCCTCCTGCGTGGCGTCGCTCGGTCCGGTCGGGCTTGGTGATGTACAGCGAAGGATCCGCATTTTCGGGTGCGGGTCCTTCGCTGGTGCTCAGCGGGACCGGGGACAGGCGTCAAGCGGACGGAGCGTAAGTGAGCGCGCGGTGCGCATAGCCGTACGGGGGAGTGAGCGATGAAAGTGCTGGTCGTAGGGGGCACCGGGCCGACCGGCCCACTGGTCGTCCAAGGGCTACTGGATCGCGGACACGAGGTCACCATGTACCACCGCGGCTACCATGAGGTAGCGGAGCTCCCGGAGGTGCATCGGCATCTCCACGGCGATCCCTACGACCGGGACGCGCTGCGCAGTGACGTGGGCATGGAAGACTGGGACCTGGTGCTGGGGATGTACGGGCGGCTACGCTACCTCGCAGATATTATGGTGGGGCGAACGCGCAAGCTCGTCGGGATCGGCGGTACGCCGAGCATCATGCAGCCGCAGCACCTGCCGTTCCCCCGCGGGCTGGAGTTCCCACTGCCCGAGGAGCACCCGACCTATACCGACCGGGAGCTCAGCAGCTACGGCTTTGCGGTCGCGGACACGGAGCGGCGGGTGCTGGCGCACCACGAGCGGGGCGAGTACGCGGTGGTGCTGTTCCGTTACACGGGGTTGTACGGGCCCCGGGTGCCCCGGAACTGGATGTGGCCCATCGTGCGCCGGGTGCTGGATGGGCGGCCGCATATCGTCATACCGGGCGATGGGTCGCAGCTGCGCCCGATGGCCAGTGTGCCGAACGCGGCGCACCAGGTGCTGCTGGCCTGTGACCGGGACGAGGGCAACGGGCAGGTCTTCTATAGTGTGGACGCCACCACGTATACTCTGCGTGATACCATCGCGATCATCACCGAGGCGCTGGGGCATCGCTGGGATGTGGTGGAGGTGAGCCATCCCCTGGCGTACGACCTGGCGACGGGGTACGTGTCACAGCGCGGTCAACAGCTCGCTACAGAGAAGCTGCGGACGCTCCTGGGCTATCACGATGTGGTCGAACCGGCGCAGGCCCTGGCGGAGGCGGCGCGCTGGCTGGTGGAGCACCGCGGCCTCCTGGATGAGGAACAGATGGATGATATCGTGGGCAACCCGTATGCCTACGACCTGGAGGACCAACTGATCGCCGCGTTCCGTCGCTGGCAGGACGAGATTACCCGGACCCTGCCGGCGCCCAAGCTGGGGGCGCGCACGTCAGAGTTCCGCGGCTCTTACCGACCCCGGAACACCGGCGAGGGCGCCGGGGCTGAGGCGCCGGTTACGGAGTCGTAAGGTCTGCAGACCACCTGGCCGCGCCCACCGCGAAGGATAGCAAGCACATACGGTTGCTGCCGTCGGCTCTCCTCGCCCGAGCAGAGATGGGGCTGACCGGCGTCGGTAGGCCCCCTGCGGCAGAGCAGGAGGAGAGGGTTGCCATGGGCGGTATGGTGCAGGGCAGCGGGGCAAGAGCGGAGAGGACCCTCGTACAGTGGTGGAGGATAGTGTGACCCTCAATCAGCTGCGCATCTTTTATGTCAGTGCCCGCCTTATGAGTTTTACCGCGGCTGCGGAGGAGCTGTGCTTAACCCAGCCCGCCATTACCCTCCAGATCCAGTCGTTGGAGCGAGACTTAGGGCTGAAGCTGTTTGAGCGCGTTGGGAATAAATTGCGGCTTACGGACGCCGGGCAGGCGCTCTACAAGAGCGCCGGAACGATTATTCTGGCGGAAGACGAGGCGCGCAAGATCGTGGCCGAACTCCGGAGCGCCTCGCGACGACGGGTCGTGGTGGCTGCGAACACGACGGGGGGCATGTATGCGTTGCCCCCCATCCTGTTGGCCTTTGGGCAAGCGCACCCCGACGTCGCGATCGGGCTGGATATCGAGTCAAGTGAGCAGATTATCGAGCGGTTACTCCAGAACGGCGTTGATGTGGGGCTGGTGGGCGGCCCCATGGAAGATAAGCGGATCGTTGCCGAGCCGATTCTGAAAGATGAGCTTGCGGTCATTGTCTCCCCGGCGCACGAGGCGGCGCAGCACAGCCGGATGACGCTGGGCGACCTGGCGATGTATCCCCTGGTCATGGCCGAGCCGCGCTCCCGTACCCGCATGCTCATCGAGCGGACGTTCCGCGCGGCGGGGCTGCGGGTGCAGCCATCGCTCCAGCTTACCGGCACGGAGGCGGTGAAGAAGGCCGTGGAGTCCGGCCTGGGCGTGGGTATCGTTTCCAAGTTTTCGGTCGAGCGCGAGCTCTACCTGGGGGTGCTGAAGGCGATCGAGATCGAAGGGGTTCAGTTGGTGCGGCCGCTGGAACTGATCCACCGGAAGGGGCGTCGGTTGTCCCATGCGGCAAGGCTCTTCCGGAGTTTCGCTTTAGAGTACGCCCGGCGAGAATTCGGTCCTCTGTCGGACCTGTACGCCAGTGTGACGAAGGTGTACACGGAGGCCACGGGGGAGGGGTTGGTGCCGGCGGGAGCCGGGGCCGGTGTGGTAACGGACCTGGGGGCGTGGCGGCCCGAACCGACTCCCCTCGCCCGGAGCCGCCGCCCCAGCCGCTAGGGTCTGTCAGCCGTGATTTGCGGGATGCCGCTCGGTAGGGGCGGGTTTCAAACCCGCCCCTACCGAGCGGCAATTTACCCGTGACAGAGCAAAGGGTCTGTTTGCGAACTTCAGGAAGCAGGGCGAGGAATTTGTTCATGCTGAGGCCGAAGGCCGGAGCATCTGGTGGGGAGTGGCTCCCCTCCCCGGATGCTTCGCTGCGCTCAGCATGGCAGTAGTTGCTCATCTTTCCCCACTGGAGATACCGTGCCAACACGCGCTATAGTCGGGGCGCTCCCAGGTAGGCCGGGAGCGCCGGGGTGCGAACCCACCGCTCCAGAGCGGTGTCTCTCAAACTTCCCCGAACGGCCGCGCCACGCGCTGCTGTCGGCCCCGGCGCCGATATTAACCTCAATTAATTCACCATGATCCCCTTTGTAATTTGCTCTGTTTTTGTGGCTATGGTAAGGTGTTATCCCGACAGACCATGCCTATACGAAATGGTGTACGCCGAGCGTAGTACCCGCTGGGGGGCGTGCTCTGGCGCTGGCCGCGGTTAACAGGACAGACATCCGCATAGCCCCTTTGCTGGACGCTTCTCAGTTATCTCTCGGTCTGCCTGGTGGTGCGGGGTGTGCGCGGCGTTCCAGGGACGCCGGTGCGCACGGGGCGCGGCGCCGCGCGGGAGGCGCTGGTCTGGAATGGTCCTGTCGGGGGGGCGCTCAGGGAGGGCGGCGCGCCTGGGACCCGCCGCGCGAAGGGGGAGATGCCTGGGGTCATAGGCTGCTCCGGTGAGGAGCGTATCGGGTCGCTCACTCGCGCAGGACTGCATCGAGAACTCGGGATCCGAACAACTTAGGGAGAGAGGTGGCCTATGCCGACGTACGTCGATCCGAATAAGTGTGATGGATGTAAGGCGCTGGACCGTCCGGCGTGCATGTACATCTGTCCGAACGATCTGATGACCCTGGACCGCAATATCTCCAGGGCGTTCAACCAGGAGCCGGACCACTGCTGGGAGTGTTACTCCTGCGTGAAGATCTGCCCGCAGGGCGCCATCGGGATGCGCGGCTATGCCGACGTGATGCCGCTGGGCGCCAGTATGGTCCCGATGCGGGGCACGGACTCCATTATCTGGGCGGCCCAGTACCGGGATGGCACCACGAAGCGGTTCCGGTTCCCCATTCGCACCACGCCGTGGGGGTCGATCAAGCCGTTCGAGGGCGCGCCCGATCCGACGGTGGACGATCTGAAGCAGCCCACGCTGGCCGCCGAGGCACGCTGGCTGGAAGCGGAACTCGCCACGCCCAAGAAGTAACGACGTCGGGGGCGACACGCGCGACCACCAGCGGCGGAAGCCGGCCGCGGCAGCGGAGAGTGGTCACGTAGCCTGGGTCCCTGATGGTGTCGTGGGCCGGGGAAGTTGGCGTCGTGCCGAGTGCAGGGAAGGGGTTCCCAACGAGGTGCGTTGCTGCACTCGGTATGACGCCAACGTGCTGTCACCAGGACGGCACACGGGGCCGGCGCGAGCCACGGGAACGGGTGCCTCCCGGCAGATACAGGGGGTGATACGGCCAAATACGGCGGACGTCGTAGGCACCCCATTGACCAAAACTCGATTGGCAGGAGGCTAGGTAATGGCAAACGAGCCACAGGTCGAGATCGTCGAAACTGACGTTCTCGTAGTGGGCGGCGGCATGTCCGGGACCGGCGCAGCGTATGAGGCTGCGTACTGGGCCAAGGCGAAGGGCCAGCGGGTCGTTCTGGTCGAGAAGGCCGCGATCGAGCGTAGCGGCGCGGTAGCCCAGGGGCTCTCGGCCATCAACATGTACCTGGGGATGCGCTGGGGCGAGAACGTCCCCGACGACTTCGTACACTACGTACGCAACGAGACCATGGGCCTGGCGCGGGAAGACCTGTCCTATGACATCGCCCGGCACGTCGATGCCACGGTCCACATGTTCGAGGACTGGGGGCTCCCGTTCTTCAAGAATGCCGAAGGCCGGTACGTGCGAGAAGGCCGCTGGCAGGTGATGATCCACGGGGAGTCCTACAAGCCCATCGTGGCGGAGGCAGCCAAGCTGGCCCTGGGAGACGGAAATCTGTTCGAGCGAGTTTTCGTCTCCCATTTGCTTACGGACGCCAACGACCCCAACAAGATCGCCGGCGCCATCGGGTTCAGCGTGCGCGAGTATAAGGTCTACGTCTTCAAGGCGAAGGCCGTCATCTGCACCTCGGGCGGCGCGGTGAACGTGTGGCGGCCGCACGCGGTCGGTGAGGGCATGGGCCGGGCCTGGTACACCGTGTTCAACAACGGGTCCGTCTATGCGCTGCCGAGCATGGCCGGCGCCGAGATGACCCAGATGGAGCACCGGTTGGTCCAGGCGCGGTTCAAGGACGGCTACGGCCCCGTGGGCATGTGGTTCCTGATGTTCAAGGCCAAGGCCAAGAACGCCTTCGGTGAGGAATACGAAATCACCCGGGCCGACGAGCTCCAGAAGTATGCGCCGTACGGCACCTCCCGGCCCATCCCCTCGCCCCTGCGCAACCACCTCATGATGCTGGATATCCAGGCGGGCAAGGGTCCCATCTACATGCGGACCGACGAGGCCATGCAGGCCATGATGGAGGGCAAGTCGCCGCAGGAGCGCCGGACCATCGAGAGCGACGCATGGGAAGACTTCCTGGATATGACCATCTCCCAGGCGCTGCTGTGGGCCTCGATGAACATCGACCCGGCCAAGACCCCCTCGGAGCTGGTCCTGACGGAGCCGTATATCATGGGCTCCCACGCCACCGGGAGCGGCGCTTGGGTGAGCGGTCCTGAGGACGTGTCGCCGTCGGAGTACTTCTGGGGCTACAACCGGATGACCACGGTGCAGGGGCTGTTCGCCGCCGGCGACGGCGCGGGCGGCTCGCCGCACAAGTTCTCCTCCGGCTCCTACACCGAGGGCAGGCTGGCGGCCAAGGGCGCCGTGGCCTTTGTGGTCGATAATCCGGCCGCGCCCAACATCGACCAGGGGCAGGTCGACAAGATCGTCCACGACCTCTACGAGCCGTTCCGGGTGTACGAGCAGTACAAGGATGCCACCACCCGGGAGGAGATCAACCCGAACTACTTCCTGCCCAAGATGGGCCTCCTGCGGCTCCAGAAGATCATGGATGAGTACGCCGGCGGCTATGGCAGCAACTACGGCGTCAACGGGCCGACCCTGGAGCGTGGCCTGGAGCACATCCAGATGATGAAGGAGGACTTCCCCCGGATTGCGGCCCGCAACCTCCATGAGCTGCTGCGGGTGTGGGAGACCTGGCACCGCCTGTGGTGTGGCGAGGTACACATGCGCCACCTGCTGGAGCGGAAGGAGACCCGCTGGCCGGGCTACTACTACCGGCTCGACTACCCGCAGATCGACGACCAGAACTGGCACGTGTTCCTGAATTCGCGGTATGACCCCGCGACAGGGGCGTGGGAGTTCAAGACCAAGCCGTACATCCCGGTTGTCCCGTAAGGACGCGGACGAGAGCCCGCGCCAGGGCCGCCCGACGGAGGGTAATGTGGAACCAGCGAGCATCAGGGAACTCGGTATCCTGGTGATAGGTGGCGGCATCGCCGGCCTGACCGCGGCCATTGAGGCCGCGGAGGCCGGGAACGACGTGTTCATCGTCGAGCGCGAGCCGTCGCTGGGTGGCAGAGTCGCGCAGCTCCATCGGTACTTTCCCAAGCTCTGCCCACCCTATTGTGGCCTGGAGATCAACTATCGCCGGGTCCGGAGCGGGCACCGCCACTTCAAGGTGTTCACCCAAGCCGAGGTGCAACAGGTGACCGGCCAGCCGGGAAACTACGAAGTGACAGTGCTCTTGCGGCCGCGCTACGTCAAGCTGGACAACTGCACGACCTGCAACGCCTGTGTGCCGGTCTGCCCCGTCGAGCGGCCCGATTCCTACAACTACGGCATGACGACGACCAAGGCCATTTACCTCCCCCACGAGATGGCCTTTCCGATGAAGCATGTCATCGATGAGGCGACCTGTCTGGGTGAGAGCTGCGCCAAGTGCGTGGAGGCGTGCAACTACGACGCCATCGACCTCCACATGCAGCCCAGGACCATCACCCTCAAGGTGGGGGCCATCGTGCTCGCCACGGGCTGGAAGCCCTACGATGCGAACAATCTGGAGATCCTCGGTTTCGGGAAGCACCGCAACATCATCAGTAATGTGATGATGGACCGGCTGGCCGCGGTCAACGGCCCGACCAAGGGCGAGATCGTGCGGCTGAGCGACGGCCAGCCCGCCAAGCGCGTGGCGTTTGTGCAATGCGCGGGGTCCCGCGATGTGAACCACCTGCCCTATTGCTCCGCCATTTGCTGCCTGGCGACCCTCAAGCAGTCGCTCTACGTGCGGGAGCGGTATCCCGACTCGGAAGTCTATATCTTCTACATCGATATCCGCCCAGGGAGCTTCGAGGACTTCCACGCGCGCGTGCGCGCGGATGAGCGGGTCCATTTTGTCAAGGGGAAAGTCGCCAAGGTCATGGCGGACCCGGAGACGGAAGAGGTCATTGTCGAGGCCGACGATATGCTGTCCGGGCGCAAGGTGCAGGTCCGGGTCGACCTTTTTGTCCTGGCCACCGGCATGAAGCCCAACGCCGCCGAAAGCAAGGTCGCCGGGCTCAACATCGAATACGACGAGTATGGCTTTGCTATTGAAGACCCCCAGCAGGGGATTTACGTGGCAGGGGTTGCCAAGCGGCCCACCGACGTGGCGACCAGCACGCGCGACGGGACGGCCGCGGCGTTAAAGGCGATTCAGACCATGGTGAGGAAGTGACGTCATGGACCAAACGATGCGGACATACATCTGTACCGGCTGCGGGATCGGCGAGTGTGTCAACGCGGACCGTATTGCGGAGCTGGCGCAGAGCGAATTCCAATTGACGGCCAACGTCAGTCACTTCCTCTGCGGCCCGGAAGGGGTCGAGTTCCTCAAGCGTGACCTCGCGGAGAACGGCGCGCAGCGGGCGGTCATCGCGGCCTGCTCGGAGCGCGTGAACTGGGACGTCTTCTCGCGGGACAACCTGGGGGTCGAGCTGGTGGAGCGGGTGAATATCCGGGAGCAAGTGGCCTGGAGCAAGCCGCCCAATGACGAAGAGACCCAGGCCCTGGCGGAAGACTACTTCCGCATGGGCGTGAACAAGGCCCAGAATACGACCATTCCCCCGCGTCGCGAGGAGCCCCAGGCCCAGACCCTGCTGGTTGTCGGCGGTGGCATCACCGGGATGACCGCGGCGCTCCAGGCGGCGGCGGCGGGGAGTGAGGTGGTGCTGGTCGAGAAGCAGGACCAGCTTGGGGGCTGGATGCGCCAGCTCTACAAGCTGTATCCCCGGAAGACGCCCTATCAGGCCCTGGAAACGCCCGACGTGGATGCCGTGATCCGGCAGGTGCAGGACCACCCCAAGATCCGCGTCATCACCTCGGCAGAGATCACGGCCATTGCCGGTGAGCCGGGTGCGTTTGACGTGGCGCTTCAGGCGCAGGGCCAGGGCGTCTCGTTGCAGGTGGGCAGTGTGATCCTGGCCACGGGCTGGGAGCCCTTCGACGCCACCAAGCTGGAAGACCTGGGCTTTGGCCGCTCGCCCAATGTGATCACCAACGTCATGATGGAAGCGACGGCCAAGTCCGGAAAGCTGCTGCGGCCTTCGGATGGCCGGCCGGTGCAGAGCGTGGTGTTTGTCCAGAAGGCCCGCCCGGCAGAGCAGGGGTGGTTCTCCTACGCGGCCACGGTCCGCGATATGATCGCCTTGAAGCAGGCGTTGTACGTGCGGGAGTTCGCACCGGAGGCCCAGGTCTACATCATTTATGAAGACATGGTGACGCTGGGCCTGTACGAGAGCTTCTACCGGCGGGTGCAGCAGGAGCCGAACGTCTTCCTGACCAAGGGCGCCGTCACCGAGGTGGCGGCATCCGACGACGGGAGCGTGCTCCTCACCGTGGAGGACACGCTCATCGGGGGCGGCCTCCAGGTGAAGGCCGACCTGGTGGTGCTGGCGGCCGGCATGGTGCCCACCACCGGCGGGTCGGAGTTGCTGCGGCTGCGCTATCGCCAGGGCTCAGAGATCCCGGCTACCACGCGTGGCTTCACCACCTCGAACTACATCTGCTTCCCCTATGAGACCCGGCGCACGGCGCTGTATGCGGCAGGGGCGGTGCGGGAGCCCATGGATATCGTGGCCTGCACCGAGGATGCCACTGGTGCGGCGCTCAAGGCCATCCAGAGTATCCAGTTGGTGAGCATTGGGGCGGCGACGCACCCGCGGGTCGGCGACCTGTCCTACCCGAAGATCTTCCTCCAGCGATGCACCCGGTGCCAGCGCTGTATGGAGGAGTGCCCCTTCAGCGTTATCGAGCCGAACGCGGAGGGCTATCCCACGGTGAACCCGGACCGGTGTCGGCGCTGTGGGGTGTGTATGGGCGCCTGTCCGGTGCAGGTCATCTCCTTCGATAACTACAGCGTCACCCAGCTGTCCTCGATGGTCAGCAGCATCTCGGTGCCGGAGGATGGTGAGAAGCTGCGGATCGTGGCCTTTGCCTGCGAGAACGACTCCTATCCCGCCTTCGATATGGCGGGCATCAACCGGCTGCCGTTCGATGTGAGCGTGCGGGTGATCCCGGTGCGCTGCGCCGGGTCCGTCAATGCGGTGCTGATGACCGACGCCCTCTCCCGTGGGGTTGACGGGGTGATGGTGTTCGGCTGCAAGTCCGGCGACGACTACCAGTGCCACTTCATTACCGGAAGCGGTCTGGCGGTGCGGCGTCTGACCAACGTGCGGGAGACCGTGACCCGGCTGATGATGGAGCCGGAACGGATACGGCCGGTGCAGTTGGAGATCGCGGACTACAACCTTATCCCGCAACTGGTGCAGGAGTTTGCCGAGGAGCTGAAGCAGATGGGGCCCAATCCCTACAAGGGGTTCTAAGGGCGCCGAACCACAGCGGGGCAAGGCAGCCTATCCTGCGGAGCGGAGCGCCCGTGCCGACAGTGTCTCGTGACTACGGATCCGTCGCAGCGCTTCGTGCCTGGGCGTCGTTCACCGGCGAGCGTTGTTCCTTGAGCCGGTCGGAGGGCGTATCCTGCGCCCTTCGACTGCGGCCAGGGTTTCCCCTGGCCGCAGGGAACGGTGTCCCCTTCGGTGGCACGCAGGGCTGGCCGGACCCCGCTCCTCCAGCATTCCACAGCAAGGAGTGAAGTATGCTACGGTCTCTGGTGCAGGCTGCTCCAGTACGGCCCGACCGCAGCGCTCTCGCAGAACTGGCCGAATTGGCCGGTGAGGCCTTCCACCGCTGCTACCAGTGTGGGACCTGTTCCGTGGTCTGTCCGTTGACGCCGCACGAGCAGGCGTTTCCCCGTAAGGAGATGGTGTGGGCCCAATGGGGACTGACGGACAAGCTGCTCAGCGACCCCGATGTCTGGCTCTGCCACCAGTGTAACCGCTGTAGCACCTACTGTCCGACCAACGCCCGGCCCGGCGACCTCATGGCCGCGGTCCGCAACTACCAGATCATCCACTACGCCACGCCCTCGTTCCTGGCTCAGCCGGCCGTAGCCCTGAAGTATCTGCCGCTCGCGTTCGTCCTCCCCATCTTGATTGTGCTGGGCATCGTCTTCACTGCCGTGGTGCTGCCCAACGGCGGCTTTGTCTATCCGGATGGACCTATCATGTTCCAGCACTGGATAGACCACTGGTACATTATCGGCGCTTCAACAGTGGCGCACGGGTTCAGCTTCCTGGTGGCCGCGGTCGCCCTGAGAAGGTTCTGGGCCAATATCCAGCAGCACGCGGGAACGGAGGACGGCCAGGGGGAGACCAGAGGGATAGTGCCCAGCTTCCTGAGCACCCTCCAGGACATCTTCTCGCACTCGCGCTTCAAGGACTGCGGTGCGGACGAGCCCCGGTACCCGGCGCACATGGGGATTTTCTACGGCTTCCTCTTCCTGTTCGCCGCCACCAACGGCGCCTTTATCTACACGGCGATGGGCAAGGATCTCTCGCTGCCCCTGACCGACCCGGTCAAGATCATCGGCAACCTGGGCTTCCTGTTGATGTTCGGCGGACTGACGGCGGTGACCTTGCGGCGGCTGAACCAGCCACAGAGCGCGGGGCGGTCCATCTATTTCGACTGGTTCTTCATCGGACTACTGTGGGCCGTCATCATGACCGGCATCTTCCTGGAGGCTATCCGGATGGCGGGGTTGAAGGACATCGCCTATCCGTTCTACCTGGTCCACCTGGTGTTTATCTACACGCTCTACGTCTACCTGCCGGTCTCGAAGTTCGCACACCTCCTGTATCGTACGACTGCCCTCACCTGGGCCAAGCACGTCGGCAGGTTGCCATAAGACCTTGCGCTGCCGGGGAGGTGGCGCGGCAGCGCAGCGCACGCGGGATGCGAGGAGAGGATATGACGGAGACCATTGCGCCGCACGGCGGCACCCTGATAAATCGCTGTGCCTCACCGGACACGGTAGCTGAACTGGAGGAGCGGGCGCGCAGCCTGCCCCGGCTGCGGCTGAACGAGCGAGAGCTCTCGGATCTGGAGTTGCTCGCGATCGGGGGCTACAGCCCGCTGAAAGGGTTTATGACCCGTGCCGACTACCGGCGTGTGGTCGAAGACATGCACGTTGCTGACGGTGTGCTCTGGCCGCTGCCGGTGACCCTCTCGGCCTCACGCGAGGAGCTTCACGGCGTGCAAGTCGGGAGCGAGGTGGCCCTGGAGGATGAAGCGGCGCGGGTCGTCGCCCTGCTCCAGGTGGAGGACATCTTCGAGTACGACCAGGAGCGGGAGGCGCAGCAGGTCTACCGCACCACGGAGGCGGCGCACCCGGGTGTGGCTGCGGTGTATGCCCAGGGGGAGATCTTGCTGGGCGGACCGGTCACGGTCCTGCACCGGCGGCAGCACTCAACCTTCCTGCCGTACCGGCTCGACCCGGCGGAAAGCCGCCGTGCATTCGCTGAGCGCGGGTGGACGCGCGTGGTCGGCTTCCAGACCCGCAACCCGGTCCACCGTGCCCATGAGTACATCCAGAAGTGCGCGCTGGAGGTCGTGGACGGGCTGTTCCTGCACCCGCTGGTCGGCGAAACCAAGTCGGACGACATCCCCGCCGATGTACGCATGCGCTGCTACGAAGTGCTGCTGGCAGGGTATTATCCCGCCGACCGGGTGATCCTGGGCGTAAATCCGGCTGCGATGCGCTACGCCGGCCCGCGTGAGGCCGTCTTCCATGCGCTGCTGCGCAAGAACTACGGCTGCACCCACTTTATCGTGGGCCGGGACCACGCCGGGGTAGGCAACTACTACGGGACCTACGATGCGCAGCGCATCTTTGACGGCATCGCCGCGGATGAACTTGGCATCACCCCGATGTTCTTCGATAACACCTTCTACTGCCGTAGCTGTATGAGCATGGCATCGAGCAAGACCTGTCCCCACGGCGTGGACGACCGGGTGACGCTGAGTGGCACCCAGGTGCGGCAAATGCTCCAGGCCGGCCAGATCCCGCCCGTCGAGTTCAGCCGACCCGAAGTGGCCCGCATCTTGATTGAGGCGGCAACCGCATCGGCCAGCGCCGCCACGTCGTAAAGTTCGCAGTTGTTGACGGTTGACGCTGGCAGCGCGCTGTGGTAGCCTTGGCACGGGCAAGGGCGACGGCGCTGCGCCAAGCTTGGCTCCCCCGGCGTGGCAGAGCGTGGCGGCGGCACTGCGCTACGGTAGTGGCGTTCAGCGCTGCGCCCGGGTTGCTGACGGACAGCGGTCAGGCGTCGGGGCTGGGAAGCTCCTCGTCCGCGGGATGCAGAGAGGAGGGGACCGCAGAGCATACGGTGGAGCGCTTCGAGACTTCAGCGACATCACATTAGGAGGAGGCAGCATGAACACGGTCAAGTATGAAGTGAAGGACCGGATCGCGTATATCACGATGAACCGGCCGGAGAAGCTCAACGCCATCAACGAAGAGATGCGCGACGAGCTCTCCGAGTGCTTCCGCGATGTCAAAGAGAATCCCGACGTCTGGGTGGCCATCATCACCGGGGCGGGGGAGCGCGCTTTCTCCACCGGCCACGACCTGGTCCAGCGTTCCGAGCGGTCCGAGGGTGCAGAGCGGCCGCGGCGGAGCACCGGGTCCACGGATGACCTCTACGTCTATCTCCACTACACGTGGAAGCCGACCATCGCCGCCATTAACGGCTACTGCCTGGCGCAGGGTGGCGGTATCGCGCTCTGCTGCGATATTCGGGTGGCGGTTGAGGACGCCTACTTCGGCTGGCCGCAGGTGAAGCGTGGCATCTCGTCCGTCAGCGGCCCCAGCCTGCTGTCGCACAAGATCCCCCTGGGGATCGCGCTGGAGATGCTCTTCACCGGTGAGTTTGTGACCGCGCAAGAGGCGGCGCGCTGGGGCATGGTCAACAAGATCGTCAAGCGGGAAGACCTGATGTCGACCGCCGAGGAGATCGCGCAGAAGATCTTGGCCGTTGCGCCCCTGCCGGTGCGGGCCATCAAGGAAGGCGCCGTTTCCACCCAGGGCATGCGCCTGGAGCAGCGGGTGCGCATCGCCAGCCTGCTGGCCGGTGGCGTCTCCCAGTCCGCGGACTCGAAGGAAGGGCTGAAGGCCTTCGCCGAGAAGCGGGCCCCGGTCTGGGTCGGCCGCTAGTTCGCTATCACCTGGTTATCGGTAGGGGCGGGTTTCAAATCCGCCCCTACCCATGTGACAGGCAGCGGGCCGTTCACCCCGGCCCGAGCGCAAGCACCGCGGCCCCTCCAACCATGTGCGGTTGGAGGGGCCGCTGCTGTTTCCCTGTAAGGATAGCTGCGACATGGAGCGGCGCTGCCCTCCCGCTCCCCATCGCCGGGGAGCGGGAGGGCAGCGCCGTCGTATTACTCCGGTGACTGGGACGGGTCCGTGGAGAAGGTGGCGATGATGCCGCTGTACTCCAGGCGGCGGAACTCATCTTCCGGCATGCCCAGGAGCTCGCGCAGCAGGTACGGGTTGTGCTCGCCCAGGAGCGGGGCAGGCTGCCGGATCGTCAGTTCGGCAGTGGAGAGTCGCCAGGGGAGGTTCATGTAGGGATGGGCTGCCCCGTCTGGATGGATGGACCACTGGAGGAAGCCGCGTGCCTCGGATTGCGGGCTCATGAGGGCTTCGTTCTGGTCGAACACCGCGCCCGCCCGGATGCCGGCCTGTTGCAGTTCCTCCATCGCCGCGACTTTGGTCCGTGGGCTGGTCCACGCCTCGATAGCGGGCCGGAGCAGGTCCTGATTGGCGCGGCGCTCGCTGAGGGTAGCAAAGCGGGGGTCGTCAATGAGGTCGGGTCGGCCAATCACCTGGCATAGGGCTGCCCATTCGCGGTCGCTGGTGACGGTGATGGCCACCCACTGGTCGTCGCCTGCACAGCGGTAGACATCCTGGGGTGCCCAGACCAGGTGGCGGTTGCCCATCCGCTCCTGGATGTGGCCGTTCACGGTGTAATCCAGCACGGCATCGCCGACCAGCCCGATCAGCGACTCCAGTTGGGAGAACTCAATGAACTGCCCCTTGCCGGTGCGGGCGCGGTACACCAGGGCGGTCACGATCGCGGCGGCAGCGTGCACCCCGTTCAGGGGGTCGCCCACGATGGTACCGGTCTTCAAGGGCGGACCACCTTCGTAGCCAGTCATTGCGCCGATGCCGGCCATGTGCTCCTGGGCCCAGCCGAAGGCGACGTAGTTGCGGTCCGGACCGGTGTTCCCGAAGGCCGGCATGGAGATCATAATGAGGTCGGGGCGGAACTTCGTGAGGTCCCGGTAGCCGAGTCCCAGCCGGTCCATGACCCCCAGACTGAAGTTCTCCATCACCACGTCGCTGACGGCCACCAGCCGTCGGAAGATGTCCTGGCCCTCAGGCGTGCTGATGTCCAGCGACAGGCCCAGCTTGTTGCGGTGGAGCTGGTCGAAACCGGTCCGGTTGTAGCGGCGCTGCTCCTCTTCGGGAACGGCCCCAGGGAGGGCCTCGGCCTGCACCTGGTCAAGCCGGCGGAAGCCGCGCCCATCCGGACGTTTGCGGGACTCGACCTTGATGACCTCGGCGCCGGCGTCCGCAAGCCAGCGCGCCCCCTTGGGGCCGGCACGGATCTGGGTGAGGTCCAGGACACGTATGCCATGCAGTGGTAAACAGCTCATCATGTCCTACGCTTTCTGTACTGCGGCATCCCGTTGCTGAAGTTCGGGGACGCCGGGCACGAGCTCTGCGGTCGCGCGCCAGGAGGCAGAGCCGCCGCGGGGCTGTGGGAAACGCCCGCGCGTGCTCCTACGAAGGAGCAAACCCGTTCCTTGAGTGTGTCGCAAGGAAGGGCGTTCCCAGCATGCTCTACAGGACTCCCGCCTGGCTGAGTTGCTGGAGGTCCTCCGGGCTGAGGCCCAAGCGCTGGCCGTAGACCTCCGCGTTGTGCTCTCCCAGGAGGGGCGCCCGTGACAGCTGCCAGGTGGCCTCGGAGTAGGTAAAGGGCGGCCCCGGGTATTTGACCGTACCGGTAGCGGGGTGGTCCAATTCCTTGAAATATTCGCGCGCCTGGAGCTGCCGCGACGCCAGCATATCGGCCGGGGTCATCAGGTAGCCGAAGGCGAGCCGCTTGGCTTGTCCCGCGTGGTAGGCTTCGATCTTCGAGGTGTGCTTGAGCCAGTCGTGGATCATGGAGTCGATTTCCGGGCGCAGGGATTTCCGGGTCGCCGGATCGGCGTACTTGGGGTCCCGCAACTCTTCGCGCCCGACCACCTCGACCAGGGCATCCCAGCCCGCCGGGCCGGTACCCACGGCCACGTACCCATCCTTGCACTCGTACAGTTCGGCAGGATAGCCGCCGTGGTGGTGCATGCCGGTGCGGGGCTGTTTGGTGCCCAGGATCGAGTTGATGCCCCAGCTATCCAGCAGGTCGCTGTTCGCCTCTGAGATGGAGCAATCGACGTGCTGGCCGGTGCCCGACAGCAGGGCCGGAAGGAGCGCCATCATGGTGGCGACGTAGGCCGCCTGGCCTCCGGTGTACTGGGCAAAGTTGCCGCCGATCCGCACCGGCTCGCGGTCGGGTTCACCCGTGATCAGGAGGTTGCCGCTGAGGGCCTGGGCCAGGATCTCCTCGCCCTTGAGCTGCGCATACGGCCCCTCCTGACCAAACCAGGTGATGGAGGTCATCACCAGGCGCGGGTTGAGCTCCCGCAGGGTTTGATAGTCGAGCCCGAGGCTCGCCATTGTGGGGGGGGCGAAGCTTTCCACCAGGACATCCACCTGCGGCACCAGCCGCCGCAACAGGTCCCGACCCGCCTCGCTGCGGAGGTTCAGGGTGATGCTCTTCTTGCTGGTGTTCAAATAGAGATAGACCAGGCTTCGCTCGGTGCCCGGCGTAGTGTGGACGAAGGGGGGCATCTGGCGGGCAGCATCGCCCACGCCAGGGGCCTCGACCTTGATAACCTCTGCCCCATAGAGGGCGAGCAGCTTGGTACAGTACGGCCCGGCGACGTTCTCCGTCAGGTCGAGGACCGTCATCCCCTCTAGCGGTGTTGGCATAGCGCTCTCCTACCGATTGACTCACCCGCGTGGCTGTATCGTAAAGCTACCGACTGCGTGGCCTGCTGACAAGTAACAATGTGCCGATACTGCCATAAAGATATCATTATACTTGTAGAGCAGGGCAATGCCCGCCACGCGTCCGGGCCGGGAGTGACATGCGGTGGGAGGAGCGGGCGGCGCCCCGCGTGCCAAGCCAGGGTGCGGACCTCAGGGCAGGTGGCTTGCGTACGTCTCTCCCATACCACATCCCTGACCGTCTGGCAAGAGGCGAGGAGAAGGTCACAGGGCCTTTGCGTGCTTGCGGGGTGGGACGTCAGCCCGCTCATGGTGAGGCGAAGCCTGCCCTGAGCAGAGTCGAAGGGAACCATGAGCAGGCAAGGCCGCTCGCCCTTCGACAAGCTCAGAGCCTGTGAACAAATCTAGCCAGAGCCGTTCCTTTCGACAAGCTCAAGGAACGGCGGCGTCCCCCTTCGGCAGAGTTTACCCTGAGCCCTTCGGCTGCGCTCAGGATAAACTCCGCCGAAGGGCTCAGGGCAGGCTGCGACCGGCTCAGGGAACGCCGCGAGGCCAAAAACTCACACGCTCTCAGGGTGAGCGGACCAGAAAACCCTTCGCCCGAAGATGAAAAGGCACGGAGAAGGCCGTCGCACATCGACTCGTCCACGCGCCGGTCAGGCGACGCCCCCCAGTCCAGGCTCCTGGCTCTGCGCCTCTTCTCCCAGGATGGCCTGCGCTTTGAAGTTCAACCAGCCCTGGAGCGACATGTGCGCAGGCTTGCGCGGGAGGTCCCGGAACGCCAGAGCCATGGTCTGGGCCAGGATGTGCCGGAGGCGTTCATCCTGTTGCGCCCGGTCGGTGATGTTTTGCTCACGCAGGGCACGCCGCACGGTCCGGGTGACGGCCGGCAGGTGGCGCCGTGTCAGATCGGTGAATGCCGCCTCGTCGCCCGCCAGGCTGCGGTCGAGCAACTCCCGCTCATCTACCAGGGCGCGCCCCGCAGCCGTCATGGTCTGGGGGTGGAGGTCGCTGGCGGCCTGGTCATAGTCGGGCTGGCCCGACAGCTGGGCCTTGTACCGGCCCAACTGGTCGATGATATCCTCCACGGCGAGGCGCGCCGCCACATCGAGACCGGGGGCCATCTCCTTACTGACCAGGACCACGGCATCGGCCAGGCCCAGGCGCATGCTCACGATGTAGTCCTGGGTCCGCTGGTGGCGCTCCACGGTGATGTTGACGTGGACCCCATCGGGGGGGAAGTGCTGCACCAGGGGCTCCAGCTTTTCCACGTGGAACAGGAGGTCATCGTACAGGTGTTGCGTCATCTCGACGTTCTTGCTGGCGATATGGTACTGCATGGGGGCTAGCCTCCGGGCGGTGGTCTCCGGGGTGCAGGAACTGCGAAGCTCATGCGTATCTCAGTGTAAACGAACGATCGCATTGGCCGGGGCGAACAGGAGCGCCCGCGCCGCGTGGGGCCGACCACGTGCCCATGGGTGCGGCTCAAGGTCACGCCGGCGCGTGCCACAGTGCGGGGACCCGCAGGCGCACCAGCCCGACCATTCCCAGGCACAGGAGGCCGCCCAGCGCCAGGGCCGGCGCTGCGCCGATCAGCGCGGCCACCGTCCCGACCTGCAACCCGGCCAGGGCCGGGCTGCCCTGCACCACGATCTGGACCACGCTCTGCACCCGGCCGCGCAATGCGTCGGGGGTCATGAGGAGGATGATGGTGTTGCGGGTGATCACGGAGACGCTATCGAGGTAGCCCAGGAGTGCGGCCAGGGCCACTGACAGGGGCACCCAGGTGGAGCCGCTGAACGCGATAACGCCCAGACCGAACAGGGCCGTCGTGCCCAGGACCAGCGCACCCTTGTGCCGGACGTTGCCCAGCGCGATGACGCTGACCGACCCGACGAGCGCGCCCGCCCCCGGCGCGGCCAGCAGCAGCCCCAGGCCCTCTGGCCCCACCCCCAGGATGTCCTTGGCGAACACCGGCATGATGAACCGGTAGGCCGCGAGGAAGGTCACGCCGAAATCCAGCGCCAGGAGCGCCATCAGGGCGGGCTGCTTGCCCACAAAGCGCACCCCTGCGGCGACGCTTGCCAGGGAGCCCGGCCGCTCGCGGCCGGCGGGGGAGGCGCCTCCAGGCAGGCCGATACTGGCCGCCACGCTGATCCCGAAGCCCAGCGCGCACAGCCCGTAGGCCCCCGCCGCACCCCAGGCTCCTACGATCAGGCCGGCCAGCACCGGCCCCACCAGCATGGAGGACTGCTGCGCGACGGTATTGAAGGTGACGGCGTTCATCAGCACGGCCGGGGGCACCCGCCGCGGCACCAGGGCCATGCGGCTGGGGTTAAACAGGGCGCTGGTGCTGGCGGTCAGGAAGGTGGCTGCGTAGAGGTGCCATACCTCCAGGCCGGATTCCAGGGCCAGGAGCGTGAGGCCCGCGCTGATGAGGGTAGCGGCGGACTGGGTGATCAGCAGGAGCTTGCGGCGGTCCACCGCATCGGCAAGGGCGCCGCCCGCCAGGGAGAACAGGAACAGGGGCAGGGCCCGGAACAGCCCCGTCAGGCCGAGCAGGAAGGGCGAGCCGGTGATCTCATAGACTAGGTAGCTGCTGGCGACCCATTGCACCTGCTGGGCCAGGGACGCGGCGAGCGTGCCACCCCAGAGCAGACGGAACGCAGGGTAGCGCAGGGCGTCCAAGGGGTGCACAGCAGCGGTCTGGCCCGATGGGGTGTGTTCCACGATGGAGTCGGTATCCTTCCTTCCCCCGCCCGGTCGCTCCCGACCGAGCGCCGTCATGCTTCGGCCAGTCTACCCCGCGGTGGACGCAAAGGCAAGGTCATCGAAGGTCTATCCGTGAGCGCCTGGTGCCTCTGGATGGACGCGCAAGGCGGGAGCCTGTCGTTCCTGCGGATTCCCTCACGACGCTGGTCGTACTATAATGGGAGAACCGCCGTCGGCGACCACCTCGTGGCAGATGACACCGCTTGCGTGGCGGGAGTGGTCGCCCACGGCACGGTTGATGCGTTTGTTGTGCCAACGGAAAGGTGACTATGAACATCGCAGTGTGCATCAAGCAGGTGCCCTGGATCGACCAGGTCCGCTTTGACCCGGAGCGGAAGACCATTGTGCGGGAAGGCGTCAACCTGCTCATGAACTCCCTGGACCGGCGGGCCTTGACCGAGGCCATCAGGACGCGGGAGCGCTTCGGCGGCCAGATTACGGTGCTCACCATGGGGCCGCCCCAGGCCAGGGACATCCTGATCGAGGCCCTGGCGACCGGCGCTGACCGGGCCATCCACCTGCAAGACCGGGCCTTTGCCGGGGCCGATACCCTGGCGACCGCGCGGGCCCTGGCCCGCGCGCTCCAGCAAGCCGGCCCCTTCGACCTGATCTTCTGCGGCCGCTTCAGCATTGACGCCGAGACGGGCCAGGTCGGCCCGGAGGTGGCGGAGCTGCTCGACCTGCCCCAGGCCACGAACATCCAGGCCGCTGAGTTCGACGCGGCGGGCCGGACGGTTCGTGTGCGCCGGGAGACCGAGGAGGGCGTTGAGGTCCTGGACCTGCCCCTGCCCGCCCTGCTCACTGCGGGCGAGTGGCTCAACCGCCCGCTGCGGCCGACGCCCGACCAGGTGGCCGCAGCCCAGGAGCGCCCGGTGGAGACCTGGACCGCCGCCGACCTGGGCGGCGACCCGGCGCTATTCGGGATGAGTGGATCGCCCACGTACGTGACCGAGGTCCGCACGCTGCCCAACGAGCGGGCCCAGGTGCGGATTGATGGCAGCGACCCCGACGCTGCGGCCGCCCAACTGGTGGAGTACCTGGTGCGCCGCGGCCTGTTCACCCCCTGGCAGCGTGCCGTGCCCAGGGCGGTCGCGCTCCGCCAGAAGGACAGCGACCCGGCGCGCGCCGTCTGGGTGATGGCCGAGACGGCCCTGGGCCGTCTCAAGCACGTCACCCTGGAACTCCTGGGCAAGGCGACGGACCTTGCCGACCGGCTCCAGGGAGAGGTGGCGGCGGTGCTGGTGGGCTCCGGGGTCGCCGGCCTGGTGGGGGAGGCGGCTGCCTATGGCGCCGACCGGGTGTACGTGGCCGATAGCCCGGCCCTGGCCCACTTCGACACCGAGACCTACGCCCGCGTGCTCAGCAACGCGCTCCAGGTCCACCAGCCGGCCGCAGTCCTCTTTCCCGCCACGGTGAATGGGCGGGACCTTGCGCCCCGCATCGCCGCCCGCCTGGGCCTGGGCCTCACCGGTGACTGCATCGACCTGGAGATCGACGGCGACGGGCGCCTGGTGCAGTTGAAGCCTGCCTTCGGCGGCAACATCGTGGCGCCCATCCTCTCCCGCACCCGCCCCGCGCTGGCGACGGTGCGCCCCGGCGTCTTCCAGCGCCTTACCCCGGACCCCGCCCGGCAGGCCGCAGTGGTCACGCTGCCCGTCCCGGCGGCCTCCAGCGGGCGGGTCCGCTTTGTCGAGAGCCTTCCCATCCAGGGGGCCAGCGGTGTCGATCTGGACGATGCCGAGGTCGTGGTGGGCGTAGGCAACGGCATCGGGACCCCGGAGCACCTGCCGCTGCTCCACGACCTGGCCCGCGCGCTGGGTGGGACCATTGCGGCCAGCCTGCGGGCGGTCGCCAATGGCATCCTGCCCGGCCCCCTCCAGGTCGGGCTGACCGGGCGGGCCATTGCGCCGCGCTTCTACCTTGCGGTGGGCATTCGGGGCACCCTTACCCACATGATGGGCGTGCAGAAAGCCGAAACCATCATCGCCATCAACCAGGACCCGGATGCTGAGATCTTCACCGCCTGCGACGTGGGCATCGTCGGTGACTTCCGGCAGATCGTCCCGGCGCTCACGCGGGCCGTGGTGCAGGCGAGAGCAGCGGGGAAGTAGCCTCGGGCACCCCGCTTCCCAGCCTCCTTCTCCGCCAACGGGAGCGGGGTGGGGCAAGGTGCGCCCGGCGCGCCAGCAGTCCGGCCTGCGGGCCGTGAGGAAGGAAGGACGATGGAGATAGCGACCGGTCTCCACCATATCAAGTTCGAGTTGCGGCCCGGAGCTTTTGGCTTCATCAACGTGCTCCTCGGTCCGCGTGCCGGACTCATCGACACCGGCACGCCGCCCCAGCCCGACCGGACCCTGTTGCCCTATCTTCAGCAGATCGGCCTGGAACCGGAGCGCATCGCTGTCATCGTCAACACGCACTGGCACGGCGACCACATGGGCGGCAATGCCCAGCTTTTGACCCTCACCCGTGCCAGTGTGGCCGCGCATCGGCTGGATGCGGGATGGATCGAGGACCCCGTGGCAGCGGTGAAGACCCTCCGGGAGCGGTACGGCAAATACCATCCCAACTGGGGCCAATCGGACGAGGAGCTTGCCCGTGCGCTCTGGCCGGCCTCGCGGGTAGACCGCGTACTGGAGGAGGGCGACCACGTCGAGGTGGGCGACCGTGTGTTCCAGGTAATCCACACGCCGGGCCATACGCCCGGCTCCATCTCCCTGCTGGACGCGGCCACCGGTACCCTGTTCTGCGGCGATGCCCTCCAGTGCGAGGGGCAGCCGGGCGGCCTCCCCAACTACACCGACCTGGACCCCTATCTGCTCAGCCTGGAGAAGATAGAGCAGATGGAGATCACCACGCTGATCCCGCAGCACGTCTATCTGCCCCTGGGCAAGTCGGTCTACCAGGGGCGGGAGATACGGGCCTTCCTGCGGGAGTGCCACGACGCGCTGGACCGCTACGACACCCAGGTGATGGAGACGCTGAGCGTCGGGCGGCCCCTGACCCTGGGGGAGGTGATGCAGGGCATGCACCAGTTGAACAGCATCGAAGGACCGCCGACCATCGCCAGCGTGTCGTGCACCACCGCCCACCTGGAGCGCCTGGCCGCGCGGGGCACCATCCGGCGCCTGCCCCCCGGCCCGGAGGGAGACCCCGACGAGCCGACCTGGGCCGCCGGGAGCCGCTAAGGGAGAAAAGATACGTAAAGACAGAGGGGAGGGTTTCAAACCCTCCCCTTCGTGTTCCGGGTTGCGGTACCGTTACAGTTCGATGGGCACGCCCAGGCTCTGGGAGAGGCGCCGCAGGCTTTCCACTGTATCCGGGTACAGGGGGATGCCCTTGGCCAGCCGCTCGGCCTTCGTCGCGAACTCCCGGTCGCCGGGTACCAGGACCCGCTGCCCCGCAGCGGCCGGGGGCGTGTTCCGCAGGTCATCGTGCATATCGTCCATCATCGCGGTGAAGTCCGCGAGGGGGCGGAAGGTCTCAATGTTCAGCGCCCCGAAGAAGTGCCCCACGAAGCCCCGCTGCTGAAGCTGGCGACTCGACCCCGCGCCGGACAGCACGCCGCACAGGATATCGACCATGACCCCGAGGCCGTAGCCCTTGTAGCTGCTCATCTCCGGGCTGCCCCCCAGGGGCGAGTAGTGGCGGCCATTGCGGGCAAGACGGGGGTCCGTCGTCGGGGTGCCCTGCTCGTCGCCCGCCCAGCCCGGCGGCACCGGCAGCCCTTTGCGGGCCGCCACCTCGAACTTCCCGGCGGCCACGGTCGAGGTCGCCATGTCCAGCACGAAGGGCGTGCCCCGGCCCACCGGTGCCGCCAGCGCGATGGGGTTGGTCCCCAGGCGGGCTTCGTTCCCGAAGGTCGGCACCACCGACGGCCCGGAGTTGGTCATGGCAAGCCCGATCATGTTGCGGTCCAGGGCCATGGTGGCGTAATAGCCGGCGATACCGAAATGGCGGCTATTGCAGACGGTCACGAAGCCCGCGCCGGCGGTCTCGGCCTTATCGATGGCGATCTGCATGGCCCGGTAGCCGACCACCATTCCCAGCCCGCCGCCGCCGTCCACCAGGGCGGTGGCGGCAGCCTCGCTCATGGTCTGGATGGTGGGCCGCGGCGAGATGCGTCCCTCCTGGATGCCCGTGACATAAAACTGCTCAAAGCGGGTGATGCCGTGTGAGTCGATGCCCCGCAGGTCCGATTCCAGCAGGATATCGGCGGCAATGCGGGCGTCCTCCTCGGGCACGTCCAGGCGCATGAGGGCCTGGGCGGCGAACTCCCGCAGCGCGTCGGCGCTCGCGTAGACCATAGTCGCGGTCTGGTGCTCGGTGGTCATCTTCCCCTCCTTGTCCGGGACCGGGCACAAGGAGCAAGGGGGAGGGGCAACGTACCCCCTCCCCCTGCGCCGGTTCCTGGTGCCCAGGTCCTATACCTGCCAGGCCTCGATGGTGATCGTCTGCATGCTGACGGGGCGGAAGAGCGCCACCCGCGCACCCCCGCCGACCTCGACCACTTCGCCGATGGGCTTGATCTGCAACTGGGCCATGCGGCGCATGAACTGGTTCAGGTCCGGGGTGGACAGGGCGACGTGGTGTACCGCCGAGCCGCCGCTGCCTTTCTCGCCCAGGAAGACGCCCAGCTCGCTGGTGGTCTCCTGGGGTACCGTGAACTCGATGACGGAAGCGCCGACCTGGACGCCCAGGCTCTGGACGCTGCCCTGCCAGGGGCGGGCCGGAGGCGCCTCAACGGGCGTGCCGCCGATCTGGTCCACCCAGAGGCGTCGCAGTTCGCCCAGGTCGCGCCCGACCACGCCGACATGGTGAATGCCCGACACCAGGCCGTCGCCGTGTGCGGTCAGGGGGACGTAATGGCCGTCGGGCGGCCAGATCTCCAGCAGGATGCCCAGGCAGGAGCGGGGATGGAAGAAGGCCGCACCCTGGCCGTTCCACTCCGTCGTCCCCGGCGGCAGGATCTGTTGCAGTCCGGCCTCGCGCAGCCGCCGCACGTCCTCCTGGATGTCGGTGGCGTGGGGGCAGATGTGGTGGAAGGACGCCACGCCGCCCCAGCGGGCCAGGAACCGGCCGGACCCGCTATTGGCGTCGTTGGGGGTGTTGATCTCCAGCTCCGAGTCGCCGCAGGGAATGTCCAGGATATTGACGTTATCAAAGGGGACATGGCGCCCGCTGGGGTAGGGTGAGCGTCCCTCGTCCACCCGCAGCCCCAGGCTATCACAGAAGATGCGCTTGGCCTCCCCTATGCCGCTGACCATGAACCCGACGTGATGCACCTTAGCGAGGGCCAATGGAACCTCCTCCTGCTATCAACCGGACCGAGCGCTGAGAACGGAGGTCGGGTCGAGTACGGGGACGGGACCTCGTGCTTTCCATCCTGGTTGCCCGGTCCGTAATGTTCGGTATTGGGTCGCCTGGGCCTGGAGCCACTGGTCCCGTCCGTGACCTCCCACACGACTCTGCCGGGAACCCTGCTCCGGGCGCTGCGCAGCGCGCGGCCCTGTTGGTGGCCGGTGCTCGTGCGCTGTCACTGTCGCATTGCGGGCTGGTAGGGGCGGGTTTCAAACCCGCCCCTACCGCGCGGTATTTCTACCAACCACGTATGACCACCCTCTAATGGGAAGGTTGCAACGGCTGTTGCTCCCGCACGCGCCGGGCGGCCTCGACGTCTACCATCTTGGGCCAGGTCCGCTTGAGGGGATCGACGACGTTGACCCCAAAGCGGCCAATGCGCTCGATTTCGATCTCTACCCGCTCGCCGTCCTGCATCGGCCCCAGGCCCTGGTGGTTGGTGCCGCAGGCCAGGAAATCGCCCGGATTCAGGCCCATGACGTTGGTCGCCCACTCCAGGAGTGCCGGGATCTGGTGCTCCATGTCATCGGTGTTGTAGTCGTGGCGCAGTTGGCCGTCGTCCCACAGTTGCACGTGGAGCTTGTGGGGGTCCGGGATCTCATCGGCAGTGACGATGCAGGGGCCGATGGGGGCGAAGGTATCGAAGGACTTGCCGATGAAGCTGTTCATTCCGGTACGGCCCAGGCCGCGGGCGGAGACGTCGATAAAGGCCGCGTAGCCGAAGACGTAGTCCATGGCGTTGGCGGCCTTGACGTTCTTGGCGTAGCGGCCGATGACCACGGCC
>JACQUQ010000051.1 GCA_016210175.1 Chloroflexota bacterium | reverse complement strand
CCCCTGGACCGTCGGCGCAACCCCGACCCGGCCCTGGCCTTCAGCTCCGTCACCCACGGCGACCCCTTCACCACCCTGCCACGGGCCTACGCCGGGGACCCCGTGGTATTCCGGCTGCTGACCTCCGCGACCAACGAGGTCAATACCTTCCGCCTGACCGGCCACCTGTTCAGCCTGGAACCCTTCGCGCCACAGGTCGTAGACCGGCGGGACGCCGTACCCTTCGGTATCAGCGAGCGGGAGGACGCCTACCTGGAGGACGGCGCCGGGAGCGTGGACGGGCAGACGGGCCGCAATCTGCCGGGGGACTACCTGTGGTTCATCGCGGACCACGATGAGCTGGCCGGCTCGGAGCAGGACAGCTTCGTCCGCGGCGGCTCCTGGGGCATCTTCCGGGTCCACGATACCCGGCAGCCGGATCTCCTGCCGCTGCCGGGCCGCGAGCCGCCCAGCGGTCCGGGGTTCCCCCGGCTGAGCTTCACCGGCGGCCGGCCGCCGCGGGCGGCGGACCCCGGCGATCCGTGCCCCCTGGGTGCGCCCTTGCAGTGGTTCAAGGTGAGTGCGGTCAACGCCCGCATCCGCCTGAACCCCGACGAGAGCGACCGGCTGGATGCGGCGGTCTACGTGCTGGATGCGGACCTGGCCTCCCTGGACCCCGGCCGGGACAACCCCACCCTGGAGCCGCTGGTCATCCGGGCCAACGATGGCGACTGCGTGCAGATCGACTTCACCAACCGCCTGACCGACGCCGCGGCCTCCCTGCATGTGGGGCGGCTGGCCGCCGACCCCCTGGGCAGCATGGGCATCACGGTGGGCTTCAATCCCGACCAGACGGTGCGGCCGGGAGAGCGCATCACCTCCCGGCTGTTCGCCGGCGCCGAGTTGGGTACGGCCCTCATCCGGGACTGGGGCGACGTGTTCCAGAACCCGCAGCGGGGCCTCTACGGGGCCATGATCGTGGAGCCGAAGGGGGCTATCCCCATGCACCCGGCCACCGGAGCGTACCTGCGCCAGGGCAGCCAGGCGGTGATCGCGCTCCCCGATGGGACTGACTTCCGGGAGTTCGTGGCACTGTTCCACGAGGAGGACGCCGGTATCGGTATCCACCAGATGCCCTACCGCCCGGACATCATCGGCAACGCGCTGATCAACTACCACAACGCGCCTCTGGCACCCAGGAGAGCGCGCGACCCCGACCCGTCCCGCCTGTTCAGCAGCACGATCCACGGCGACCCGGCCACCCCGGTGTTCCGGGCCATCACCGGCGACCCCGTCACCTTCCGGGTGGTCAGCGGGTTCGGCCAGCAGAGCCAGCCCTTCAGCCTGGAGGGGCACCAGTGGCCGCTCACCCCGCTCCTGGAGGGCAGCGACCTGGTCTACAGCCGGCAGATCGGGCCGACCGATGCCCTGGATGCCCGGTTGCAGGGCGGCGCCGGGCAGCCGGGCACCTACCTCTACCTCAATCAGCGCCTGCCCTACCTGGAGGGCGGCATGTGGGGCCTCCTGCGGGTGCAGGAGACTGCGTCAGCCGACCTGCCCGCCCTGCCCGACCGCGACGGGCCGCTGCCGCCGCCGCTCCCCGGCCTCCAGGCCTTCGGCGCCGGGATCGCCCACCTGAGCGGCGCCATGCCGGCCTCCGGGCTGGTGGAAGGCAACTTCCACTACGCCTTCTCCGCCGTGGCCGGCGAGGGGCAGGCCATCGGCAAGCTCAGCCTCAACCTGAACCCGGCCGCCGACCTGGTGGTCACCCGGATCGACCGGCTGTACCGGGAGACGGACGGGGTGACCATGTCCGGGCTGGGCTTCCTGCACCCGTCAAACCAGCCCCTATCCTTCGTCTTCTCGGTCCGCTTCAACGTCCACGGCCAGGGGAACCACCCCGGCGGGGTGGGGGACACCTTCGCCGTCGGCTTCTACGACGCCGCCACCGGGGAGCAGTACGGCGAACTGGGCGGCCCCGTCATCCTCGGCGGCAACACCATCCGGGGCCAGCAGGGGACACCGCCTCCGCCGCCGCCCGGCTTGCAGGCCGATGGCGCCGGGATCGCCGCCCTCTCCGGCGCGCTGACCGATGCCGGGACCATGGCGGGCAACTTCCCCTACCAGTTCGCGGTCACGAGCGGCGCCGGAACCATACTGTCCTGGCAGTTCAGCCTGGACCTCACGCCGGTGGCCGACCTGGTGGTCACTCAGGTGGATCGGCTCTTCCTGGAGACCGATGGGGCCACCCTCTCCGGACTGGGCTTCCTGCACGTGCGGGGCCAGCCCACGGTACGCACGGTCCGGTTCAACGCCCACTTCCAGGCGAACCACCCCGGCGGGGTAGGGGATACCTTCGCCATCGGCTTCTACGACGCCGCCACCGGCGAGCAGTACGGCGAACTGGGCGGGCCCGTCATCGCCGGGAGCAATACCCTCCGATGATGGACCAGTCGGCTGCGGACCCCTACGCCGCTTGCCGCTCACCCCCACGGGGGCCGCGGAGCACGCCCTGGGGGTCTGTGCTCAGTGCGATGGAACGGCGCGGGCGTCGCTCGCCGGTGGCGGGGCGCCCGCGCTGGGGGAGATGGGAGGAGGAAGCAGCATGGACCATAGCCCTGGCGGCTCCGGGATGGCCGGAGCCGCACAACCGATCGGCCGCCGCCTCCGGCGAACTGCGGTCGCTTTCATACGTCCCAGGGGGAGCCGCGTGCCGGCGTTCCTCCTGCGGGTGTTCCTGGCCCTCGTCCTGGCCGTCACTGGCCTGGGCGCCTTCCCACCTGCCCCGGCCGGAGCGACCCACACTTGCCCGGCCGGCTCCCTGCCGGTCCACTTCACCCCGCCGGAGGACCCTGCTCTGCGGATCTGGGAGGTCGAGGGGAAGATCGCCGTCTTCGACACCACCGCGCGCACGATGACGGCCAATGGCCTGACCTTCACCATCCCGTCGGGGCTGCGGATCAAGACCCTGGACCTCGACCAGCCGGAAGGGAACCTCTCATTTGGCGAGGTGCTCCCGTCGGACCCGGCAGATCCCACGAGCCCGCCGCTCATCGACCTGGTTGACCCGGCGCTGGAAGCCGTGCGGACGGTCATTGGCGGCACCGCCATCGCCGACGGGAGAGCGGAATTCACCACCACCGTCGACGGCACCTGCATGTCACTTAGCGCAGAGTCCGTGTTCGTGGAGCTGGCCGAGAACGGGATCATCGGCCTGCTGATGAGCGTGGACGTCGCGGATGGCTCCTTCGTGGTGGACGGCGCGACGGTCCGCATGAATGACGATCCGCGCTTCCCCAGCGACCTCCTGGACCTGGGCGGCGACCCCATTACCCTGGAACAACTCGTCGGCAATGAGGGGGGCCTGGTTGACGTCGGGGGCTACTTCGAAGCGGGGGAACTGCGCGGGACGGCAGTGCAGGCCGAAATCCTGCAACGGCTGGCGGACAGGGACACCGTCGCCATTGAACGTGCCCAGGGCCGCGAGGATAGGGGTGAGCTGCGGGTGGTCGGGCTGGTCTCACCGCACCCGGTTACGGGCCAGCTGGCCGCCAGCGTGGACCTCTACGACGGCACCAAGAACGGCCCCACCAACGCGGAGAGCACCGGCTGCAACGGGGTGCTCATCGGCGATAACGTCGAGGTCGATCCCGTCGATGGGGCATTCGTCTTCCGGGAGAGGGGTATCGACATTCCCGACACGGTGTGCGTGGTCTCGCCGGGGGGCGGCGTGGACGACCGGCCGGTAGACATCGATGCGGGCACGTCTGACTCCGATCCCACGCCGGTGCCCACCTTGCAGGCGTCCGGCGCCGGGATTGCCGACCTGGTCGGCACCCTGATCGATGCCGGGACGGTGATCGGCGACTTCCACTATGCCTTCTCCGCCACGGGCAACAGCAGCGCGGCGACGGGGAATCTCACCCTGGACCTGAGCCCGGTGGCCGACTTCGTGGTCACGCAGGTGGACCGCATCTTCCTGGAGACGGACGGGGCGACCCTCTCCGGACTGGGCTTCCTGCACGTGCGCAACCAGCCCACCGTGCTCTCGGTCCGCTTCCGCGCCCACTTCCAGGCCAACCACCCCGGTGGCGTGGGGGATACCTTCGCTATCGGCTTCTACGACGCCGCCACCGGCGAGCAGTACGGCGAACTGGGCGGACCCGTCATCGCCGGGGCCAACACGCTCCTGCCCAGGGAGCCGTAAAGCGTCCCGCCTGGGCGTCCAGGGAACCCCTGGCTGTGAGACCGCAGGCGAAAGGAGACGATCCTCGTGAAGCGCCTTGCTCTCTTCGCGGCACTCGCCGCTGCGCTCTTGGCAACGGTCGCCTGCGAGGCAGGAACGAAAGGGCCGCTGACCCTGACGATGCAGGAGCAGAACAACTCCGGACAGACCGGCACCGCGACGCTCACGCCACGAGATGGTCAGACCGAGATAGCGATCGACATCACGGCAAGCCTGGCCGGGGTGGCGCAGCCCGCCCATATCCATGCCGGGTCCTGCGCCAACCTGGGTGCGGTCCGGTTCCCGCTCAGCAACGTGACCGATGGCACATCAACGACCACGGTGGACGCTGACCTCGCCACCTTGCAGCAAGGGGCCTACGCCGTCAATGTCCACCAATCGGCGCAGGAGATCGCGGTCTTCACCTCCTGCGCCGACATCACGACGCCGGCCACCGGAGCCGTGCCGCCCCGTGGCGATAGCGCGCGCCAGGCGGCCCACGTGCTGCAACGCGCTCCAGTCGTACCATAGCGCGGCGCTTGCAGCCCTACCGTCACGTCTGTCGCGCTTCCCCTTACGTTATCCCTACCAGGAAATGGTAGGGCAGGGTCAGGAGCGCTCACGAGCGGAAGAGCGCTCCTGACCAACCGTGGGGAGGGAAAGAGGGGGAGAAGGTGGAAAAGAGAGGAGATGAAGTGGCTCACCATCGCGGCATGTCCCGCGTGATCGCGAGCGCGCAGCAGTGGAGACATACCCGTTGGGTCCTCCGGGCCGCCTTGAGTCTGGCGGTGATGGGCGCATCGGTCGGTCCCTGGCCAGGGTCCCGCGTGGCGCAGGCAGCGTTCCTGGACGTTGCGGACGCCTGCGACCGGGTGGTGGAAGCGGACGAAGCCCCGCCGGGGACCGTCGTCCGGCTGATTGGCCCGGTGGCCCATGCGTGTACCCCGGAATTCGACGCCTTCGGCGCGCTGATCGCGGGCAACGGGATCACCATCGCGGCGCCGGGCGTCACCCTGGACCTCAACGGGCACAGCATTCACAGCACCTCCGACGCCGCTGCCGATCCGCAGGCGGTCGGGGAGGTGGAGAACATCGGCGTCATCGTCGCCGCAGCGAACGTCACCGTGACCAATTCCAGCACGGCGGTATCGCTGGTGGACGACTTCACGGCGAACGCCGAGATCGAAGGCAGCGGCGCGCTGGTCCGCGGCCTACGGGTGGACCACGACAGTAACCCCGGCACGTCCCCGGTCTACAACCTGGTGTTCGGCAACTCCCACGGGGCCGCGATGGCTATCGTCGGGAGTGGGGCTATGGTGGATACGGTGCTGCTCCATGACCTGAGTATCGAAGGTGTGGGGCTGGAGATCGTCCGCACCAGCAACGTCACCGTCCAGCAGAGCCGCATCGTCGGGTCCGTCACGGGGCTGTTCATTCGGGAGTCCACGTCGGTCAGCGTGGTGAACAACGAATACATCAGCGGCCCCACCGGGATCCTGGAAGATGGGATCATGGTCCACGGAGATGGCATGGAGATCATCCGGAACAGCTCAGCCATCACCATCTCCGGGAATACCATCGCGGACAGCCGGGACAACGGGATCATCCTGGACCGCAACGTCGGCAACGTCACTATCCAGGACAATTTCATCCTGAACAATGGCGGGTGCGGGATCAACGCCGGCGGCCTTACGGTAGGCATCGTCAGCCGTGCGCCGCGGGTCTTCGCCAACAACGCCGGTGGGGATACCTGCGGCAACGTCACGGTAGTCCCGTTCACCCTCCAGGTCTCCGGGGCGGCTATCGTCCACATGGAGGGTTCCCTGGTCGGCACACCCGTCGCTGGGAATTTCCACTACGCCTTCGCCGCCGCAGCCACCAACGGCAGCGTCACGTCGTCGAGCATGAGTCTGAACCTCCTTCCGCTCGCCGACCTGGTCATCACCCAGATCGACCGGCTGTACCTGGAGACGGACGGCGCAACCATGTCGGGCACCGGGTTCCTGCACCCGACCAGCGAACCGCTCTCCTCCGTGCGCACCATCCGCTTCAACGCCCACTTCCAGGGGAACCACCCCGGCGGCGTGGGCGATACCTTCGCCATCGGCTTCTACGATGCCGTCACCGGGGAGAAGTACGGAGAGATCGGCGGTGCGCTCAGCGCGGGGGCCAACACGATCCTGCCTTAATGTACGATCAGGGGAGGTCATAGGGAATCGGGCGATGGTAGGGGCGCATGGCCATG
>JACQUQ010000059.1 GCA_016210175.1 Chloroflexota bacterium | reverse complement strand
GCCCAACATCGAGGGCAAGGGGGGAGTCCCCATCCGGGACCTGGTCATCAACACCCTGCGGATGCGGCCGGACCGGGTGGTGATCGGTGAGTGCCGCGGCGGCGAAGCCCTGGATATGATCCAGGCGATGAACACCGGCCACGACGGATCCCTGACCACCCTGCACGCCAACACCCCCAAGGATGCCCTGGGCCGCCTGGAGGTGTTGGTGCTCATGGCGGGCATGGACCTGCCAGTGCGGGCCATCCGCCAGCAGATCTCGTCGGCCGTCCATCTCATGATTCAGCAGTCGCGGCTGCAAGACGGCAGTCGGAAGATTACGTATGTGACCGAGATCCAGGGCATGGAGGGCGACACCGTGGTCACCCAGGACCTCTTCCTGTTCGAGCAGACCGGCATTTCCGAGAACGGGAAGGTCATCGGCCAACTCAAGCCCACCGGCCTGCGGCCCAAGTACATGGCCAAGATCGAGGAGCACGGTATCCACCTGTCGCCCAGCGTCTTTGGCGCACGCGACCGGATGTTCCGCTAGGGCTCTGTCCAGAATGGCCTGATGAGTTGTCATCCTGAGCGTCAGCGAAGGATCCGCACTCCGGGGCTACGGATTCTTCGCCGGGGTTTATCCTGAGCCAGGCCGAAGGGCTCCGCTGCGGCTCAGAATGACAGGCCCCATCACTCCTGCATTGACAGGGCACCAGGGCGCGTTGGCTGGCCTCTACCCAACCTGGTGGAGGGGCGAATACCAGATTCGCCCCACGCTGTCCCCAGGGCGAACACGAGGTCCGTCCCTGCTTTGTACATGTCCTACTGTTCCGTGACCGGAGCATTGCAGCTCGGCAGGGGCGGGTTGCAACCCCGCTCCTGCCGAACGGTAGCCCGCCAACCGCGGGTGACAGACCACCCGATGCTTCCCTCCCGCCGTCCTCCCTGGAAGGGGAGTGCGGGTACAGCCCTGCCTGGTAGCCTCCGTCGGAGGTCCTGAGCGTGTTTGTGGTACCCTTCCTCACCGCCGGACTGGTCGTTATCGGCGTCCTGCTGGTGTTTTACGCCCTGCGGGAGACGCTGCTGACGGATTCGGACGTCGAAGAACGGCTTGACCTGGTCATGGGTCGGCGCCGCGGGAACGCGCCCGAGGCCACGGAGGAGAAGGGGACCGGGGGGAAAGAGTCGGCGCTGGCTGCCCACATCGAAAAGGCCCTCGCCAAGCGGACCTTTGCGCAGGGGGTACAAGACGACCTGCGCCGAGCGGACCTCAAGCTCACGGTGACGGAGTACATGGGGCTGCGGATCATCGCTGCCAGTATCGGCGCGGTCATTGGCTACATCGCCGGCATTACCAACGAACTCCTGGATATGCCCCCCGCCTTCCTGGCGGCCGGTGCCTTCATCGGATGGATGGCGCCGAGTTTCTACGTCGGCCGCCGCCAATCGGCCCGCCTCAGCGCGTTCGTCACGCAGCGTCCCGACACCATCACGCTGCTGGCCAACGGCCTGCGCGCGGGCAACAGCTTGCCCCAGGCGATGGAGATGGCCTCTCGCGAGGCGCCGGCTCCGACTGGCTCGGAGTTTGCCCGGGTCGTCACCGAGATCAGCCTCGGACTGTCGCCGGAGGAGGCCCTGAATAACCTCGTGCGCCGGGTGCCGAGCCCGGACCTGGACCTGATGGTCACGGCCATGAACGTCCAGCGGGAGGTAGGCGGGAACCTGGCCCAGGTACTGGAGGCCATCGGCAATACCATCCGGGAGCGGGTGCGCATTAAAGGCGACATCGAGACCAAGACGGCCCAGGTCCAAGGCTCGGCCTACATCATCAGCGCGCTGCCGGGGCTCATCGGCCTGGTCATCTTCCTGCTCAACGGCGACTACATGCGGCCCATGCTCAAGTGGCCCTGGATCATCGGGTACATCTGCGCCGGCATTATGATCTTCGTCGGTTTTATCGTCATGAGAAAGATGACGGAGATCAAAGTGTAAGGGAGACCCCCAGCGCCGTTGCGGTACGCTGGGGGGAGTGGACAAGGTAGTCGGCGGCGAAGGTTGCCGTAGGTTCTTCCAGATAGCGATATACGTGGGCACATCAAGGGGAGGGTCGTGCCATGCTCCTCCTATCCATTGCCGCATCCCTCATGGTGACGCTGGGCATCGTGCTCGTCGTCGTCGGGATCTACCTGTCTCGCCGGCAGCAAACGGTCAATCCCATCCTGAACGCCTACGGCAGCCGTCCGCCTACGCTGGAGGAACTGGAGCTCCAGCAGCCCCTCTCGGAGCGGGTTCTCAAGCCTATCAAGGCCCAGTTGGTCGGCCTGATCTCCAGCCGTACACCCCAGAGCACCCTGGATGACATCCGGGCCAAGTTAGAGTCTGCGGGCAACCCCAATAAACTGACGGTGGCCGATTTCCTGGGGATCAAGGGGTTCGCGGCGCTTATCGTCGGCGGTCTGGCCTTGTTTTTCGCCACCGCCTACGACGCCAGCATTGTGGTCCAACTCCTGGCGCCCATCGGCGGGGCGTACGTCGGACAGATGCTGCCCGGCTACTGGCTGAACGGCAAGATCTCCGCCCGCCAGAAGGAAGTCGAGGAGAACCTGCCCGATGCGCTGGACCTGCTGACCATCAGTGTGGAAGCCGGCATGGGCTTCGAGGGCGCGATAGGCAAGGTGGTGGACAAGTGGGATAACGCGCTCACCGAGGAATTGGGTCGCATGCTGCGGGAGCAGCGCATGGGGGTATCCCGCCGGGATTCGCTGCGCAACCTGGCGCAGCGGAGCAAGGTCCCCGACCTGAGCAGCTTTGCTGCCGCGATCATTCAAGCCGACCAATTGGGGGTCAGCATCGCCCGCATCCTCCAGATTCAGTCGGAGCAGATGCGCATGAAGCGCCGGCAGCGGGCGGAAAAGCTCGCCGCCCAGGCGCCCCTCAAAATGACCTTCCCCATGGTGCTCTTTATGATGCCCGCCCTGTGGATCGTGATCCTGGGTCCCATGGTCCCCTACATGGCACAGACCTTCGGGGGAGGCTAGGCGACCGCGCCGGACCGGGATGGGCAGCGCGTGAGGGTCGTTCGGGTCGTCAACCAGTCCCGGCAGCGTACGCTGGCCGAGCGCGCCGATGTCGCTGCGACCTGGTGGCAGCGCGGTCGTGGGCTCCTGGGACGGTCTGGCCTGGAGCCCGGGGCTGGCCTGCTGATCGTGCCCTGTAACAGCATCCACAGCTTTTTCATGCGCTTTGCTTTCGATGCGGTGTTCATCGATAAGCAGCTTCGGATCCTCCATGTAATTCCCGCTATGCCTCCATACCGGCTGAGCCGCATCGTCCGACGTGCCTGGGCCGTCCTGGAGCTCCCGGCCGGGGTGGTCCAGGCGACCGCTACCCAGGTCGGCGACCAGCTTGCCATCGCCACCCTTGAGAGCGAGGGCTGAGGGATGAGCGGGGTGTCTCCTCCGGCCGCCTCATCCCAGCACCCGGGAGACCACCATCCCCGGCTGCTTTCCCTGCTTCGTCGGGTGGGCGCCATGCTGGTGGACTTCGTGTTTCCGCTGCGTTGTGTGGGTTGCGGCGCGTGGGATACCTTGCTGTGCGACCGCTGCCGGGCCGGGTTACCCGCCATCATTCCACCCTGCTGTCCCCGCTGCGGCGTCTCCCAGCCTGATGGCCCGGTAGGTGTCTGCGCTACCTGCCTCCGCACGCCGTTGAACTTCCTGGACGGGGTGTGGTCCGGCTACCGCTTCGAAGGCGTCATCCGCGAAGCCGTCCACGACCTGAAGTACCAGGGCATCAGCGCCCTGGCCGAGCCCCTGGGGACGCTCCTGGGCGGGCACGTGCGCGAGCGGTTCCCGGAGGCCACGGTCCTGGTGCCGGTCCCCTTGCACCCGAGCCGGTTGCGGGAGCGGGGCTACAACCAGGCGGCGCTGCTGGCCCGCGCCGTCGGCCAGGTCGCCGGGCTGCCGGTCTGGGCGGAGGCCCTGCGCCGGGTACGCCCGACTCCCTCCCAGACCACCCTGAACGCGCTTGGACGGCGGCAGAACGTCCGCGGGGCCTTTACCTGCGCGGCGCCCGCTATCGCCGGCCAGCGTGTCGTCCTCGTTGACGACGTGACCACGACCGTGGCAACCCTGGACGCCTGCGCCGCGGCGCTGAAGGCCGCCGGGGTCCGGTCGGTCTGGGGCTGCGCCCTGGCCCGCGGCGGGTAGTCCGCCGGGGGTGGGCAGGCCGAGCGCCGGCGGGAGGTTCCCGTCTGCCGTTCGACGGCTCCCGGGCGAACGGGGCCGCGATGCGCACATCCTACCGGCGTGCGGACGCTCAGGGGGTAGCCCGTGCATGTGGCGCAACCCCGATTTCGTCAAGTTGTGGGCGGGCCAGACCATCTCACACTTCGGCTCGCTGGTGAGCGGCACGGCGTTGCCGTTTACCGCGATCCTCGTGCTGGGCGCTGCGCCGTTGCAGCTGGCCTTCCTGAGCGCCGCAGACCTCATCGCCGGGCTGCTCGTGGGCCTGGTCGCCGGAGTGTGGGTGGACCGCCTGCGCCGCCGCCCCATCCTCATCGGCGCCGACATGGGCCGTGCGGTGCTGCTCGCTTCCGTTCCGGCCGCCGCGTTCGTCGGCCTCCTACGTATGGAACACCTCTATGTCGTGGCCTTCCTCACCGGCGTCCTCACCATCTGCTTCGACGTCGCCTACCTGTCGTACCTCCCGGCCCTGGTGCGCCGGGAGGATCTCGTGGAAGCGAACAGCACGCTCTCAGCCAGCGCCGCGGTCGCTGAGGTTGGCGCCTTGGGCAGCGCGGGCTGGCTCGTGCAGTGGTTTACCGCGCCCATTGCGGTGCTGCTGGACGCGCTCTCCTTCGTGTGCTCCGCCCTGCTGGTGGGGTGGATCCGTGCGCCGGAACCGGCACCGGCGGGTCAACGGCAGAACCTACGACGGGAGATCGCCGAGGGTCTGGGAGTCCTGTGGAGGAATCCGCTCTTGCGCGCGCTGGCAGGAAGCATCGTGACCCTGGAGTGCTCCTCTCGGATGGTTGGCACGGTGATCCTGCTCTTCGCGAGCCGGGAACTCGGCTTTGGGCCGGGGTTCCTGGGCATGGTCTTTGCCGTCGGGGGGATCAGTTCCCTCATGGGGGCGCTGCTTGCGGGTCGGGCCGCTGATCGCTTTGGCATCGGCCCGGTGATGGTGGCTGGCCTGGTAGGCACCGGCCTCGGTGTGCTGTTCGTACCGCTAGCGCACGGGGCCACGGTCCTGGCCGCGTTGCTGCTCGTGGCGAACCAGTTGGTGACTGATCCCGCCTGGACTATCTACGAGATCAACCAGGTGAGCCTTCGCCAGGCGATTATCCCGCACGGTCTCCTCGGCCGTGTGAATGCTAGCATCCGTTTCCTGGGGCTGGGGGCCATGCTGCTGGGGGCACTGCTGGGCGGCGTCCTGGGAGAGACGGTCGGCCTGCGTGCGACCCTGGTGGTGGGCGCCGCTGGGATGTGCCTGGCAGCAGCATGGCTGGCGCTGTCGCCGGTGCGCACGTTGAAGGTCCCGCCTGGAGCGGTGGAGCGCGCACCGGCGCGCCTTGCGTCGGTTGGGACAGCTACCGAGTAACCTGCCCGCGGCAGGCGGGGCCTGGCCGTGCGGCGCGCGTGACCGCCTATGCCGCGGCGCGGCGGATCCGGCCCTCGCAGTACGCTTTGAACTCGCGGAGGATGCTCATGAGCTGCTCGTCGGGGTTCTCGATGACCTTGGCAACGGCTTCCCCGACGGCGCCGCCCGGCACCTCATAGTGCTGGGTAAAGGTCACTTCCGTTTCGCCTTCGGGCAGCTCGGTAAACACCACCTGGCCGCTGGTCTCGAGATCGCCGCGGGTGCTGTTCCATGCGATCCGCCGGTTCTCGTCCAGGCGAGTAATCTCGGCATCCCACTCCAGGTCTCTGCCGAGGGGGCCCTTCATCACCCAGTGGCTCGTGCGATCGCCGGTCTTCTTCACCGACTTGATTTCCTTCATAAACTTCGGGAAATTCTCAAAGTCTGCCCATGCCCGGTAGACTTCCTCAATGGGCGCCTTGACGATGATCATCTTCGTCTGTTGTTCCGCCATGGCTTGCCTCCACAGTGGGGGTCTCTACCATAACGAGAGGCGACGGAGCGATGTCGTATGCGGAAGCCGATGCAGGCGTAGGGAGACGCTTACCGGGAGCGTACCGGGGGGATGAGCAAGGGGGATCGGCCCTACCAGGATGGGGAGAGGTGCGGTTGCCCTCCCGCAGCCCGCTCTACGGCGGAGCGGGGAGCAAGCGTCCCCTTCCCCGCACGGGGAAGGGGACGGGGGGGGGCCAAGGCTCAGATCCGATTAGAAGGGAAGCTGCATGCCCAGCCCACGGTCCTGGGCGTGCTGGTAGGCGCGCGCCGCGGCCGCGACGTCCCAGATCCCCATGCCGTGGGACTCGAACAAGGTGATCTCCTCGGCGTGCTCGCGGCCGGGCGCTCGTCCCGCCACTACCTCGGCCAGCTCGCGCACCTGGGACCAGTTCAGCAGGCCCCGCTCCGCCGGACCGAACAGGTCGCCGCACTCCAGGCGCGCCTGCTCCACGGAATCCGCGAAGATACGGCTGCTGCGGCGTACCGCCTCGTCGTCGATCTCCCGCCGTATCAGGGCGTTGGAGCCTGCCGCGTTGATGTGCGCGCCCGGCTCCAGCCAGGCCCCTTCCAGCACCGGGTCGCGGGAGGTCGTGATGGTGACCACGATATCCGCCCCGCGCGCCACGTCTTCCGGGCGCTCCGCCGGGACGACCTCGACGCCGGTGGCGGCCTGCATCTCGGCGCAGAACAGAGCACGCCGCTCCGGGTTGCGGCCATAGACGACCACCCGCCGCACCGGGCGCACCGCGCACACCGCCTCCACCTGGCCGCGGGCCTGGTAGCCGGTGCCGTAGACCCCCACAGTGGCCGCGTCGGGGCGGGCCAGATACTTGGTAGCAACGCCGCTGGCGGCCCCGGTGCGCAGTTGCCCGATGCGATTGGCCTCCAGAATGGCGAGCAGCGCGCCGCTGTCCAGGCTGTAGAGGAAGATCTGGAAGCGCACGCCCTTCGGCGTGACCATATAGGCTTTGTAGCCCAGGACGCCCAGGCCGGGGAGCACGCCGCCCATCAGGTTCAGGATGCTCCTGCCCGGTGTGACCGCGCCCAGGCCGGGGGGGAGACTGCGGGGAGCGCGCAGCCGACTGCGGGAGAGATTGGTCGCCACGCCCAGCCCTTGCTCCCGCAGGCTGGCTTCCACCGCGTCCAGCGTGTCGGCCATGGTCAGGGCTTGGGCGACATCGTCCTCGGTCAGATAGAGGGCCACCAGCATCTCCTTTACCGTGTCGTATCCGCAGCGTGAGTCGATGGACGGACCTACTCCTCTATGGTCTGGAGCAATGGGCAAAGGCGCTGGCCGATGGTCTGTGCCTCGGCCACGATGCGCTCCATGAGCTCGCGCACGGTCGGGACATCGTGCATCAAGCCGACCACCTGCCCGGCCCACACAAAGCCGCCGGCCATGTCCCCCTCGTACGCCGCCAGCAGGTTCATGTCCCGGCTGATGAGGGGCAGCAACTCTTCGATGGACCCGCCCTGCTGCTCGATCTGGAGGATGGCCTCGGCCAGGGGGGTGCGGAGCACGCGGGCGGGGCGGCCAATGGACCGCTCGACGACCATGGTATCGGCTTCGTCCGCGTCCACGAGCGCCTGCTTGTAGTTGGGATGGGCGATGCACTCCTGGGTGGCGATGAAGCGGGTGCCCATCTCAATGCCCTCGGCGCCCAGGGCCAGCGCCGCTACCAGTCCGCGCCCATCGGCGAAGCCCCCACTGGCCAGCACCGGAATGCCCACGGACTCCACCACGCGCGGCACCAGGACCAGGCTGGCGAGGTCGTCCCGCCCGATGTGGCCGCCGCCCTCGAAGCCCACCGCGATCACCACATCCGCGCCCAGGTCTTCGGCGTTGCGCGCCTGGCGGGTGGTTGCCACCAGGCACAGCTTCTTGATGGGAAGTCCCTCGATGAGGCGGAAGTACGGCCTGGGATCGCCGGCGGTGAAGCTCATGGTCGGGACCTCCAGCTCGGCCGCGGTCAGCACCAGCTCCGAGAGGTCGCGGCGGCCGATCTGGAAGTTGATGGCAAAGGGCTTGTCCGTGAGGCTGCGGACCTGGGCGATCTGCGCGCGCAGGGCCTCCGCGGAGGGCAGCGTGGTGGCGGTGATCTGGCCCAGGCCGCCGGCATTGGAGACCGCAGCGGCCAACTCCGCAAAGGCCAGGTGGGCCAGCCCGCCCTGGGTAATCGGATACTGAATGCCCAGGAGATCCGTCACGCGTGTCCTGAGCATAGGTCGTCCTCCTTTATCGCGCTCTCCCACCGGCCCAACTCAAGCCGCATCCCACTATAGCCGCCCCACAGGGGAGTGTCAATCGCTCCGCAACGACGGCGCTTCGTCCTCGAGGGGGGAAAGGCGCCGTCTCCTGGGAGCGCAGGCCCCTGGCCTGCTCGTACCCCCGCCGTGCAGGCCAGGCGTCTGCGCTCCCAGGCCATCTCCGCCCGCACCACCGTCCCCCTTCAAGACGAAGAGCCCGGCCAACGGCCCGCTTGACGTAGACGCTCGCGCGGGCTAGACTAGCATATCTCTTGCATCACGTTCTACCCTAGGATACCTCTGTGATACGAAAACTGCTTATCGCCAACCGCGGCGAGATCGCCCTGCGCATTCTCCGCGCCTGCCGGGAGCTCGGTATCGCCACGGTTGCCGTCTACTCCGAGGCCGACCGGACCTCCCTGCACGTCCGCTTTGCCGACGAAGCGTATCCCATCGGCCCGCCCCCAGCACGTGAGAGCTACCTGAAGGTGCCAGCCCTGCTGGAGGTCGCCCGCCGGTCCGGTGCCGATGCGCTCCACCCGGGCTACGGGTTCCTGGCTGAGAACGCGGACTTCGCCGAGGCGTGCCTGGCCGCCGGGCTCACATTTGTCGGCCCGTCGCCCGCGGCTATCCGTGCCATGGGCGATAAGATCCAGGCCCGCCGTCTCGCGCAGCAGGCCGGTCTGCCCCTGGTTCCGGGGACCCTCGACGAAGTCGCGGATATCGGGTCCGCCCTGGCGACGGCGGAAGCCATCGGCTTCCCGGTCCTCTTGAAAGCCAGCGGTGGCGGCGGGGGGCGGGGCATCCGCCTGGTGACGCAGGCCGAGGATATGGCCGCGGCCTTCTCCAGCGCCACCAGTGAGGCGGCGGCCGGCTTCGGCCACGGCGGGGTCTACCTGGAGAAGTACCTGGCGCCCATCCGCCACGTGGAAGTGCAGGTGATGGCCGACCGCTTCGGACGGGTGGTGGCGCTCGGCGAGCGGGAGTGCTCCATCCAGCGTCGTCACCAGAAGATCATTGAGGAGGCGCCCTCGCCCGCGGTCAGCCCGGCACTGCGCTCCCGCCTCATGGAGATGGCCGCGGCCGTAGCGCGCGCGGTGCAGTACGAGGGCGCGGGGACGGTGGAGTTCTTGCTCGACGGGGAAGGCCAGGCGTACTTCATGGAGATGAACACCCGCCTCCAGGTCGAGCACCCGGTGACGGAGATGGTCACGGGGACCGACCTGGTCGCCGACCAGTTGCTGGTTGCCTCAGGGGAGCCCCTGGGCTACACCCAGGATGACGTGCAGCTACGGGGCTGGGCCATCGAGTGCCGTATCACCTCTGAGGACCCCTATCACGACTTCGTACCCTCCGTCGGGGTGGTGCGCCTGTTCCACGAACCCGGCGGCCCCGGCATCCGGGTGGACACCGGCCTCTACGACCATATGGAGGTCACCGTCTACTACGATCCCTTGCTGGCCAAGCTCATCGCCTGGGGGCGGGACCGGGAGCAGGCGATGCAGCGCATGCGCCGGGCGCTGCGGGAGGTCCACATTACGGGGATCCACACCAACATCCCCTTCCACCTCTACGTGCTGGAAAGCCCGGAGTTCCAGCAGGGGCAGGTGGACACCGGCTTTGCCGAACGTGCGCTGCGAGCATGGCAACGCCAGGAAGGGGAACAGGTGGACGTCGCGCTGTTGGCGGCGGCGCTGGTGGCCTACCACGAGCGGCGCACGGGGACGGAGCGTCCTGGGGGCGCTCCTGGCGGCGCACACCGCGGTCGGTGCGTCAACCCGTGGACCCTCACCTACCGGCCCGGCCCGACTGCCTGGACACGCCGCTAGGGGTCCGTCAATCCTCCTTTGGTGGGTTCCACCCCGCCGCCCTGAAGGGCGGGCCTGCCGTTTACGGCGGCGGTCTTACCCATCAGTTTGTGCCTGACGAAGCACTAGGGGTTCCCACGCCCGGCCACCGGTGCGGCCGGCAGGATCAAGCCTGGCATTGCGGTAGGTGGGGAATGTGACCCGGCTACCCTTGGAGGGGCGGGCGGAGCGCGGGGGCCGCCCAGGAGAAGCAAAGGAGCGCCGTGCAGTTTCGGGTACGCATCGGGCAGCGCGACGTCAGCGTTGAAATCGAGCCACGTCGCGGCTCCGAGTACCGTCTACAGCTTGAAGGCCAGACCCTGACCGCCGATTTTGCCCAGGTCGGTGGGGATCCGGTCTATACCCTGCTGCTCGACGGGAAGTCCTATCAGTTTTTTGCCCAGGAAGAGAACGGGACTCTGGTACTCATCGTGGACGGCCACCTGTACCCTGCCCGTGTCCTACGCGGGGGCGCGCCTGCCGCAGCCGCAGGAGTGACGCCCTTTGGTACTGCGGCAGAGCAGCAGATCGTCGCCCCCATGCCGGGCGTCATTGTGGACGTGCTTGCCACGGTCGGCGACCATGTCACACCCGGCACCCCCCTGGTCGTCATCGAGTCCATGAAGATGAATAACCAGTTGCGGGCGCCCGCCGCCGGGACCGTCAAAGCCGTCCATGTGCACCAGGGCCAGCGGGTCGAGCGAAACCAGGTGCTCATGGTGCTGGCATAGCGCACCCACGGGACCGACCGCCAGCGGACACACCAACGCCCGGACCCCGCAAGGTCCGGGCGCTGCGTTTGCTCACGTCATGGTGGTTTGGGAATGCCGCAGCAGGGTCCCCCGTGTGTCGGCCCCCGGCGTTACAGTTGGCGGATGACCCCGATCACGCGCCCCTGGATCTCCACGTTATCCGGGTCAACGTAGATGGGGCGCATGGTGCGATTGGCGGGCTGGAGGCGCACCCGATCCCCTTCCAGGTAGAAGCGCTTCAGGGTGACTTCCTTTTCATCGCGCAGCCAGACGGCCACCGTTTCGCCGTTCTCTGCGGTCTGCGCCGGCTCCATGAGCACGAGGTCGCCATCGTTAATCAGGGCGTCGATCATGGACACGCCCTTCACACGCAAGGCGTACACACCGGGCCGCCCGCGGGTGAGGTCCTCGGTCAGTTCGATGGTATCCACCCCACTGCCAGGAAGCCAGCTATCCGCCTCCGGCACTGGGATGGGGTGGCCGGCAGCGATCTGGCCCATCACCGGCACGGCGACGGTCCGGGTCGTGGCCCGTTCCCGTCCGAGCAGTTCAATGCCACGGGACACATCCCGGTCGCGGCGGATGTAGCCCTCACGCTCCAGCGCACGCAGGTTGTAGTCCACGACTGAGGTGGAGGAGACGTCGCATCCCTTGACGATCTCACGGATGCTGGGAGGATAGCCCTTCTCCTCGGTAAAGGCTTGGAGAAAGTCCAAGATGGCGCGCTGCCGGGCCGACAACGACCGCTGGGTCCGCTGGTTTCCTCCACGCTGCACCATTCCACCCCCTCGCCGGTCGGCACCTGCCGCTCGGTGCCGAACTACTGTTCTATATCGGAGGATAGCACGGCCCTGGGGCGCTGTCAATGGCCGCTCTGACGCTGGTATCGGAGGAGGGAACCGTTCCTTACTGGATGCCGGGCAGGGGCGCGCCGGCCTGGAGCCGCTGCCACACCTGGGGCAGGCGCGGCAGCAGGTCACTGGCGATGGCCCCGGCCCGCCCGACCTCTTCCTGGACCAGCAGCCCGGCAGTGCCCGTCAGGTAGACGGCCAGGGACGCCGCCGCGAACGCGCTCAGCCCCTGGGACAGCAGGGCTCCCATGCTCCCTGCCAGGCAATCGCCGGTCCCGGCGGTCGCCAGCGCGGGCGTCGCCACCCCGGAGAGGTGGAGCCGCCCATCGGGGGCAGCCACCACCGTTCCGGCGCCCTTGAGCACGATGGTGGTCCCCCACCGTGTTGCGGCCTCCCGCGCCGCCGTCAGGCGGTCCTGCTGCACCGCCGCCGTGGTGCTCCCCAGCAGGCGGCCCATCTCGCCGGGATGGGGTGTCAGCACCACATCACCCCGGACCTGCTCCCACCAGCCCGGCCGACGGGAGAGCGCGGTGAGGGCATCGGCGTCCAGCACCAGCGGCGGCGGGGACGGGGGAAGGCTCTCCAGCAGGCTCCCGATGAACGCTTCGGTGGCGGGGTGCAGCCCGATGCCACAGCCGACCACCAGGGCATCGACCTGCCCCAGTACTTCCACAATCGTGGGCGCCGCGTCAGCCCCGATGTGGCCTGGCGCGTCCTCCGGCAGGGGGAGATAGGTCGGCTCGGTGAGCTTGGCCGCCAGCACCGGGACCAGGCTGTGGGCCACAGCCAGCGTCACCAGCCCCGCGCCGCACCGCCCTGCCGCCTGACCCACGAGGGCTGCGGCGCCGATGTAGGTGCTGCTGCCGGCGATCACCAGCACCCGGCCAAAGGTGCCCTTGTGCGCGTCCGCCGGACGGGGCGGCAGCGTCCGTGCCGCCCAGGTGGCGGTCAGCAACTCCACCGGGATGTCGGCAGCCAGGTCGGGGGGGATCCCGATATCCACGACTTCCAGGCGGCCCACCGCGCCGGCGCCGGGGAAGGTCAGATGGCCCATCTTGGGAGCAGCCAGGGCGATGGTCAGGTCGGCTGGGAGCGCAGCGGGGTCCAGGCGGCCAGTGTCGGCGTCCAGGCCGGTGGGCAGGTCCAGGGCCACCACCCGCAGGTCGGCGCGGCGGGCGCGGGTCTCACGGGATCGCGTGAGCACGGTGCGATAGACCCCTTCGAGCGGACGCGCGCGCCCGGTTCCCAGCACCGCGTCCAGGACGCACTCGGCCCAGCCCAGCCAGGCATCGAGGGCCACGCCGCCGGAGTCCTGGTCCGCCCGGCACTCCGGGAGAGACCGGGCGCGGGTGCGCTCCAGATTGGCGTCGGCGCGGCGCTCTGCCAGGAGGTACAGGCGCACCTCAGCGCCCCAGTCCCGCAGGTGGCGCGCCGCTACCAGGCCGTCGCCGCCGTTGTTGCCGGGGCCGACCAGCACCAGGCTACGGCGCCCGGCGGCGCCGCCCAGCAGGGTGCGCACCGACCGGGCCACCGCCAGGCCCGCCCGCGCCATGAGGGCATCGGTGCTGATGCCCGAGGCTCCGGCGCGGGCCTCCAGTTCCCGCATCTGCGCTACGGTGACGACCTTCACGCCGCGCCCCCTCAACCACTGAGGGCTGTGAGGAGGCCGGCGTTGCCGTCCCCCCACAGCCCTCACTACGCTCTCGGTCAGTCCAGCGCGCCCACCACCGTGGCGATGGCGAAGTCCTCGGAGTGGGTCAGGCTGATGGCCAGCTCGCCCAGGCCCATCGCCTCGGCGCGGACGCGCGCCCGTCCGGAGAGATAGACCAGGGGCTTGCCGCCCCGCATCGGTAGCACCTCGATGTCGCGCCAGCCGACGCCCCGTACTCCCGTCCCCAGGGCTTTCATCACCGCTTCCTTCGCGGCGAAGCGCGCCGCCAACTCCGGCACCCGACCGCGACAGAACTGGATCTCCCGCTCGGTGTAGATGCGGTGGAGGAAGCGCTCGCCAAACCGCTCGATGCTCTCCCGGATACGGGCGATCTCGATAATATCCACCCCAACGGTGTGCATACGACTCTCTATCTGGGCGGTGCCGCGCGCTTCCTACCCCTCTTCCTGACCGCGTCCTAGTTTTCCCGGATGGTGATGCGCGTGATGGCGTCACCCTGATATGCTGGCGCGGTGTCGGGGTTGCGGGGCGTCAACTGCTTCACGACCTCCAGGCCCTCTACCACCTTGCCGAACACGGTATAGCTGCCGTCCAGCTGGGGCTGCGGCGCAAGGGTGACAAAGAACTGGCTGCCATTGGTGTTCGGCCCCGAGTTGGCCATGGAGAACACACCCTCCTCGTGCGTGCGCGTGGAGGGCTCGTCCTCGAAGGTATAACCCGGACCGCCGGTGCCGTTGCCCTGGGGGTCGCCACCCTGGGCTACGAAGCCGGGGAGCACCCGGTGGAAGGTCAACCCGTCGTAGAACCCCTGGCGCGCCAGGAAGACGAAGTTGTTGACCGTCTTGGGGGCGTCCTTGGCAAAAAGCTCGGCAGTGACCGTGCCCTTTGCCGTCTCAATGATGGCGGTGTAGGTCTTGTTGGGGTCGATGGCCATGGCCGGTGGCGCCGACCAGGTCGGCTTCGACACCGGGGTAGCCGGCGCCGTAGGCACGGGGGTGGGCGACGCCTCCTGCGTGGGCGCGAACGTGGGCGGGACGAGGGTCGGCATGGCGACGAACAGCGTCAGGGCGAGGGCGCCGAAGAAATAGAGCGCCTGCATCCGCCGCGTGCGCGGGCGCAGCGGCGCCGAGGCCCGGTGCAGCCGTTCGGCCAGGCTGGCGCGGCGCTCGGGACGGGCGCCGAAGGCGTAATAGGCCCGCTCGTGCCACTCAGGTGGCCGACGGCGCACGGGAGAGCGTTGGGGACGAGTTCGCTTGATGCTCACGGCAGCGTTGGTCCTTCTTGGTCGAGAGATTTCCGATCTGCCTATTCCGGTAGGCGGAGGGAGCGGGCTCCCACGCACTACTATACCATAGGGCGCCACAACCCTGACAAGCTGCGACCGGAGCATGCAGCGAGCCGGACGGTGCAGGACCGTCCGGCTCGTACGCGACGTGCAAGGTGGTACCCCTGACAGGACTCGAACCTGTGCATCCGGCTCCGGAGGCCGGCGCTCTATCCACTGAGCTACAGGGGCATGCTGACAGAACCATCATAGCAAATTGCCGCCCGGTCTTCAAGACCTCCGGCCGGGTCGGCTCATCGTCCGTTAGGGGGAGGGGTCATGCGGCAGGGAGCACGACCCTGAGCCGCAGATGCTCCCGGCGGCGGTAGCCCTATGCCTGGCGCTGGGGTTGCTTGGTCCGGGTGTGCTTGCCTTCCACGTACCCGTTCGTCTGTCGATGGTCGCGGGATTGGGAGCAGCAGGTCGGCGCCACGCCTCTGGCAGGGAACCCGCCGCAAACCGCGCCAGGAACTCCGGCAGGGCGTCCTCGTGCTGGGCTGGCCTCGCCCGTGGGGGCGATCGCCGCGCTCCGCGCCTTCCCCGTGGGTCCCGCCGTGCCCACGCCGGGCGCGGCGGGACCGCTCCCGGTTCCCCGCTTCAGGCCGCTGAGCGATATAATAGAGTGACAGAGACGGTAGCCACGCCGATGAGGACGGGCGCTCCGGATGGGCGCCTGACCGTCCAGGGAGGGAGAAAGCACTGGAAACCGCAGATATCGCACGCAAAGTTGTCGAGGTCGCAGCGGAGAAGCAGGCTGCCGACATCGTGATGTTGGACCTGCGCGGCGTGTGTTCCTTTGCCGACTATTTCGTGATCTGTAGCGGGACGTCGCCGCGCCAGATCCGGACCATTACTGAAGAGGTGGAACAAAGCCTCAAAACCGAAGGCGTTCGCCTGCACCATCGGGAAGGCAGCGAAGACACCGGCTGGGTGCTCATGGACTTCGGTGACGTGGTGGTGCACGTCTTCTACCCGCGGGAGCGGGAGTATTACGGGCTGGAGCGCCTCTGGCGGCAGGCGACCCCGGTCGTCAGGATTCAATGATCCAGCGGTCGGTATCGCGCGGGTAGGAGAGCAACTCGCCCTCGCTGAAGAACAGCGCGATTTCCAGGCGGGCGCTGTCCGGGGAATCGGAGCCGTGGATCAGGTTCCGGCCGATCTCCAGCGCGAAGTCGCCCCGGATGGTGCCAGGCGCCGCCTGCACCGGGTTGGTGGCGCCCATGGTCGAGCGGACCACCTCGACCGCGTTCGGCCCTTCAAAGACGGCCGCGATCACTGGGCTGGCAGTAATGTACTGGACCAGGGGGAGGAAGAAGCCCTTGCCCTCGTGTGCCGCGTAGTGGCGGCGCGCCAGGGCTTCATCGATCTGGAGGAGCTTCAGCCCGACGATCTTCAGCCCGCGGGCCTCCAAACGTGCCAGGATCGTGCCGGCCAGGCCACGCTGCATCCCATCGGGCTTCACCAGGACCAGGGTACGCTGGAGTTCTGCCATGCGACCTCCTCACGATGCTCCTACGCTTGCAACTGGGCGAGGCCGGAACGGGCTCGCCGGTGGTGCGGGCATGCTGTCGGAACCTGGCCGAGCACTCCCCTGTTCCCCGCACACCGCGCCGTGCCCGCAGGCGCGTGCTCCGGGGTGCAGCGCGAGCCGCACGAGCGCCGGGCCTCACGCTGGGGTGCTGGGTGGCCGGTTAATCATAGGGCGCAATGAACCGGTGGCCGGCCGCGCATTCCGCCAGGCAGCGCCGTTCCTCCGGGTAGGCGCGGGACTCCACCAGCTTGGTCACCAGGAACTTGCCACATTTCGGGCACAGGTATTCTCGGGTAAAGGGCACCTCACGCGCGATATCCTGAAACTCGTCCGGGCTGACGTAATGGACCTTGACCATGGGAGTCTCCTGCAACAGGGTGCCATGTGCAAGCTCATCACCCTGTGTAAACGCAGTGGCTCCCGTGTGCAACAAGGGCCAAGGAGCGTAGCGCCGTGCGTGGGGGGGGCGGTGGAGGGCCGGTCCAATTTGCTGTCAATTTGCTGTCAGCCTGGCGGTCCGTGTGCCCCTGCTTTTGGCCCTGCTCTCCCTCTCCCTGGCCCTGGTCCGGTACGCCGGTCTGCCCCTTCCCGGTCACGGTGCGGCCTGGTATGGTATGGTATACTCGACCTACCGGGCAGTCCCTTTTGTAGCGCCTTGCCTGGTCACGCCCTGGGCTGTTGGCAGCAGCGCCGGGGCCTTCCTGTTGGTAAGATGGTGCGAGTCTACTTGGGGAGCGGGGTGGCGTCAAGCCCTGGCCCTGGCCTGCGCCCCCTGGCCGTAGCCCCTTGGGCCATCCCCGTCCCCGTGCGCCGCCCCTTGGGCATCCTGGTGGCTCTCAGGGGCATCCTGCGCCCTACGCTGCTGCTCCTGCCAAGGCCACAGCGGGGGGCGCCTTCTTCTTCTCCTTCCCCTTCGGCTTCTCGGTCTCCTGGGCCATCTCCTGCACCTGGAGCCAGGCCCCATCTTCCGCTTCCTGGGCCTGGGCCAGCTTGCTCAAGATGGCTTCCAGTTTGGCGGCCAGGTCTTCCGCTTCCCGCTCCAGGGTCTCCCGTTCCTTCTTGCGAGCGCCCCACGCTTCGACCAGCCCAGTAGCCTC
>JACQUQ010000047.1 GCA_016210175.1 Chloroflexota bacterium | reverse complement strand
GATTGAGGGCCTGGCCCTGACGCGCTACCTGGTGGGCCGGGGCGCGCAGGTCACGGTCAGCGATGCCAAGTCCGTCGAGCAGCTTGGGGACAACCTGCGCCAACTGGAAGGGCTGCCGGTGCGCCTTGCCCTGGGCGGCAACCGCCCCGACGACATCGCGGACGCCGATATCGTCTTCGTGAGCCAGGGCGTGCCCCTGGACCTCCCGGCCGTGCAGGCTGCCAGAGAGCGGGGCGTGCCCCTCAGTTCGGTAACGCGGCTCTTCATGGAGTTGTGCCCCGCGCCCATCGTGGGGATCACCGGGAGCGCTGGGAAGAGTACGACCACGGCCCTCACCGGCGAGATCTTCCGGGCGGCCTTCGGCCCGGACCGGGTCCACGTGGGCGGCAACCTGGGGCCGATGCCCCTGGAGCACATCGAGGCCATCCGCCCCGACCACTGGGTGGTGCTGGAGATCAGCCATACCCAACTGGAACTGACGGACCGCAGCCCCCACGCCGCGGCGGTCACCAACATCTCGCCCAGCCACATGGACCGCTACCCGACCATGGCGGAGTATATCGCGCTCAAGCAGCGCATCTACGCCTACCAGGGGACGGGCGACGTCCTGGTGCTGAACGCCGACGACCCGGTGACCCGCGGCATGGCTGCTGGGGCGGCCGCGCAGGTGCGCTTCTTCAGCATGCGGGAGGAGCTTGACGGAGATGGGACCTTCCTGCGGGGGCAGGAGGTCGTGCTGCGGCGGCGCGGGAAGGAGCAGCGGCTCCTCTTGCGCGGAGACATCCAGTTGCGCGGCGAGCACAACGTCGCCAACGTACTGACGGCGTGCGCCCTGGCAGGGGCCTGCGGCATCCCGGCCGAGGTGATGGCCCGGACCGTGCGTGCATTCCGTGGGATCGAGCACCGCCTGGAGCCGGTCGCGACGGTGGCCGGGGTAGAGTACATGAACGATAGCATTGCCAGCACGCCGGAGCGGACCATCGCCGGGCTGCGTTGCTTCGACCGGCCGCTGGTGCTCATCCTGGGCGGCCGGGACAAGCACCTGCCCCTGGAAGGGCTGGTCGCCGAGGTGGGCCGCCGCTGCACCGCGGCTGTGGTGTACGGCGAGGCAGGCCCCCTGCTGGAGGCCGCCCTCCGGGACCTCCCGGACCTGCGCCTGGTCCGCACAGAGCGGTTCGCCGATGCGGTGCAGGAGGCCGCCCGCCTGGCCCGGCCGGGCGACGTGGTGCTGCTCTCGCCGGCGTGTACCAGCTTCGACCAGTTCCCCAACTTCGAGGCCCGCGGGCGCGCGTTCAAGCGGCTGGTGGAAGAGCTGGCCCCGAGACGGACAGGCGAGGCATGATGCAGAGCGCCCCATCCTCCCTCCTCCGCCCTGAGTCCTCCCGCGCCGGCCGCACGGACTACTGGCTGCTGGCCCTGGTGGGAGCGCTGGTCGTCGTCGGACTTCAGGCGGTATACAGCGCCAGTTTCGCCATCGGGCTGGCAGAGTTCGGCGACGGCACCTACTTCGTGGCGCGCCAGGCTATGTGGGCCGTGGTGGGCCTGGTCGCTATGCTGGTGTGCATGCGCATCGACTACCGGCGCTGGCGGCGCATCAGCCCGTTGCTTTTCCTGCTGGCGCTGGTGGCCCTGGGGCTGGTCCTGCTGCCCGGCGCCGGCGTGAGCCAGTACGGCGCACAGCGGTGGCTGCGGCTGGGTCCGCTGCCTGCGCTCCAGCCCAGCGAGTTCGTGAAGCTGGCTTTTGTCCTCTATCTGGCGGCGTGGCTGGCGTCCCGGCCGGAGCGGGCCAAGAGCCTCAGCAACGGCTTCATCCCTTTCGGCATCATCACGGGGCTGGTCCTGGGGCCGATTATGCTCCAGCCCGACCTGGGCACCGCTCTCATCATCAGCCTGACGGCGGTGACCCTGTTGTTCCTGGCAGGCGCCGACCTGCGGTACTTCACCCTCATGCTGGGGGGTGGCCTGGCCCTGGGGGTCCTGCTGATCGGCATCGAAGGGTACCGCCTGAGCCGCTGGTACGCCTTCGTTGACCCTTGGGCGGACCCGGCGGGGAAAGGTTTCCAGATCATCCAACTGCTGATCGCCCTGGGGAGCGGCGGCCTCACCGGGCTGGGCATCGGCGCCAGCCGCCAGAAGTTCTTCTGGGTGCCCGGCTCCCACACCGACGGCATCTTCGCCATCATCGGGGAGGAACTGGGGTTCATCGGGGCAGTGCTGGTCATAGCGCTGTACGTGGGGCTGGCCTACCGGGGGTTCCGCATCGCCTCCCAGGCCCAGGACCACTTCGGGCGGCTGCTGGCCCTGGGGATCGTGTGCTGGATCGCCTTCCAGGCCCTGGTCAACCTGGGCGGCATCACCCGCTCGGTGCCGCTGGCGGGTGTGCCCCTCCCTCTGATAAGCTACGGGGGATCGTCCCTGGCGGCCATCATGGCGGCGCTGGGGATCCTCCTGAACATCTCGAGGCAGACGCGGGAAGACCTCGCTGCCCCAGGCCCACTCTCCTCCGCGGGGAGAGCGGAGGTCGGCCCCGGGGGGGGCTAGAGGTACGGTCGAGCTAAGGGAGGCCGTGACATGCGGCTGGTGGTGACCGGTGGCGGGAGCGGCGGGCACGTGTACCCGGCGCTGTCGGTGGTAGCGTCCCTGCGGGAGCTGGCGGGGGACCGTCTCGGGCCCGACGACCTGCTCTATGTCGGTATGGTCCAGGGGATGGAGTATGGCCTGGTGCGCCGGGCCGGGCTGCCCTTCCAGGGGGTGAGCGCAGGCCCGGTGCGGGGCCGGACGCCGCCCCGCCTGGCCGTGAGCGGGACCAGGATCGTCGCCGGGGTCGCCCAGGCCGCCGCGCTGCTGCGGCGCTTCCGGGCGCAGGCGGTGCTGGCGACCGGGGGCTACGTGTGCGTGCCGGTGGTGCTGGGAGCGTGGCTGCAACGCATCCCCACGCTGGTCTACCTCCCGGACGTGGAGCCCGGTCTGGCCGTGCGTTTCCTGTCCCGCTTCGCCCGCCGTATCGCGGTGTCCGTGGAGCAGTCCCGGAGCGCCCTCCCGGCCGGCAAGGTCACGGTGACGGGCTACCCGGTCCGGCCGGAACTCTTCCGCCTGGACCGAGTCCAGGCCCGGCAGCGCTTCGGCCTGGCCCCGGAGGGCAAGCTGCTCCTGGTCCTGGGCGGCAGCCAGGGCTCCCGCAGCATCAACGAGGCCCTGCGGGCCGTGCTGCCCGAACTGCTCGAAGCCTGCCAGATCATCCACGTGTGCGGACAGGAGGATGAGGCGGCGCTGCGGGCGGCGCGGGACACGCTCCCCGACGGGATGCGCCGTCGCTACCTGCTCTACCGTTATCTGCATGAGGATATGCCCTACGCCCTGGCCGCGGCCGACCTGGCCGTTTCCCGGTCGGGGGCCTCGGTCCTGGGGGAGTACCCGGCGGTCGGGCTGCCGTCGGTCCTGGTGCCCTATCCCCACGCAGGGATGCACCAGCGCCACAACGCCCGCGCCCTGGCCGACGCGGGGGCCGCCCTCATCCTGGAGGAGCGGGGGCTGGAGAGCCTGTACGCGTGGGTCCGCCGCCTCCTGGAGGATACCGAGACGCTCCAGGCCATGAGCGTCCAGGCTCGCGTGTTGGCCCGGCCGGACGCGGCGCGCCGCATCGCCGGGATGCTGCTGGAGCTGGCGGGCGAGCCGGTGGCCTTGCGCACCGTGGAGGCGTCGGTCGCCCGCCCCGAGCCGGTGGAGGAGGCGGGGTAACGATGGGGGAAGAATGCAGCAGAGTACGTTCCCGCCAGGGTGGGATGAAGAGCGAGTTCGTCGGGTGCTGGCACACTACGAGGAGCAGACGGAAGAAGAGGCGGTAGCCGAGGACGAAGCGGCTTTTGAGCACCGGAATCAGACCGTCATGAACGTTCCCTATGAATTGGTGCCGCTTATCCGGGAGCTTATCGCCAAGCACCAAGCCTAGCACGAGCGGAGATCCCACACCGAACAAAAGGGAGAGGCCGGGTGGAGTCCACGCATCCAGCGCGCAAGCCCCACGTCCATTTCGTGGCCATCGGTGGCATCGGCATGAGCGGCATGGCTCGCGTGCTGCTGGCCGACGGCTATCCGGTGTCGGGCTGCGACCTCAAGCTCTGGTCCATCACCGACCGGCTGGCGGCCCTGGGGGCCAGGGTCTCCCAGGGCCACAGCCCCGACCACCTGGAGGGGGTGGATTTGGTGGTGACGACCAGGGCCGTGCCGCCGGAGACGCCGGAGCTGGTGGAGGCGGCCCGCCGGGGCCTGCCCGTGCTGCGGCGGGGCGAACTGCTGGGGCGGCTGATGGCAGGACGCTACGGCATCGCGGTGGCCGGCACCCATGGCAAGACCACCACTACCTCCATGGTGGCCCTGCTGCTGGAGCAGGCCGGGCTGGACCCGACCATCCTGGCCGGGGGCGAGCTGGTCAACCTGGGGACCAACGCCAAGCGGGGCGCCGGGCCACACCTGGTGGTGGAGGCAGACGAGTTCGACCGCACCTTCCTGCACCTGCGGCCGCGCCTCGCGGTGGTGACCAACATCGAGCCGGAGCACCTGGATTACTTCGGTGACTTCGCGCAGGAGGTGGAGGCTTTCCGGGGATTCCTCCGACTGCTGCCCGAGGACGGCGTGGCGGTGGTCTGCGCCGATGACCCGCTGCTGCGGGGGCTGACCGGCCTGGCCGGGCCGGACGCGAGGGAGGAAGCGCCCCGGCTGCGGCCCGGCGACCTGGCCGCCCGCCACCTTGAGACCTACGGGCTGGAGCACCCGGCTCGCTGGCAGGCCCACGACCTGCGGCCGAATGCGCTGGGCGGCACGGACTTCAGGGTGACCCGCGACGGCGCGCCCTTTGGCACGTTCTCACTGGCGGTGCCCGGCCGCCACAACGTCAGCAACGCCCTGGCGGCCCTGGCGGTGGGCCACATCCTGGGCCTTTCCCCCGAAGGGATGCGGGAAACGCTGGCGACCTTCCAGGGCGCACGGCGGCGGTTCGAGGTCCGGGCCGAGGTGGGCGGCATCACGGTGGTGGACGATTACGCCCACCACCCGACGGAGGTCCGAGCGACCCTGCGGGCCGCGCGGGAGCGCTATCCCGGCCGGCGGATTGTGGCGCTCTTCCAGCCCCACACCTACAGCCGGGTCAGGACCCTGCTGCCGGAGTTCGTCCGCGCCTTCGACGACGCCGATGTGCTCCTCATCACCGCCATCTACGCCGCCCGCGAGCAGGATACCTGGGGCATCTCCGGGGCCGACCTGGTGGCGGCGGTGCAGCACCGGGACAAGCAGTATGTCGAGACGCTGGCGCAGGCCACCGCGGCCGCCGTGCAGGGGCTCCGTCCGGGGGACGTGTTCCTGACCCTGGGCGCGGGGGATGTCCACGAGGTGGCGGGGCTGGTGGCGCAGCGACTGAAGGAGGACCTCACCCCCTAGCCCCCTGCTCTGGTAGGGAAGGGGGAGCCTCACCTCTCCCCTCGTAGGGGAGAGGGGCCGGGGGAGAGAGGTCGGGAAGGACAGCGTGGTGATCCCGCACTCCCTGGTGCGTAAACTGGAAGGGATCGGGCCGGTGACACGCGACGAGCCCCTGGCCCGGCGTACCTCCTGGCGCATCGGCGGCCCCGCGGACCTGTACCTCATCGCCAGGGACCGCGCGCAACTCGTGGCGGCCCTGGCCGCGGCCTGGGAGTGCGAGACCCCCGTCTTCCTCCTGGGTGCGGGGAGCAACCTCCTGGTAGGCGACGGCGGTATCCGCGGGCTGGTCATCGAGAACTGGGCCCAGGACGTCACAGTCCTTGACGAGGCCCCTGGGCGGCGGTTGCTGGTGCGGGTCGAGTCGGGCATGCCCATCGCCCGGGCGGCCTACCGCTTCTCCCGCGCCGGGTGGCAGGGTCTGGAGTGGGCGGTCGGCATCCCCGGCACCCTGGGCGGCGCTGTGGTGAGCAACGCCGGGGCGCACGGCGGGACCACCAGCGAGGTGGTGCGGGCGGTGCGGGTCATGACCCACGACGAGGGCGAGGTGGAGCTGGCCGCCGGCGAGTTGGGCTTCGGCTACCGGACCAGCAACTTTCTGCGGCTCTGGCGGCGGGAAGGGGCAGGCCCCGTCATCCTCTCGGTGGACCTGGAGCTGACCGCGGCGGATCCCCAGGCGCTCCAGGGGCTGGTGGCTCAGCACACCGCCTACCGCCGGGCCACGCAGCCCTCGCAGCCCAGCGGTGGCTCGGTCTTCGTGAACCCGCCCGGCCACAAGGCGGGCTGGCTCATCGAGCACAGCGGTCTGAAGGGGCACCGCATCGGCGACGCCCAGATTTCGGAGAAACACGCCAACTTCATCGTCAACCGGGGGCGTGCGCGCGCAGCAGAGGTCCAGGAGCTCATCTGCCTGGCGCGAGAGCGGGTGCGGGCGACGTTCGGCGTCGCTTTGCACACCGAGATCGAACTGGTGGGGGAGGGGGCGCAGGGGAGGCAGCCATGACCAAGCCACGACTGGGGGTGCTCTTCGGGGGCCGGTCGGGAGAGCACGAGATCTCCATCATCTCGGCCCGCTCGGTGATACGGGCAGCCGACCGCACCAAGTACAGCATCGTCCCCCTGGGCATCACCAAGGAGGGGCGCTGGCTCTGCCCGGCGCCGTCCCTGGACCTGCTGGTGGCCTGTGGCGGCGACGACCTGCGGGGACTGCCACTCCCGGACGGCCCGCAGTTCACCTGGGAGGCCAGCCTGCTGCCGCCCGCGGCCGCGCTGGCGGCCCTGGACGTGGTGTTCCCGGTGCTGCACGGCCCCTACGGCGAAGATGGGACGGTCCAGGGTCTGCTGGAGCTGGCGGATGTGCCCTACGTGGGCGCGGGCGTCGCCGCCAGCGCGGTGGGCATGGACAAGGCCCTCCAGAAGGCCATCCTGTGCCGGGCCGGGCTGCCGGTGGTGCGCTACCGTACCGTGCTACGCAGCGTGTGGGAGCGCCACCCGCAGGAGGTCATGGACGCCATCGAAGCGGAGTTCCCCTACCCCTGCTTCGTCAAGCCGGTGAACCTGGGCAGCAGCGTGGGCATCTCCAAAGTGCGGGATCGGGAGGCGCTGGCCCTGGCGCTGTTTGAGGCAGCCCAGTTGGACCGCAAGGTCCTGGTGGAAGAAGGCATCCCGGCGCGCGAGATCGAGTGCGCGGTGCTGGGCAACGAGGAGCCCCAGGCGTCGGTGGTAGGGGAGATCATCCCGCACCGGGAGTTCTACGACTACGAGGCCAAGTACCACGACGACCGCACGGAGCTGGTGGTCCCGGCGGACCTGCCCCGGCACGTGGCGGAGGAGGTGCGGGAGCTGGCGCTCCAGACCTACCGCGCCCTGGACTGCGCCGGGATGGGCCGGGTCGACTTTTTCCTGGACCGGAACACCGGCCGGGTGTACGTGAACGAGTTAAACACTATTCCCGGCTTCACCAGCGTCAGCATGTACCCCCGGCTGTGGGAGGCCAGCGGGCTTCCCTACCCGGACCTGATCGACCGGCTGGTGGCCCTGGCCCTGGAGCGCCACCAGGACAAGCGCCGCACCCGGCGCACCACCAGGGACGAGTAAGCCAACGGACGTTTGGTAGCCTCTCCCCCTGGCCCCCTCTCCGCGGCGGAGAGGGGGAATCGCCTCCCTCTCCCTATCTGGGGAAAGGGACCAGGAGAGAGGTCATCCAGGTAACGTGAAGCAAAGATGTGGAGGGGCGGGGCGGGGCCGCAGGGAAGCGGCCACCAAGCGGCCCCTTTTTCGTTGTTTAGCGGCTGTGCCGGCCCTCTCCTTCGGTGCAGAAGCCGGCGGGCCGGGCGCAGCCGGGACGATCCCTAGCGGGCAAAGGGAGCATGGGCCGAAGCCCCAGCAGCACGCCGCAGCACCCGTACCTCGGCTGGCGCAGCCAGCGGCCCGCCGCGACGCCACCACCCCAGGACCGGGAGGAGCGCCGGGGCGGGCGGGGCTTCTGGGGCCGCCTGGCCGTAGCGTTCTGCCGTGTTACGGCGGTGCTGCTCGGCATCGCCATCGCCGTGGTGCTGTACACGGTGCCGGTGCTCGCGGTGACGCGGGTCGAGGTGAGCGGCAACGCGCGGCTGAGCCGGGAGACGATCGTAGACCTGGCGGGCGTGCAGGGCCGCAACCTGCTGGCCCTGGACCTGCCGGGCGCCCAGGCCCGGCTGCTGACCAATCCCTGGGTGCGCAGCGCCACGGCGCGCCGGCGGTTGCCGGCCACCGTCGCCATTACCATTGAAGAACGACAGCCCGCGGCCATCTGGCAGACCGGCGGCGACCGCTATCTGATGGCGGATGATGGCACCCTGGTGGAGCCGGCCCCGCTGGCCTCGGCGCTGCCGACCATCCTGGACCTGGACCAGGCCCCCCAGGAGGTGGGCGGCCGGGTGCCGCCGGGGCCGGCAGCCCTGGCCCAGGAGCTGCTGCGAGCGCTGCCCCAGGCAGGGGACGATGCGGTCGTGGGCTTTGAGTACCGGGCCACTGAGGGACTGACCGCCGTCACCGCGGGCGGCCTACGGGTCGTCTTCGGCAATGGCAGCGACCTCGCCTACCAGTTGGCGACCTACCGGGCCATCCTGGCCCAGGTGCGCCAGGAGCAACTCCCGGTGCGGGAGATCGACGTGCGTTTCGGCGCGCGGCCGGTGCTGCGCCCGTAGGGACCGCGCCAGATGCGCTCTGGAAGGACGCCCTGAATCTGAGAGGACCCCTAGCGCCGCCTCCTCGGATCACTCCGAGGAACGCCCGGTCGCCCCGCAGCGGGACGCCCGAGAGGAGGACGGTGTGGCACGGATCGCTACCTTCGCTGCTATTGATGTGGGGACGACGAAGATCTGCGCCCTGGTGGGCCAGGTCGACCGCGATGGCGAGCTTCAGGTGCTGGGGGTCGGCATCAGCCCCTCCCACGGGATGAAGCGGGGGATGGTCGTGAACGTGGAGGAGGCCGCGGCCGCCATCCGCCTGGCCGTGGAGCGAGCCGAGCGCAGCAGCGGCACCCGTATCCCGGCCGCATACGTGGGGATTACGGGCACCCACGTGCAAGGCGTGAACAACCGGGGCGCTATCGCCATCACCCGCCCCGACCGGCTGGTCTCGGGCGACGAGGTCGAACGGGTGCTGGAGGCCGCCCGGAGTATCGCCATCCCCTCGAACCGGGAGGTGCTCCACGTCCTCCCCCGGAGCTACACCCTGGACGGCTACGAGGGCGTGCGCAACCCCGTGGGCTTGCACGGGTTCCGGCTGGATGTGGAGACCCATATCGTCACCGGTGCCGCGACCTCCATCCAGAACCTGACCAAGTGCGTGGAGCTGGCCGGCGTCGCCGTGGAGGACCTGGTGCTGGAGCCCCTGGCCAGCAGCGAGGCCGTGCTGACCGAGGCCGAGCGGGATATGGGGGTGGTGCTGGCAGACATCGGCGGCGGCACCACCGACCTGGCCCTGTTCAAGGAGGGGAGCATCTGCCATACCGCGGTGGTGCCCGTGGGCGGCAACCACTTCACGCAGGACCTCGCCATCGGCCTGCGGGTGCCCTTCGAGGCCGCGGAGGAGGCGAAAATCCGGTACGGGAGCGCCGACCCGCAGGCGGTAGACGCCGCGGAGGCCGTCGAGATCGCCAGCTTCGGCGATGGCGGGCAGCGGCGGGTAGCGCGGCGGCTCATCGCCGAGATCCTGGAAGCCCGCCTGGAGGAGCTGGGGGAACTGATCCTGGGAGACCTGGAGCGTTCGGGGTACGGCAGCTTGCTCCCAGCGGGCCTGGTGCTGGCCGGGGGAACCGCCAACCTCCACCACATTGCGACCGTCCTTACCGCGCGCCTCGACCTCCCGGTACGGGTCGGCCTGCCCAGGAGCGTGTACGGCCTGGCGGACAGCGTGCGCGACCCCGCCTTCGCCACGAGTGTGGGACTGCTCCGGTGGGGCATGCTCCACGGGGTGGTCGGGGACGAACCCAACGAACTGGACGGCTTCGACGTGGGCAACTGGTGGAGCCGCCTGCTGGCCTGGCTCAAGGACCTGCTGCCCCAGTAGTACCAGCCGCCGCGGCGCGGCACGGTCGCACCTAGAGAGGAATTATCTGTCGTCGTGGAGTGAGAGCGTAGAAGAAAGGTGTGCGATGGCCAAGCGAAAGGAGCTTCGGGTGCCAGACTGGACCGCAGAGGAGAACCCTGCGCAGATTAAAGTGATTGGCGTCGGCGGGAGCGGGTGCAACGCCGTCAACCGCATGATTGAGGAGAATATCCGCGGCGTGGACTTCATCGCCGTCAATACCGATGCTCAGGCTCTGCTGCGCTCGCAGGCGTCCACCCGCATGCGCATCGGCGACAAGCTCACCAAGGGCCTGGGGGCGGGCGGCGACCCCGGCAAGGGCGCCAAGGCCGCCGAGGAGAGCCGCGAGGACCTCTATAACCTGGTGCAGGGCGCGGACATGGTGTTCATCACCGCCGGGATGGGCGGCGGCACCGGGACCGGCGCGGCGCCGGTGGTGGCTGAGGTGGCCCGCGAGGCCGGCGCCCTCACCGTGGCCGTGGTCACCCGACCCTTTGGCTTCGAAGGCGCCCGGCGCAAGGGCGTGGCAGACGAGGGCATCAGCCGCCTCAAGGACCAGGTGGACACCCTCATCGTTATCCCCAACGACCGGCTGCTGACCATCAGCGACAAGAAGGTAACTCTGGCCCAGGCCTTCAAGATGGCCGATGACGTCCTGCTCCAGGGCATCCAGGGCATTTCCGAGCTCATCACCGTCCCCGGCGAGATCAACCTGGATTTCGCCGACGTCCGCACCATTATGTCCAGTGCAGGCCAGGCCCTGATGGCCATCGGGCGGGGCAGCGGCGAGCAGCGCGCAGTCGCCGCGGCCAAGGCTGCTATCGCCAGCCCACTCCTGGACGTCTCCATCGACGGCGCTACCGGCGTGCTCTTTAACGTGACCGGCGACGAAAGCCTGACCCTGTTCGAGGTGAACGAGGCGGCGCAGATCATTGCGGGCGCGGTAGACCCCGACGCCAACATTATCTTTGGCACCGTGTGCGACCCCCGCCTGGAAGGCGAAGTGAAGATCACCATCATTGCGACGGGTTTCCGCAACGGCTTGGCCCCAGTCCACAACGGTAACGGCAAAAAGATCGTAGAAGAAGACGTCATGCGACACGTGAACCCTAGGACGGCCTTCCAGGACAATGCGGACCTGGACATTCCGCCCTTCATCCGGCGGCACCGCGCCGGGTACTAGCGCCCCTCGCCAGACTTCGCGCTCCGCGATCTCCCCTCGCGCGCCATCGGGGAGGCGGGCCGGCCCCAGGGCAGCAGGCGTGGCCCTGCGCCGGGCGTGCCCGCCTCCACCGGGCGGCGCTCTGCTCCTCCCTGTCCCAGATGCCGCGCCGCCAGACACCGAACGGCCACCGGACGCCAAACCCGGTGGTCCGCCGTGGTGCGCGCCCCGTCAGCGCCGTGCGGGTGTGTGCGGGGTTCCCAAGCCCGCTCGCGGGCCATCCCCAACTGGCATACCAATATCGCTCGCCGAGCGCAGGAAAATCCCAGAAATTGTATACCACCCCTTGACAGGCCCCACATATAGTGTATAGTACAAGTGTGTCAGTATGGTCTGGTGTGGTCTGGCCCCACTGTGGCACGATGGGTGGCGCAGGCGGCCATCCCCGGAGGACCCGCCCGACCGCAGACTTCCCGGCCCGCATCTGCCGGTCTCCCGGAGGCCGTGAGCAGGGACCAGGGGAGGGCATCAGCGATGAAGTGTCCGCATTGCGGCTATCCCGATTCCAAGGTGGTGGACTCCCGGGACGTGGACGGGAGCGTGCGGCGCCGCCGCGAGTGCCTGAGTTGCCAGCAGCGCTTCACCACCTACGAGCGCATCGAGCAGCAGGACTTCTTTGTCGTGAAGAAGGACGGGCGGCGGGAGGCGTTCGACCGGAGCAAGCTGCTGGCGGGCGTGCGGCGGGCCTGCGAGAAGCGCCCCCTGCCCACCGGGGCCATCGAGCGCCTGGTGAACGATGTGGAGGCCGAACTGCGGCGCATGGGCCGGGTGGAGGTGCCCAGTGCGGTCATCGGCGAACTGGTGATGGAGCGGCTGCGGCGGCTGGACCAGATCGCCTACATCCGCTTCGCCAGCGTGTACCGGGCCTTCACCGATTTGGACGCGCTGCGCCGGGAGGTGGAGACGCTGAGCGAGGGAGGGGTACGACCGGGGCCGCCGGTCAACCAGTTGCCCCTCTTCCCAGAGGAACCGACGCAAGAGGAGAGAAGGAGAGGGCGAAGGAGGAGGGTGTAGGCAGGAGGCAGCGGCAGCGGTTGCGGGGGTCCAAGGGGGCTTCCTAATACGTGAGGTAGGGCATGCCATCAAGCCAAGAACAAGCGTTAGCACTGTTCCAAGAGATGGTCCAGGACACACTCGTTAAGCGGGGTTGCCTATCGGACAATTTGCGTAGAGGCATTTACGCTTGCGCGCTCATGGGCTGGGATGCGCAAAAGGAGCGGTTCCGGGCCGAACTCAACGGCTTTGCCGGCGATCAGGTCCTCCCTTGGTACAGGCAGCAGCAGCATGTCGTGACGGTCTGGCGTTCTACAGTGCCCGCTATGACCACATTCACCCGCATGTTTGTTGAGGGACTTCTCCCTGAGTATGAACCAAAACGGCAGGATATCGCCTCCGGTATGACGCAGTTGGAGTTGGTGCAGACCACTGGCATTAGCTATTCTATGTCTGGCACTAAAGAGGTTTACAGTAGGTTAGATAAAGCAAACATAATCTTCAATGAAACCCTCCAGATACCAGCATCTACGATTCAATTAATTCTAGCCAGAATAATGGACTGGTGTTTTGAGTTCGCCACCCAGGCTTGTATATTACTCGAATTTGGGAGCTTCACGGAGGAAACGTTTAACGGCTATCGGGCTGCTGTGGATGACAAGCTCTCGGCTATGGGCCTAGGGCAAAGCCTAAATGCAATCAGTAGCAACCTTAAGTCCACGGAGCCCTTGTCTTGGCAGTTGGCGGTCCTGGGATGCCGAGCGCTGCTGCAGAAGGTGGCAGATGTCCTGTGGCGTGACCCACGGCCGATATACGATGAACTGCGCGGCCAGGGACCCGGTGGAAAGCTTCAGGTCACCCAAGACAAGTACAAGAATCGCCTTATGGCCTACCTCCACCAGAAGGGCGCCAGAACGTCGGGAGAGGACTTCTTGTCGAGGCAACTGAATAGGCTGGCTGATTCGGTCGATGACCTCATCGATCTGCAATCCAAGGCGAAGGCAGAAATCGCCTACCGTGATGCCGTGCTTGCGGTGGTTACAACCTACTCAGTCTTAGGGGAGCTCTGTATCAGGACTAATATGCAACCTGTCACTCAATATGAGCCGATTACTTACTGATCGCTGCGTAGGTGTCTAAAGGGAAGGGCAGGTGTGCTAGACTGTCGTCATGACGTCAGCCACACCTGTTCCTCACGATTGGCGTGAAGGCCGCCGCCTCCGCGCCGTTG
>JACQUQ010000052.1 GCA_016210175.1 Chloroflexota bacterium | reverse complement strand
TCGGGTATGTGGCCGCCAACGCCGACCTCATCGAGGCCATGATGAAGGTACACCAGTACGTGACCATGTGCGCTCCCATCGCCAGCCAGATGGCCGCTATTGAGGCGCTGCGCTCCGACCACAGCGTGGTGCAGGAGATGGTCGACGAGTACGACCGCCGCCGCCGCCTGATCGTCAAGGGCCTGAACGACATCGGACTGACCTGCTTCGAGCCCAAGGGGGCTTTCTACGCCTTCCCCTCCATCGCGCTCACCGGGATGAGTTCGGACGAATTCGCCGAGCGCCTGCTGATGGAAGAGAAGGTGGCCGTGGTCCCCGGCTCGGCCTTCGGGGCCTGCGGCGAGGGCCATGTGCGCTGCTGCTACGCCGTCGCCCCCAAGGACATCGAAGCGGCCCTGGAGCGCCTGGCCCGCTTCGTCCAGCGCCACCGGAGGTAGCCTGCCGAGGACTGGGCATCGCTTTCCCGCGAGGAACCCCTGCCGCAGCCCGCGCTCCTCCGTCTGCCAGGAAGGGGGCGCCATGCAACCGCCGCAGGACACGGACCTGGTGCTGCGCATTACCGGCGCCGAGGCCGCCCCGCAGCCCGATGGGACCTACGCCGTCATGCTGCGCACCACCCGCGGGGCCATCCATGGCATGCTCCACATTGCCGAGGGCGCAACGGGGGCGGTCGTATGGGGCAGCCGCGGCGGGACCGCTGAGGAAGGCGCCCCGCGCGACGCCTTCTATGACGAGGTGGCGCGGGAGCTCCTGGCACAGCGTATCAGTTCGTTCCGGCTGTGGTTCCGCGTGCCGGCTCCCGCACCGCCCGGCTTCACCGAGTGCGTGCTGGACCTGCTGGGTGGTGTCAGCTTCCTGCGGGGCATCGGCGCGCAGGGCATCGCCCTGGTGGGGGCCTCCTTCGCCGGGGGCGCGGTCATCAACGCCGGGGCCATAAGCCCGCACGTGACCGCGGTCATCGCGCTCGCCAGCCAGCTTCACGGCGCGCGCCACCACGCCGAACATATCGCGCCGCGCCCGCTGGTGCTCATCCACGGCACCGACGACACGGTGCTGGAGTATGAAAGCTCCCGGATCATCTACGCGTGGGCAGGCGAGCCCAAGGAGTTGCTCCTCATCGAGGGGATGGGCCATGACATCGGCGGAGGCGCGACGCGGGAGCAGGTCAAAGCCCTCCTGCTGGACCGCCTGACCAGGTTCGTCGGGCCGACAGCCCTGTCCGGAGGAAACACGTAGCCATCAGGGTGCAGGCCGGAGGCGGAAGGCGGCGCGCTGATGACTGACCGCTCGGAGGTGTTGGTGCTCTCCACTGTGGTACAGGTCTTCGTCGAGATCGTCCTGCCAATTTTCGCCATGGTGGGCGTGGGCTATGCCCTGGCCCGGACCCGCGGCATCCCGCCCGGCCCCATCAGCACCATCACCCTTTACCTCTTCGCCCCGGCGCTGACCTTCTCTGCGCTGACCCGCACCACCCTGGCCGTCGCCGACGCCCTGGGGATTGTCCTGTTCTCGGTGCTGTTCACCGCGGTCATGTACGTGCTGTCCGTCGCCATCGCCCGGTCCATCCGCATGGACCGGCCCACCGAGAGCGCCTTTCTGCTCACCACCCTGTTCATGAACGCCGGGAACTTCGGCCTGTCCCTGACGCTGCTGGCCTTCGGCGAGGAAGGCTTGCAGCGGGCGGTGGTCTTCTTCGTGTGCCAGGCCACCATGGGCAACAGCCTGGGGGTGTTCCTGGCCTCCCGCAGCAATGCGGGCGTCCTGGACTCGTTGAAGGCGACGGCCCGCATGCCCCTGGTGTACGCGGCCTTTGCCGCGGTCGCGGTGACGCTGCTGGGGCTGCCTGTCCCGTCGCTCATCGCCAAACCCGCGGAAATCCTGGGGAACGCCGCCATCCCCAGCATGCTGGTGGTGCTGGGCGCTCAGCTTGCCGCCAACCCCAAGATCGGCGAAGACCTGCACCTCGTGGCCGGGGTCTCAGGGGTGCGGCTACTCCTGGCGGCCGTGGTCGCCCTGGGGCTGACCTGGGTCATGGGCATCGGGGGGCTGACCCAGCAGGTGCTGATCTTGCAGGCCAGCATGCCCACGGCGGTCTTTACCATCATCATCGCCACGGAGTTCGGCGCCAACCCGCGCTTCGTGACCAGCGTGGTGGTGGTGAGCACCCTGGTCAGCCTGCTCACCGTTACCCTGCTGCTGAGCCTGTTGCTGGGGATGACGCCCCCGTAGCCGCAGATCACGCACCACACCGAAACACGACAAAGCAAAAGGGGGGCGGTCGGCGCACGCCGACCGCCCCCCTTTTGCTTCCAGGTACTTCCCGTGCCTACGCGGGCCGGAACTTCGGCAGGGTCCACTCCGGGGTCACGTCGTCGAAGGTGACGACCACCGGCATGTCCACCTTGACCTCCTCCGGGGTGGGCGCACAGCCCACGACATTGGAGATCATGCGGACGCCCTCATCCAACTGGATAACGGCATGGACGTACGGCGTTTCCTCCTGGAACGCCGGGTGCGCCGCCTGATGGACGATGGTGAAGGCGTACACCCGACCACGCCCGCTGGCGGGCACCCACTCGATGTCCAGGGAGAAGCAGTTGGGGCAGGTCTCCCGGGGGTAGAAGTGGTACATGGCGCACTGCTTGCAGCGCGGCAACACCAGCTCGTGGCGCTTGGCGGCATCCCAGAAGGGCTTGGTGAACTCACGGTTCTCCGGGTAGGGAAGGGGCTTACGGTAGCCCGCGCTTGTTGTCATGTCTACACTCTCCTACAGCGCGGCTGCGGTGCCCAGCACGGCAGATGCCATCTGCCCAGGAGGGCCCCCTCAGGTATTGGTCAGGCACAGGTTGTTCTTGGCCACCTGGCGCGCCCCGGCCTGCCCACGCAACTGCCGAGTGGCCTCAACGATCTGTTGGGTGCCGCTGGCCCCACCAGGGTTAAGCTGGCCGGCAGAGAGCTGGCCGCCATCGGTGTTGATGGGGAAGGTCCCCTTGTAGGTGGTGTCCGTGCTCTCGAAGAAGGGACCGATCTCGCCCTTCTTGCAGAAGCCGGCATCTTCGAGGCTCACGGCCTCGAGGATGGTGTATCAGTCGTAGAATTCGGCGAACTCGATGTCCATCGGGCCGTACCCGGCCATCTCGTAGGCGCTCTTCGTCGAAAGCCTGGCCGGCACCTCGAGCATGTTGGGGTTGGTCCAACTGGAAGCATACCCCTGATGGACACCCACGCCGAGGATGTAGACCGGGGGATTGAGGAGGGTCCGCGCGTGCTCGGCCGAGCTCACGATGTACGCGATGGCCCCGGCCACGGGCATCACGGACTCCAGGAGGTGGAGCGGATAGTTGATGTACCGCGAGTTAAGGACATCATCCACGGTGAGCGCCTGGCCGCGGAAGGCCGACAGCGGGTTCTCCTGCGTGTTGAACCGCTGATTGACCGCAATACGCGCCAGTTGTTCCGGCTTGGTGCCGTACTCATACATGTGGCGCGTGTAGAGCAAGCCGTAGGTCGTGTTGGCCCCCGCTGCGAGGCCGAAGGGGTTCGACCATTCCGTGCCGGTGCTGGGCGGCCCCCCGCCCCCCCCATCCCCCATGTAGATGCTGGCCGCCGGATTGCCCGGGTCCCGTGCGCCGCCCGCCACGAACATGACGTTCTTGGCCATCCCGTTGGCAACAACGTTGGCGGCGATCGCCAGGGCGACGCCAGAGCTGGCGCCCATGAACCCCGACATGACGGCGAAGCGCGTGGGCCGGATCCCGATGTACTCCGCCATCGGGCCGGGATACACGCCGCCCATAGTCATGAGGCCGTCAATGTCCTCACGGCGCAGGCCGGCGTCACGGATAGCCTCAGCAGCGGCTTCCGCGCACAGGCTCCACATGCTCCGTCCAGGCCAGACCCGTCGATGGGGGGTTTCGCCAATGCCAATGATGGCGGCTTTGCCCCGAATACTCATACTGCTTTACCCCCTTTGGTTGCTTGCGCTGCCGCCGGGTCCTCCGTGGTGCCAAACCGGCGTGGTGCTTTTCCTGCGGTCAGGGTGCCTCCCTTCTTGGTACTTCGCTCCGGCCACACCGGGCGCCTCATCCACCATGCTCCAAGGGAACGGGACGCGCCAAACCGAAAGGGCTGGAGTGCCGCTGGCACGCGGCGAACGCTCCGGTGGCGTGCCCTGGGGAGGCGCACCGGCAGATGACGACTGCCCCACGGTGGCCACCCAGGATGCGCGCTCCTCCGGGAAACGCCGCGGGCCGCGGTGGCCCTCCCCCTCTGGCGCATCCCTCGTCGGTGTATCGCCGGACAACCTAGTCGAAGCGCGAGAATTGCACCGTTATTCTACTGCGACCTAGCGGGATGTCAAGTGGGGATCTGAGAGGAATGAGAATCTTTTGAGCGTTATAAACCTTCATAGTCGTACCAGGCGCGGAGGTCTGGTCGAGCTATGCATGTCTACTCGACCAGCCCGGCTGGTGGTCCCCTGCGGGAGCAAGCACGGGGGCGACGTAGCGCCCCCGGCCAGCAGTGGCCCGGTCGGCGGACTAGGGCACCCGCTCCCACTCCTCGTACCGGACGGTGACGATCTCCCAGTTCAGGTTGTCCAGGAACGCCTCAATGTAGCCCTTCTTGTTGGGGCCGAAGTCCCGTAGGTACGCGTGCTCGGCGACGTCGATGACCAGGATGGGCACGGTGCCCCATACCGCACCGTGGTCGTAGCTATCGCCAATCACATGGGAGAGCCGACCATCGTAAATGTCATAGGCCAGCACGGCGACCGCGCGGGCTGCCATCGCTGCGGCCATGAAGTCCTGGCGCCAGGACTCGAAGCTGCCGAACTGCTCGGTAATCTTGTCGATGATGCGGCCGTGGAGTTGGCCGGTGCCGCCAAGCTGTTGGAAATAGAGCTCGTGGAGGCGTCGGGCGTTGCTGGTGAAGCCCTGGTGCAGCTTCAGCTCCCGGTAGGGGCTAGAGGTGTGGTGGACGTTCTGGTAGTCCATCGCGCAGAGCCGCTGCTCGATCTGGGCCAGGGTGGCCAGGCTGGCGCCGTAGAGGTCGTCGTGGTGGATACGCACACTCTCGGAGGTGATGCCCCCTCGGAGCTGCTCAGGCCGAAACGGCAGGGGCGTAGGCTCAAAGCGCTGGGTCGCCATCGGTCGCTCCTCTCTGGAACTGGAGCCGCTGCCTGGTGCAGTAGCTCCTATGGTAACGCTGGAGCAAGGACCGCTGGGACTATCTCCGGCGCGGTGGTAGTGGCGAGCGCGTAGCGGGGCAGGCCATCACGGACGACCTGCCCTGCTAGGTCTGCGACCGGTGCTGCTGGATGTGTCGGGGCGGTGAGCGGAGAGCCGTCGGTGCCCATGACCTGGACGGCCCGGTTCGGCCATGCGCCGGGCAACTCCCGCGAGCACACGGTGCGCCCCCTGGCGGCACGACCCGATCGGCGCATACCGGGCTTCCGGGGCCGGTGGATGCGCCAAGGCTGGACGTCTCTCGGTGTACCCTGTTGCCGTCAGCTTCGCACCTTACAGCGGGAAGCCAACGTTGCCGTTGCCGGCGGACGGCGCTGCCGTCACTCGGCGCCCTCATCCTCCGTGCTGGGCACCAGCGTCAGCTGATCCCCTTGCGGGGTCGCCTGGACCGCGAGGGTCGCGCCGGAAAGCAACTCCCCCACTTCAGTATCAATGAGCAGTATCGCCTGGCCGTCCTGCTCAACGACCTGATCCCCAGCGCGCGGCAGGTCGAGCGCCAGACCAGCCTGGCCTTGCTGGATGATGAGCCGGAGCGCCGGCGCCGGCTGGTCGGTCGGCAAGGGGGACATCTGGCTGATCACATCACTCCGGATGGCGCCGAGCAATGCGATGGCTTCCTGGGTGACTGTAACCATAAATGTGCTCCTTTCGCTCATCCGGGCCACCCCCAGCCGATGACCACGAACGCTCGCCCTTCACCGCCCCATCACGTTTCCTGTGGCCACGCCGCCGGCACCAACGCCTCCGGCCTGGTCGCGTGCCGCACACGAAAAAGAATAAGCCCACCAGGGCGCCTGGTGGGCTCCACCTGCGGAGATGCCGCCGTGCGTACTGTATGCGCTGTCGCTTCTTGCGCCCGCAGGACGAGCTTGCTCCCAGTCTACCGGCCTTCGCCGCGTCCGTCAACCCTCCTGTAAGCGGGGCCAGGGCCTTTTTAAAGTCGGCGTGATAAGACAAGATGGGGGGCGAAGGTGAGGTGAGATGGCACAGGAAGCCGCCATTCCGGCCGAATTTGCCCTCCTGGTGCAGTGCCTCAGCACTATCCCAGACCCTGGCCATGCCTGTGGGCGGGTCCACCCCCTGGTCGGCGTGCTCAGCCTGGCGGTCCTGGCGGCGGCGGGAGCCTGCTCCCTCAGCGACATCCACCGCTTGGGACGAACCCATCCGGAGGTGCTGCCACCCGTGGGGCTGCGCCGCAGTCCCGCGGTGGCGACCCTGGGACGACGGTTACGGCAGGTCTCGGTCCCCGCGGTGCGGGTGGCCCTGGCGACCTGCGCCCGACTCCTGAGCCAGCAGCGGCAGGGGCCTGGGGGACTGCGGGTGGTGGCCGCCGATGGCAAGACCCTGCGGGGAGCCTGGGAGGACGGCCAGCAAGCCCACATCCGGCACCTGTTGGCGCACCAGGCGGCCTTCGCCTTGGACCAGGTGGCCGCCGTGGCCCCTCCCACCGGGGAAGTGGCGGCCGCCAGGGCCTGGGTAGCGCGAGTGGCCGAGCACTGTCCGGGGCTGGCGTCTTGACGGGCGATGCCCTGCTGGCGGAGCAGGACTGGTGTGCCGCTCTCGTGGCGGGGCAGCGAGACTACCTGCTGCGGCTCAAAAAACCAACTGTCCCTGTACCAGGACGTGGCGGTGCTCTTCGCCGAGCCGGGCCCCCCGCAGGCGGTGACGGTCCACCAGGGACACGGGCGTTTGGAGCGGCGGGAACTCCGTGCCTCAGACGCCTTGGCCGGGTACAGTGTGCAGAATCAGGAGACGTTTTCGGCATGGGCAACCATGGAGGGGCGCATGGCCATGCGCCCCTACCACCGTCCGATTCCCTACGACCTCCCCTGATCGTGCACTAGGGCGTGTGGGCAAAGCTAGAGCCAGAGCAGAATCATGGCAAAAACGAGCAACGCATGGAAACTGACGGCCAGCTTCTCGTAGCGGGTGGCAATCGCACGGTTCGGCTCCAAGCGGTGGTTGCGCCGTTCCGCCTGGTTCCGTTCCTTGTAGGCAGCGCGGTCAAAGTGCCGGTTGCGGCGCTCGCCTTTGCGGGTGGGGATGACCGCCCCCATGCCGCGCCGCCGCAAGTAGCGTCGAACGGTCCGGCTGCGGTACGCCTTGTCCCCGGCCACCCGGTCCGGCCGCACTCGGGGCCGTCCCCGGCCCGGTCGGCGCACGGCTCACCGTTCCATCAGAACGGGAAACGCCATTGGTTCGTGGCGGTGGCCACCCGTCAGCACCGCGGTCATGGGCTTGCCGCGGCGCTCGGCCCGCAGGTGGATTTTGGTGCTGAAGCCGCCCCGGCTCCCGTCCAGGGCCTGGTCGACCCCTTTTTGCGGGCTCCCGCCGCATGCTGGTGCGCCCGGACCACGGTGGCGTCCACAAAGTGGAGACGCCAATCGAGTTGGCCTTTCGCATCATCCTCGGCCTGGAGCACAGCCAAGATGCGGTCCCAGATGCCGGCCCGCTGCCAGCGCCGGAAACGGCGGGAGAGCATCCCCCCTTTGCCGTACCGCTCCGGGAGGTCCCGCCACGGACAACCGGTGCGCAGCTGCCACCGCAGACCATTGAGGATGGTGCGGCGGTCGAGATTGGGCTTGCCCACGGCCGGTTTTGGGGGCGGCAGGAGCGGCGCCAGGCACTGCCAGTGTCGTTCGGTCAGTTCGTGTCGTCGCATACCTCCAGGATACCAGGAGGCTACGGCCTCTATGCCAACACGCCCTAGTGCTCATGCCATCGACAAAAACATGGCACCCTCCCCTAAGAGGTGTAACCATCATAAGAAATCGTCGATAGATCTCAAAGAAACTATCCTCCCTGTTCCTGCTTATGAAATCTCGCTTCACTCTCCTTACGAACAAACGGCAGAACTTATCATTGAGAAAAACTTCCACCCAGCTTTTGTATGCTGGGAGAAAGTTTTTAGAAACCTTGCTCAACTTCATCTCAGCGGTCAATCCGTATCGGTCTCGGACGTCCACCAACACCTTTGCCAGAATCAGTGCTCGGGCATGTGAACAACCGAGGGCATCCAGGTACCATTCTGGGCTACCATGCAATCCACTCTCGTCGCAGAACACTGAGAACAGTCTTTGTTATCCTACAGAGTCAAAGGTCGAACGGGGAAGTCCATTCAGGTTTGATATGCTCACCACGAGTGGGCTTCCCATGGTCAGCCAGGAAAACTAAAAGGCCTACCGGCAGTCCAGTGGTTCAGGGCAATAAAGACACCCGTTTGCCCGGTTTCAACTGAAAGAGAGCGGGTGCCTTCAGGCAAGCGTACGTATCGGAATGGGAGCGGCGTGGCCTGCCTCACGGCTCCGGGGGCAGTTGCTGGAGGCGCTCGACGTAGCGGGCGATGATGTCGGTCTCCAGGTTCACCGGGTCGCCCACCCGCCTGGCGCCGAGGTTGGTGTGCTCGCGGGTGAAGGGGATAACGGTCACGCTGAAACCCTGGTCGTCGGCGTCCACCACCGTCAGGCTGATACCATCCAGGGCGATGAACCCCTTCGCCACAATGTACCGGAGCAAGCGCCGGGACACCGCGAAGCGCATGTTCACCGCGTTGCCCTCCGGCGTCATGGCAAGCACCTGTCCGACGCCTTCGACGTGGCCCTGGACGATGTGCCCGCCCAGGCGGTCGGTGGGGGACAGGGGCCGCTCCAGGTTCACCGGATCGCCGGGGTTGAGGGCGCCCAGGTTGCTGCGGCGGAAGGTCTCGGGCACCACGTCCACCGCGAAGGCGTCCGGCTCCAGGCGGGTGATGGTGAGGCACACGCCGTTGACGGCCATGCTGTCGCCCAGCTTCATCCCCTCCAGCGTCCGCTGCGCCGTGATGACCAGGCCGCCTGCGGTGCGCTCCCGCACCCGGCCGACTTCCTCAATGATCCCGGTGAACATCTCGCTCCTCAGTCCTCGTTAGCGTTCCGCGGCCCAGCCGCTCACCAGGAGGTCGTTGCCCAGCCGCCGCACCTGCACCCGCTCCAGACGCAGGGCCTCGGCCAGGGTCGCCGCGCCCAGGCCGCCCACCGCCGGCAGCGCGTCCCGGCCACCGATGAGCAGCAGCGCGAAGAACGCCAGCACCTGATCCACCAGCCCCCGGTCGAACAGGCTGCCCAGCAGGGTGCTGCCGCCCTCAACCAGGACGCTGGCCTGCTCACGCCGGCCCAGTTCCCGGAGCAGGGCCAGCACGTCCACCTTGTCCCCATCCGACGGGAGCACGACCACCTCTGCTCCGGCCTCGCGCAGGGCCCGCAGCCGGTCCGGGGGGGCCTGCGCGGTGACGGCCACCAGCGCCTGGCCCGGCCCCCGCAGCACCTGGGCCTGGGGTGGCGTGCGGCCCCGGCTGTCCACCACCACCCGCAGCGGTTGCCGGCGCACCAGCCGTCCGCCGGGGCGAGCGGTAAGCTGCGGGTCATCGGCCAGCACCGTGTTCACCCCCACCAGGATGGCGTCCACGCGAGCGCGCACCCGGTGGGCGTACTCCCGCGCCGCCGGGCCGGTGATCCATTGGGAGTGGCCGGTGCGGGTCGCCACCTTACCGTCCAGGCTGGCGGCGAACTTGGCGATGACCAGGGGCAGGCCCGTGGTGATGTACTTGCGGTGGTACGCGATGAGGGCGCGGGCAGCCTCCTCACCCTCGCCCAGGACGGTGCGGATGCCCGCGGCTTCCAGGGCCGCCCGGCCCCGGCCGGACACCGCCGGATTGGGGTCCAGCGTTGCGATGTGGACTTCCGCGACGCCGGCGGCGATGATGGCCTCGGTACACGGCGGGGTCCGCCCGTGGTGACAGCACGGCTCCAGGGTCACGTAGAGGGTGCTGCCGCGGGGAGCTTCTCCGGCGGCGCGCAGGGCCACGATCTCGGCGTGCGGCCCGCCGGGGGCCTGGGTCGCCCCGCGGCCGATCACCTGCCCGTCTTTGACCAGCACCGCGCCCACGGCCGGGTTGGGGCTGGCCCGTCCCACGGCCGTGCGGGCCAGCAGCAGGGCGTGCCGCATCCACGGCATACGGTTTGCCTCATCCTGACTGATCTGCTGCGCTGGTGCGCCCCGGCCCCAGGAGGCGCACCGCCAGCGGGACCGAGAGGATGGCGTGCCACCCTCACCGTGCCAGGAGAGAGAGCACCTGGTCGCTCGTGCGCACCTGGGCGAAGCGCGGGAGCAACTCCGCCATCACCCGCTCCCAGGCCGCCGGGGAGAGCGTGCCGCAGCAGTCCGACAGCACCACGACCCGGAAACCGCGGTCCCAGGCCTCCCGCGCCGTCATCTCCACCCCCAGGTCGGCGTACATGTCGCCGATGAGCAGCGTGTCGATGCCGTGTACCCGCAGTACGTGCTCCAGGGGTGTCCCGTAGAACGCGCCGAAGCGCGGCTTGGTGATGACTCGCTCATCGTCACGCGGGTGTACTTCATCCACGATGGCGGCGCTCCGGGTCCCAGGGAGCAAGGTCGGCCCCGCGAAAGGATAGGAGAAAGGCGCATCGCTCGCCGGGAAGAGGAAATCCGGGTCGTCGACGCGCCGCTCCAGGACCACGTGCAGCACCAGTATGCCGAGGCTGCGGGTCCGTTCCAGGACGCGGGCGAAGTTATGCACCAAGCGCTCGCGTTCCGGGGCCAGATAGTACGGTGGACCCTCGCCCTTGACGATGGCGTTCTGCATGCAATGGACGAGGAACGCTGTCCGCCGTGGATCGTGGTACTGCTCCATCGGCTGGGACATTGCGGCAACGTCTCCCATGCGCCCCCAGACAGGGGTACGGCCGCGCCGTCTGCATCGGGGGCAAGGTCCGGACTGCGGGGCGTGGCCTCAGGGCAGATGCCCCGGCGTCCGCATCACGCGCGCTCGCCCCGGAAGTCCAGGTAATACCGGCTCGGAGTTGGCTCCTGCTGGCCCTGGTACTTGCTGCCCAGGGTCCGGGAGCCATACGGGAACTCGGCGGGCGAGGTGAGGCGGAGGAACGAGATCTGGCCGATCTTCATTCCATAATAGAGCGTGATGGGCAAATTGGCAACGTTGCTGAGTTCGAGGGTGAGGTGTCCCCGCCAGCCGGGGTCCACATACCCGGCGGTCGAGTGGATGAGCAGGCCCAGGCGTCCCAGGGAGCTCTTGCCCTCCAGGCGCGCCACGAGGTCGTCCGGGAGGGTCACGGATTCCAGGGTGCTGCCCAGGACGAACTCCCCCGGATGCAAAATGAAGGGGGCATCGCCCTGGATCTCCACCAGTTCCATCAGGTCGTCCGTGTTCTGCCGCACGTCGATGTAGGGCCGTCGGGAGTTGCGGAAGACCAGGAACTTGCGGTCGAGATGCACATCCACGCTGGCCGGTTGGATGCAGTCCGGGTCCAGTGGCTCGATCACCAGGGTGCCTTTCGCGATCTCCTCCCGAATGCTCCGGTCACTGAGTACCACAGTTGCTCCTGACCTGGGAAGTCGGGCCGCCCCGTGCCCCGCGCTCGGCTCCGCACGCAGCGGAACCCCGTCGGGCCTACGCAGGCGTCCCACCGACCGTATTGTACACTGTGCAGGCGCCAGTTGACACCTGGGCGGCTGGTGGTGCCTCACGAAGACATGAGACGGCCCGCGTCGTGTTGCCGCCTATCCCGTGCATGGCAAACCATGCGGTGCGGCGGACGAGCGGGTGCAGGGGAAGACCTGGACCGCTCCCCGGCCCCTGCCCGAAGCACGGGTAGGGCAAATTCGGTAGGAAGGTAAAGAGCAGAATAGTCGGTCGTGGGACGCTTTGATACCTCTCAAGGAAGAGTTCCCGCCGCCCTGAAGGGCGGGCCATTGCTGGCAAAGGACTCGGCCCGCCCTTCAGGGCGGCGGTATCCAACTATTCCGCTGTTTTCCTCCTCGGTTAATTTGCACTCTCCGTGAAGCGGAGCGGGGAAGCAACTCCTCCCCGCACAAGGGACCGGGGGGTGAGGTCTGCTCGGCCGCGCGCTTAGGCGCCCCCGGCCACGGCCGGAACGATGCTCACCTCGTCGCCGGACTTGAGGGACGTGGACAGCCCATTGAGAAAGCGCACGTCCTCGCCGTTCACATAAATATTCACGAAGCGCCGGAGCTCGCCGGTCTCATCACACAGGCGCTCGCGGATACCGGGGTACTGCTGCTCCAACTCCGCGATAGCGTCGGCCAAGCTGGAACCCGCCAGTTGCACGGCCTCCTGGCCTCGGACGATGGCCCGCAGAGGGGTAGGGATACGTACAGTGACCGCCACGTTCGTTGAACCTGCCTTCCTTATGAAGTAAAAGGGTGATACTGAGGTAGGGAGTTGCCCGGAGAGCTGATGGATACTTCCGGGGCTGCACACCTAGCGGTCTGTCACAGGTGAATTGCTGGGGTGTAGGGGCGGGTTTCAAACCCGCCCCTACCGAGCGGTAGCCCGCAAATCACGAGTGAAAGACCACGAGGATGAAGGGTTCCGGTTGTCAGCCGGCGATAATGTCGCCTTCGACCGAACCGACCCGCACCCCCAGGTCGCTGGCCCAGCGGATGCTCCGCTCGATCTCGTGGTCGTCACCCTCGAGCTCCAGGATCACCCACCCGTGGCTTTCTCCCACATCAGCCCGCCGGATGTTGGTGACCACCTGGAAGCGATGGCCCATCTCCCAGATGATGGGCCGGGGGACCAGGTCCGGGGGGAAATCCATCTTCACGCGTCGCTTGCCCATAGCGCTACTCCCGCACGCCGACGGCGCCGCGGTGCAGCCGGGGGCCAAGGGCCTCTTCAAAGGAGCGGATGGTCGGCTGCACCCGCACCGGCGGCTCCAGGGCGTCGGCCACCGCCTCCTGGGTCTTGAGGCCGTTGCCGGTGATATAGGCCACGGTGAGGTCGTCGCGCCCGATGATACCGGCCTGGACCAATCGCCGCAACCCGGCAACGGTGACGCCCCCGGCGGTCTCGGCAAAGATGCCCTCGGTCTGCGCCAGGAGCTTGATCCCCTCCACGACCTCCTCATCGCTGACAGAGGCGGCGCAGCCCTGGGATTCCTCCATGGTCTTGAGGGCGTAGTACCC